>DATEBK010000214.1:0-5256 GCA_035287825.1 Terriglobales bacterium
CTTCAAACAAACATTCCGACGGATACTCAGACAAAACTTGCGCCCAAAGAAAAGGCAACGGAGATCCCTGCAAATCTCCCGCTCTCCGCGACGAGTTGTTCTGCCACTACCACAAGATAATGGGCCCGTCCCCAATCAACATCGACAACAACAATCCTTTCCGTTCCGAGCATGTCTATCTTCCTCCGCTCGAAGACGCCGTCTCTATCCAGACCGCCATCTCCGAAGTTTGTGAGTTGATGCTGCACCGCCGCATCGAACCCAAAGAAGCGACCGCCCTGTTCTACGGCATGCAGGTCGCCTCCACCAACATGGTCTTCCTGAACGCACAATATCAAAGGTTAAATTCGGAGACGGGTTCGGTTCCGTCACCCGACCAAAAGCTTCTGCCTCCAGGAACCATCCAGGCCTGCGCGCAGCCGCGACCCCGCAAACGCCGCCTGCGGCCTAATGAAAATCCAATTAATTAAAGCACCCGAATCGCGCTGTTCGGGCCTCGAATCTCCTCGGCATAGTAAAGTAGTAGTAGAACTGGTTTCATAAATAAGGCTTTGGCAGGCACGGCTTCAGCCGTGCCGTTCAGCCCCAGAAAAATGCGGGCTTTAGCCCCTAAGGGCTGGCATTCCAACTAAGCATTTATGAAGCTAGTACTAAGCCCCAATCCGTAGTCCCGAGGAGTTTTTAACCTGAACCCAAGCATTCGCAACATCGCTATCATCGCCCACGTCGATCACGGCAAGACCACGCTGGTTGACGCCATGCTCCGCCAAAGCGGCACGTTCCGCGACAACGAAACCGTCGCCGAACGCGTCATGGATTCAAACGATCTCGAGCGCGAGCGCGGCATCACCATTCTCGCCAAAAATACGGCCGTATTTTACGCAGGCACAAAAATCAACATCGTCGACACGCCAGGTCACTCCGACTTCGGAGGCGAAGTCGAGCGCGCTCTCAAGATGGTCGATGGCGTTATGCTCCTGGTCGATGCCAGCGAAGGTCCTCTGCCGCAGACACGTTACGTGCTCAGCAAAGCGCTCGAAGCGAACCTGAAGCCGATTCTCGTAATCAACAAGATCGATCGTCCCGATGCGCGTCCGCAGGAAGTTTTGAACGAAGTCTATGACCTCTTCATCGATCTCGACGCCAAAGAAGATCAGCTCGACTTCCCCGTTCTCTATACCAACGCGAAAGCCGGAACTGCCGCTGTCCATCAGGGATCGCATGGCGAAGATCTCCGTCCGCTGTTTGAAGCCATTGTCGACACCATTCCCGCTCCGCAAGGAGACAAAGACGGACCGCTGCAGATTCTCGTCGCCAATCTCGATTACAGCGACTATCTTGGCCGCCTCGCCATTGCCCGCGTTTTCTCCGGAACCATGAAAACCGGCGAAGACGTCGCTATCGCCAAGCGCGACGGATCATTCGACAAAATAAAAATCACCAAGCTCTTCAGCTTCTCCGGCCTCAAGCGCACCGACATCACCGAAACCGCGCTCGGCGACATCATTGCCGTCGCCGGCGTTGAAGGCATCACCATCGGCGAAACCATCACCAGTGCCGAGAATCCCACGCCGCTTCCGCCCATCGTCATCGACGAACCCACGATTGCGATGCTTTTCACCATCAACACCTCTCCGTTTTGCGGACGCGAAGGCACCTACGTGACTTCGCGCAATCTCCGCGAGCGCCTCGATAAAGAGTTGCTCACCAACGTTTCCCTGCGCATGGAAGAAACTGGCAGCACCGATTCCTTCAAGGTTCTCGGTCGCGGCGAATTGCAGCTCTCCATTCTGATAGAGATGATGCGGCGCGAAGGCTACGAACTCATGGTTGGCAAGCCCGAGATCGTCACCAAGCACATCGACGGCAAGCTGATGGAGCCAGTCGAACATCTCACCGTCGATATCCCCGAAGAGTTTGTCGGCGTTGTCATGGAGCATGTTGGCTCCCGCAAAGGCGAAGTCGCCAACATGCACAATCACGGTTACGGACGCGTGCGCGTAGAGTTCCGCGTCCCCAGTCGCGGATTGATCGGACTGCGCAGCACCCTGCTCACCGACACGCGCGGCACTATCGTCATGAACGCTCTGTTTGATGGCTACATCGAATGGCAGGGAGAAATTCCCCATCGCCCGACAGGCGCGCTCATCGCCGATCGTCCCGGACTCACGACTTCCCACGCCCTCTACAATCTGCAGGAACGCGGCGTGCTCTTCGTCGGCCCAGGCATCGACGTTTACGAAGGCATGATCATCGGCGAGAACGCCAAAGACACCGATCTCGACGTCAACATCGTGCGCGAGAAAAAGCTGACCAACATGCGCGCCTCAACTTCGGACGTGGCCATTCGCCTCGTTCCCTACCGCAACCTCAATCTGGAGCAGGCCATCGAGTTCATAGCCGACGATGAGTTTGTCGAAGTTACACCGAAATCGCTACGCCTGCGCAAGAAAGTCCTACAGTCGAATCAGAGGAAGAAGAAAGGTTCACTGGCAGCGGTGGAAAACTGATTGACTCAATGGAAGACTGACTCGTCCCAACCGTTGAGGCAGTCTGCGCCGACGATGTACACTGGCAATACGCGCCCGTAGCTCAGCTGGATAGAGCGGCAGCCTCCGGAGCTGTAGGTCGGGAGTTCGAATCTCTCCGGGCGCGCCACAACTACTTCAGGTCTCAGGTGTCCGGTAAACCCGAGCACGACCAGTCCCAGGATTTTTCCAAGACCTGAGACCTGACACCTAAGACCCGCTTCTCAATGAGCGCCGATCAGAACCAGCGTTTCGGTCGAGAATTCACCGCGCTGAATACCAATCTTTACTTTGCCCGTCTTGTCCTGCAGCTCGGCGAGCAATTCCATCGGCGTGCGAATCGGTTTGCCATCGACCGTCTTGATCAAGTCTCCAGCTTTCATGGATGCCATTTCGCCGATGCCTGCTGGATCGACCTCTATGATCTTCGCCCCGTCAAACTCCTGCGGACCGACCACAATGCCGAGAGCCGCAATCGCCATGCCGCGCGATGAGGCATTCAGCGATGGCTGCGCCGGTTGGCGAACCGCAACCGTTGCCGCTGGCTGACTGGAAGCAGGCGCTGACGAAGATGGCCGAGCCTTTGGCGCCGATCCTCCCGAGTATTCTCCGCCAAAGCGGAAAGAGACTCCAAAGGACGCACGGAAGTTGCTTTGGATGGGAACATCGAAGTCATTCAAATGACGAGTGTAAACGTAGTCCACCGACCCCAGCTGAATGCCGATACGAGGCGTGACCCAGTAATCGGCGCCCGCTCCGCCGGCAAAGGCCAGAGAATTGTCAGTCACCGAACTGCCATTGTAAGCCACAGTAGCGTGGTCTTCGCCGACCAGGCCATGGACAAACACATTCAGCTTGTGGGCTTGCCGAAGCGTCAGCCGCGGTCCGAACATGTAAGACAAGTTGCTGCAGCTGAAGTTCTCGCTCACGCAATTGCTTATCGTGTGGCCGCTCACGTCGGCCTCCCCGGAAAGGCGATGCCAGTTGAAGAAGGAGCCGGACACATCCCACCCGTTCATCCCCAACCGGTTAGAAGTCGTCCCCGTGCTGGAATTCCCAGGCAGATCGAGGCTGTAATAAGAGTAGCCGCCAAAAATATTGATGGGTGGGACGCTCTGAGCCGCAGAAATACCCAGAAGAGCCAAAGCTACCAGAACCAAGGGGACAAGTTTTCTCATTTTGCTTACAGCGCCTCCAGTGATGCACAACATGGCTCGATTGACCGAACAACATGACTTGGACTGGCCACTAGGGTCTGACCGGGGGCCAGCCGCGCCAGGAATGATGCAGCCTCCTGGTCGGGGCTTGTCTTGCGTCAACTATCGCAAGGGATTAGGGCGAACGCCGATTATAACGGCCACGTGAAAAAAAGGAAAATGGACAAGCGGACATTCCGGCCCCGCCCTAATGTTTTGGTCATGATTTTCTGGTCGTCAGATGCCTGAAACGCCTGCGGCCTTTCCAGGCCAAAGCTTTTCCCCGGCGCTCTCCCCGGCACTTTAACTCTGATGCAGCGTGTTGAGCCTCGGTAACCCGCGATTTCCCTAAAGTAGCTTTGTGAATCAACCGATGAAATCTGTAGAGCGGCGACTCCGTCGGTTTTGTAAAGTGTCGGCAAGTCGCCTCTGGGAGAAGACTTATGTCAACCGCACCGGTTTCCAGCCAGTCGATTTATCAGGAACTTCAAACTTTCTATCAGGACCGCCAAACAGACCTGAGCCAGCTCGGTAGCGCCCTTCAGAGTGGAAACCTGACCGGCGCACAGCAAGCCTACAGCACCTTGGCAGCTCTCGGACAAGGCGGACCGTTCGCCAATGCCGAACCCTTTTCCAAGTCCAGCAAGGCACAGTCTTTTGAAACCATCGGCCAGGATTTGCAAGCTGGCGATCTGGCTGGAGCCCAGGCAGCATTTGCCGCATTAAGCAGCAAACAAAACAATAATCTGGCCACCTCTCCGCAGAATACGGCCACGATCGTAAACCTCAGTGCGCCAAAGAGCACCAACACTCCCACATCGTCCGACGCTACTCCGTCGATCTACCAGCAACTGCAAGCCTACCGTCAGCAACGGCAGACCGATCTCAACCAACTCGGACAGGACCTTCAAGCTGGAAACCTGACCGCGGCAGCGCAGGATTTCACCACTCTAACCGCGCTCGGCGAGAACGGTCCTAATGCCAACGGACAGCCTTACCAGAGGACCGATCGCGCTCAGGATTTCCAGGCTATCGGGCAGGCGCTGCAAGCAGGAGATCTCGCGGGAGCGCAATCGGCCTTTGCCAGCCTTGCGGGAACTTTCAAACAGCAGAATCAGGGCAATTCCGGCACTGGGCTGAGTGTTAGCGCGTAGTTGACCATTGGGGTTATGGATGAACTCAGAAGCGTCAGCGTCCGCGCTACAACGCAGCGGCTGAGTCGCTCCTGCTTTTCGTTTCTTCGGGCGTTCCCCCGAGCGCGCTGCAATCTCACCCCAAATGACGGCGGCTGGCGGGGCTGGCTAAAATTCGTGCGCCCTATGCAGCGCAGGTCTCGCTGGAGACGTTCCCGTCGAAGCTTCTGACATACGACCCGGCGGCAGAAACACTGCCCCGGCGATGAAGATTGTTCGCTTTTTACCCTCGCGCTGTTGCGCAATGGCTACGAAGGAACTAGGGTAGCGCGGCGGGTGACGAAGGATTCATCGGGATCGATACTCTCAGAGCTCGATGGGGTGCACCGCGAGCGCGGG
>DATEBK010000215.1:0-4476 GCA_035287825.1 Terriglobales bacterium
CACTATTCCACACGCCCCTGAGGCTCAATCCACCTTCGGTTACCCCAGTACAGTGACCTCGGTAATCTTGTCGGCTTTTCCTACCTGCCCCATACTCGCTTCACCTACCACAGAACCTGGGAGACGGGGTTGGAAACGGAGATTAGGGTCGCCGATTTCAGCCCCGCATTTTTTTGCCCCAGCAATTCCCGACTCACGTCACTTCCCGTCCCTCTCCATTCTCCTTCCACCCTTTAACAGCCCTTCTTAACGCCTTCTACTGCTAATCTTTCCACACCGTCGGCGAACCCGACTCACCCTGGTCACCCCGGTTATCCCCTGTCCCAATCCCCGCATCGAATACAATTAAGACACATAAATCCATACTCCTAGCTCCCAGGTGAGGTGTGATGCGCAATTCCCTAGTTCTTTTGCTGCTCCTTGGTTTCCTGACGTGTTTCCAAACGGCGATTTTTGCCATCACTGACGAAAACACCCAAGCCGCCGACGTCACCAAGGCTTCCGGACGCATCGACGCTGCCGGCACCGTCCTCGACGAAATTCAGGCCGCTCCCGACAAAGGCATCCCGCAAGAAGTACTCGGATCAGCCGAGTGCGTCGCCGTCGTCCCCTCACTCCTCAACGGAGGCTTCGTCTTTGGCGCCCGCTACGGCAGAGGCGTCGCCAGTTGCCGCACTCCCAAAGGATGGAGCGCGCCCGCCTTCTTCACCATCGGCGGTGGCAGCTTCGGATTGCAGATCGGAGCCCAGGCCACCGATCTCATCATGCTCATCATGAACAAAGGCGGCATGGACCACCTGCTCGCCAGCCAGTTCAAACTCGGAGCCGATGCCAGCGCCGCCGCCGGCCCCGTCGGCCGCCACGCCGCTGCCGATACCGATTGGAAAATGCGTGCCCAGGTCCTCACCTATTCCCGTTCCCGCGGACTCTTCGCCGGTCTCGAACTCTCCGGCGCCGTCATCAAGCAGGACAAGAGCAGCACTCGCGATTTTTACGGCCGCATGGTGCCCTTCAAAACGTCTCTCACCGGCAACATCGACGCTCCCAAAGAGGCTTATCCCTTTTTGAGCACGCTGGCCAAATGGGCGCAGGAAGCCGCAAAGTAGTAAAGTTCTCAGTTCCGGTTCTCAGCCCTCAATAGATCTCAGTTCTCAGCAGATGCGTGAAAGGTTTTACTGAGAACTGACGACTGAAACCGAGAAACTCCCCCATTGCGCGAACGCCTCGAATACGCCCTGGTCTGGCCCTTCATAAAACTCATTGGCCTGCTCCCCCGTCCCTTGGCGCGCGCCATCGGCATCACCCTCGGCCTCGCCGTCTATACGCTTCACAGGCGCTTGCGCCGCGTCGGCCTGCGCAACCTCGCACTCGCCTTCCCCGATATGCCCGAGCGTGAGCGCCGCCGCATCTTGCGCGGCGAATTCATCTCTCTCGGACGCCAGCTCGCCGAAGTCTGCCTCTTCCCTCGTTACACCCGCGAGAATGTCTCCCGCATTGTTATCTACGACGGTTTCGAAAATTTCGAGCGCGCCTATGCCCGTGGCAAAGGTGTTCTCTTTCTCACCGGACATCTCGGCGCTTGGGAACTCTCCGCCTTCGCCCATTCTCTCAACGGTCATCCTCTCTCGATCGTCATGCGCTCGCTCGACAATCCCCACATCGACGCTCTTCTCGAGAGCTACCGCACCATGCACGGCAATCGCACCGTCGATAAAGACGATTTCGTCCGCGGACTGCTCTCCGCCATGCGCGCCGGCGAAACCGTCGGCATTCTCATGGACACCAACATGACTCCGCCGCAAGGCGTATTCGTCGATTTCTTCGGAATCCCCGCCTGCACTGCCAGCGGTCTTGCCCGCATCGCCCTCCGCACCGACGCCGCCGTCGTTCCCGGGTTCACCGTGTGGGATTCCAATCTCCGCAAATACATTCTGCGCTTCGAGCCCGCCGTCGAGTTGATTCGCACGAACAACAACGACAACGAAGCCGATGTCGTTACCAATACCGCAAAATTCACCAAAGTCCTCGAGGACGTCATCCGCCGCTATCCCGACCAGTGGCTCTGGGTCCACCGCCGCTGGAAAACCCGTCCCCCCGGCGAACCTCCGCTGTACTAGCAGTTGGCTTGTCGCGGGCGCCTTCGAATTCCACATCGGGTATTGCTTTAGATTGGGTACTGAGCACTGGATACTGGCTTCCGACTACGCGACAATAGACTGCCATGAAGCAAACCCTCCGCGATCTAGCCGAAAAACTCGGCTGCCATCTCCTCGGAGATGCCTCCATCACCGTCACCACCGTCTCCAGCCTGCAATCCGCCACCAGCGAGAGCCTCGTCTTCGTCGAAGACCCTCAATATCTCGACGCCGCACTCCGCTCGCCCGCCGCCGCCCTCATCGTCGGGGATTTCGCCGCCGGAAACTTCGCCGCCAGCGCCACCAAGCCCCTCCTGATTTCCCCGCAGCCGCGCCTGACCTTCGCCCGCGCCGCAAAATTGCTGCGCGGATACCCGCCAAAACTCGGCATCCATCCTTCCGCCATCGTTCCCGCCTCCACTAAACTCGGCAACAACGTCTCCATCGGAGCTCGCTCCATTCTCGGCGAACACGCCACCATCGGCGACGAAACCATCATCGGCGCCGGCTCCATCATCGGTAGCGAGACCGGCCACGCTGTAAGAATTGGAAACCATTGCCGCATCGACGCTAACGTCACTATCTACCCCGGCACCACCATCGGCGACCGCGTCGTCGTTCAAGCCGGAGCCGTCCTCGGCAGTGAAGGCTTCGGCTACGTCCGCGACTCTCAAACCGGACACTACGAACAATTCCCCCAAATCGGGCGCCTCGTCATCGAAGACGATGTAGAAATCGGAGCCAACTCCACCATCGACCGCGGCGCCCTCGACGAAACCCGCATCAGCCGCGGCACGAAAATCGACAACCTCGTTCACATCGGCCATAACGTCCACATCGGCCAGGACGTCGTCATCGCCGCCCAAACCGGACTCTCCGGCAGCGCCACCGTCGAAGACAACGTCATCATCGGAGGCCAGGTCGGTATCGCCGATCATGTCCGCATCGAAGCAGGCGCAATTCTTGGCGCCCAAAGCGGCATCCCCACAAAAAAAGTGATTCGCGGCAAGGGCGTCGTCTTCTGGGGAACCCCCGCACGCCCCATCCGGGAGTATCTTAAAGAATTAGCGCACCTCTCTCGTTCGGCAAAGTCGCAGTCAGCAAAGCCGCAGTCAGCAAAGAAAGAAGAATAGGAAGAATAAAGAAAGTTAAGATAGAGAGAAGTTCGATAACCCATGCGAGCCCCTCGTCTAGCCTCGATCATCCCAGCCTCGATAACTCTAGCTCTGACCATCCTGGCATTCGCGGGTTTGACCAGCGCACAGGCGCATGTTTCCTTTCCAGCCCCTGACGGATATCGACTCAATGCCGATCTCTACGGCGACGGAATCCGAGCCGCGATCCTGGTTCACGGCGGACGCTTCAGCAAAGAGAGTTGGAAAAAACAGGCGCAAGTTCTCGCCGACTCCGGCTTCCGCGTTCTGGCCCTCGATTTCCGTGGCTATGGTCAGACGAAAGATGGTCAGACAAAAGCCGGAACCAATACCGCCGACGATAATTCTTACCCCGACGTCCTGACCGCAGTTCGATACTTGCACTCGACAGGATCGAACTCGGTCTCTATTGTCGGCGCAAGCATGGGCGGCGATGCCACAGCCGACGCCGTCATAGCCGAACGCCCCGGCGAGATCGACCGTGTCATATTCCTGGGTTCTGCCGGAGGCGATGCGCCCGAGCGACTCGCCGCGCATCTCAAGGTCCGAAAACTTTTTATCGTGAGCCGCAACGACGAAAGCGGTGACGGACCCAGACTCCCCAAAATTTCCGACCACTACCGCCGCGCTCCCGAACCCAAGAAGCTCGTAATTCTCGACGGCTCAGCCCACGCGCAGTTTATCTTCGATACCGATCAAGGCTCGCGGTTGATGGAAGAAATCCAGCGTTTCCTCTCTGAACCGTAGCCGAACCTTCTCAGAAGGAAAGCTTTTTTAGTGTGTTAAATTTACCTATAGATTACATGTGCCCAGTTTGCGGCTTTCCTGAACTTACGGATATCCCTCGGACCGAGGCCGGGGGTGGGTCATATGAGATATGTCCTTCTTGCGGCTTTGAGTTCGGCGTCACGGACGATGACCGCGGTTTCAGCTACGAGCAATGGCGCGCGTGCTGGATAGAAGGGGGCATGATTTGGGCTAGCGGAGGAAGAAAGCCTCCCATGACCTGGGATCCTCAAAAGCAGTTGCAAAATCTCTGGGCCAAACCCGCTAACGGATAAGGGTCAGCAGCGTTTGCGGTTGGCAGTCAATTTGTCTAACAGGCTGCTGGCCATCCGACGCTTTCGCGTAAGTCGTAACTCTCAATCGAATATGGCTAAGTTCATACTTCTAGGTCCTTATGCCCA
>DATEBK010000216.1:0-10532 GCA_035287825.1 Terriglobales bacterium
CTGGTTCGGTTTGCCGGTAGGACATTTCGGGTGCCGTATACCTTCATCCCCTGGATCGCCGTTATGGCGGCGGGCTACTGCTTCGGCCGTGTTTTCCTGTTGGAGCCAGCGGCCCGTCAGCGCATCCTGCTGAGAGTCGGTCTCGCTTTGACTATTGGCTTTGTCGTTATCCGGTCAGTGAACCGCTACGGAGAGCCGGCACCCTGGACGCACCAGAAATCTTTTCTGTTCGACGTGCTCTCTTTTCTCAACTGCACGAAATACCCGGCTTCGCTCGACTTCCTGCTGATGACCCTGGGGCCAGCGTTGTTGGTACTGGCCTACCTCGGTCGGAGGAGCTTCAAAGTTTCCAATCCGCTGATCGTTTTTGGGCGGGTGCCGATGTTCTACTTCATTCTGCATTTCTACCTGATCCACGTGTTGATCGTGCTCGCTTCGTGGCTGCGTTACGGGGGCGCGGCCGCTAAATTCACATTCACACCGGTGCCCTCCATGGGCGGACCCCAACAGCTATTTCCTGCGGGTTTTGGCTACAGCCTGTGGGTTGTTTACGCAGTATGGCTGCTCGTGGTGGTATCTCTCTATCCAGTCTGCCGGTGGTTCGCTAAGGTCAAATCCACCCGGCGCGACTGGTGGTTGAGCTATCTCTAGAAACGTGCCGTCACGCCCAGGCCCCTAGCGCCACGCCCCCAAAATAAGCCCCATGATCGTGAACGAGACGGTCATGTATCCGCCATTGATCAGCACATATTTCCACGATCTACGCTCAAACAGCGCGATGGTTCCGATTCCCAGCGTCACCCACCCGAATCCGGCCAGAAAACCGGCGGTCGCGCCCCATGCCGCCGTGGTCTTCGGGTCGTTGAGAAACGCCGCCAAGTTCGCGGACATCAGCAATGCAAAAACAAACGACAGGCCGAAAATTTTGGCCATGTTGCTCTGATTGAGATCTTCCTGTGTGAAGCGGTTGACGGACATCCAGGCGCGGCCAAACAATGCGGGCGAGTACCAGAGCCCTCCAATCGCAAATGTCGAAACCGCAGCCGCTACGATCGCAAGCCAGTTCAAATGAGGCATTGTGCCCTCCGCAAATATTCTGCAGAGGCAGAATGCCCCACGCGCGGCGGCGACGTATTGTAAAAAATTTCCGTCAGTCAACGGCGACGTACAAGGGAAAATCCGTCCGTCCGCGCAAATATTGAGAGGGAGTCAGCCCTGCGAGTTGCTGGAATTCGTGGATCAGATGCGCCTGATCGTAGTAGCCGCAATCGACGGCAAGGTCGGACCAGTCGGGAGTAGTCGTGGCTGCGTTGGCCGCGGTGAGCGCTTTTTGAAAGCGGAAAATTCGTGAGGTGACCTTCGGCGTCATTCCCACTCGGCAATCGAAACGGGCAAGCATCTGCTTGTGACTCAATCCCAACTGCGCCGCCAGTTCACGCAGGGAAACGACCGGCCACGAACGCAACGTCCGCAGGGCGGCGGAAACTGCCAGATCGGGTTCAAGCCGAGATCGCGCCTTCGCGATGAGGTAGGCCTCGAGCAGGTCAAACTTCGCCTCAGCATCCGGCGCTTCCAGCAACTGCTCTCGCAACGCCAGAATCTCCCGCTTCCAGATCAAATCCAGCTCCACCACGCTGCCGCAGAGCTCAGATAACGGGAAACCGAAAAACGGCGCGGCCCCGCCTGTGCGAAAGTGCGCTCCCATCATGGATGCGCCCTGCTCTACTCCGAGCACAATAAACTGACGCTGCATTCCGTTGACCCAGCAGCGGTTGTAGCCGGAATACCGATCCAGATCGTGATTGTCGTAGAGCTTTTTCGGCCCTTCGCTGAGATCGATGATCAGCTCCATGCTGGCGTCTGGCAGGAGCTTTTCTTTGCTGTGTTCGGTCGCCAGGTCTGCGTAGAACCAGAGCAGTTCCACAAAATGCGAAAGTGGCGCGGCCGGGACTCGGGTGCGGTAAATCATTCGCTGAATTGGACGGCAATCATCCCGAAGGGTTACCTGGAGGCGCTACTTTACCGGACTCTCCCGATGCGTCGCAACTTGATTTTCAGCGCGAACTATCCTTCCCGCCCCACGCCTAGCGCGTCTGCCACACGGTTGATGTAATTGAACCACGACGCAATCAACGTGATCTGCAGGATCGCCTGGTCCTCGAACCCTGCCGCACGCAACTTTTCGTGATCGTCTTTCCAGACCTTGGTCGCATCTTTTGTGAGTTTCACCACGTAATCGATCATCACCCGCTCCTGCGCCGTGATTGGAGCAGTGGTGTAATCGCGTTCGAGCGCTTCAACCAGTTCCTTATCGAGCGTGACGCGACGCAGAAACTCTGCGTGAGACTCGATTCAATACACGCACCGGTTCGTCACCGAGACCATGGTGGCGATCATCTCGTGGTGGCGTCGCTGTAACGGCAGATCGGGGGACATCAGTGCACCAAACGTCGAAAACGCGTGTTTCAGTGCTTGCGGAATCAGGGAATGCGAAGCCACGATCTGTGATCCGCCGCCTTCTGCCGGGTGGATGGGCACGGCATACTCCTGCGGATAAAGCGTCTTTTGCCCTTCCATCGCCTGCCGGAGTTCTTCGTCGGCTTCCGAGAGCGGTACGGTCCGAATCCATGTCATGCCTTGATTTACCTCCACTCAGAAATGGTCTCTCCGGGTTCTACACACCCTACACGCCGCCCTGCCATTTTTCCAATAATGGGAAAGCGTTACCGCCTTACGCAAGCGGCGTCAGGTACTGATATCATTTTGGGTTGCGATGGAACTACCGGAGGCTCCGGAAATGCCGCAAGACTCGTTAACTGTTACCGACAACCGCACCGGAAAAAGCTACAACCTGCCCGTTGAAAACGGCACCATCCGCGCGATGGATCTACGCCAGATCAAAACCGGGCCTGAAGATTTCGGCCTGATGACGTACGACCCAGCGTTCACCAATACGGCTTCCTGCCGTAGCGCGATCACCTACATCGACGGTGATCTTGGAATTCTGCGCTATCGCGGCTATCCCATCGAGGTGCTGGCGGAAAAATGCACCTATCTCGAAGTTGCTTACTTGCTTCTGTTCGGCGAACTGCCGACCGCTGGTGAATTAAAGAACTGGGTCTATGACATTACCCATCACACCATGCTCCACGAAACCACGAAGAAGTTCATGGAGGGCTTCCGCGACCACGCCCACCCCATGGCCATGCTGGTGAGCACCGTCGCTGCGCTCTCCACCGTCTATCCAGAATCCAAACACATCCACGATCCTGAGAACCGCCTGCTGCAGATCAAGCGACTGGTCGGCAAGATGCCTTCTATCGCCGCGATGTCCTATCGCCACATGGAAGGGTTCCCCTATGTCTATCCCGACAACGACCTGACCTATCCGGAAAATTTCATGAACATGCTGTGGAAGATGGTCGAGCCGAAATATCTGGCGAATCCGGTGCTGGCGCGCGCCCTCGACATCCTCTTCGTTCTGCACGCCGACCACGAGCAGAACTGCAGCACCAACGCCATGCGGGCAGTAGGTAGTTCACAGGCCGACCCATACCTGGCGACGGCTTCAGCCGCGGCCGCTCTTTCCGGCCCGTTGCACGGCGGCGCGAACGAAGAAGTGCTGCGCATGTTAGACGAGATCGGCAGCAAAGAAAACGTGCCCGCCCATATCAAGAAGATCAAGGAAGGCAAGGGCAAGTTGATGGGCTTCGGGCACCGGGTTTACAAGAACTACGACCCGCGCGCCAAAATTATCAAGTGGGCCGCTGATCAGGTATTCGAGGTCACCGGACGCAACACCAAACTGGAAATTGCCCTCGAGTTGGAGCGCATCGCCCTGGAAGACGATTATTTTGTCCAACGCAAGCTCTATCCCAACGTCGACTTCTATTCCGGCATCATCTATCAGGCGATGGGCTTCAAGCCGGAAATGTTCACCGTTCTGTTCGCCATCCCGCGGACCATCGGCTGGCTGACGCAGTGGAACGAAATGCTCAATGATCCGGAACAGAAAATCGCTCGTCCTCGCCAGGTGTGGATCGGTCACGACACGCGCCAGTTCGTGCCTATCGAAAAGCGGGGAAAATAGCGGTTCGGCTCAAGCGGTTGCTTCTTTTCGCAATGTAACCGCAAACCTATAGGGATAAGTCGTCCCAATGTGGAAGTGGGCGAGAGGTTCTTTTCATAACCGGACGTACACTCCCTTTTGGTAACCCCGGTAATCGTCGGTAACCATCGCACCTTCCGCTCCCAGCCTTACAATTACCTTACTCCGCAGTCCGATTGCGGGGTTTCGTTTGGGAATCTCCCCGGCGAGGTTCGGACCCGTTCGGCGCTGCGGAAAATGCAAGAATGCGACCGCAAAGCGCGGCGGGAAAAAGGCTGGAGTCCGCAAACCCTATGGCGTTTGGTTTTGGCTTCAACAAACAAAAGGTCCTCAGCGCCGCGGAAAAGTTTGTGCAGCAGGGCAAGCTGCAAAACGCCATTGCTGAGTACGAAAAGGTCCTCAAGAACGACGAGAAAGACCTTACCGTCAACAACACCATCGGCGATCTCTACGCCCGTCTTGGCGACAGCGAGAAAGCCATCGAGTGCTTTAAGAAAGTTGGCGATGCCTACGCCGCCCAAGGCTTCACCGTCAAGGGCATCGCCATGTACAAGAAAATCACCAAGCTCCACCCCAGCGTCGATTCTTCCCTGAAGCTGGCCGAGCTCTATACCCAGCAAGGGCTGTTCAACGACGCGCGCGCCCAGTACCTGCAGGTCGCCGAAGATTTCATGAAGGCGGGCGACCTCGATCAGGCAGTGCGTCTTTTCCAGAAGGTCCTCGAAATGGACCCGGAAAACGTTCCCATGCGGGTCAAGCTCGCCGAAGTCTACATTCGCCTGGGAAAAAAGAAGGAAGCGTGGGACATTTTCAGCGCCGCCGCGGAATCGTTGCGCTCCCGTGGTTCGCTCGCCGCCGCCGAAGATCTTCTCAAGCGCATGCAGGTGCTCGACCCCGGCAGCAGCTATGTTCTGCTTCTGCGGGCAAAAGCCGCTCTCGACAGCGACGATCCCAAGCATGCTATCGAATATCTGGAAAAGGCCTCCGATCTCGATTCGCATCCCGAAGCTTTGCGCGACCTACTGAAGGCCTATCTTCAGACCGGAGATCTTACTAAGGCCCCGCTCGTTGCGGAGAAACTGCTCACAGTGCACAACGATCCCGAAGGGCTGTTTCTGCTGGCGGAGGGTTGCTCCCGCCTCGGTCAGCACCATCAGGCAATTGACGTTTACACCAGTCATGCCGATCGTCTGCTGGCCACTGACTCGGCCAAACTGCTGAGCAACCTGCACTCCATGATTGCTCAGGTGCGCGACGATTCCACCGCACTGGACGCACTCCTGCTCCTGCTCAACAAGGCGGGCGACAGCACCCATGTCAACGAAGTCACAGAGTTGCTTGCCCACGCTTCGGTTAAAGACGGAAACCTGGCCCGCGGCCGTGACCTGTACCAGATGCTCTCGACGACCGAGCCGCAGAACCAGGTGCACCTGCAGAACTATCAGCAGGTGGTGGCACGCCTTGAGGAAGCTTCTCCCAGCCGCGGCATTACCGCCGAAGAAGGCGCCGTGATCGTTGAAGAGTTGGAAGCGATCGCTCCGGTCGTCGATCAGGCGTATCCCGACGATATCGCTATCGCAGTGCGTTCCGCCGTTACTGACGCTGACCTGTTCCTGTCTTACAATCTGCCCGACAAGGCCATCGTGCCCCTGCTGGGAGTTTTGTCCCAGGCGCCGCGCGACGCGCGCCTCAATCAGCGCCTGGCCGCGCTCCATACGCGTTTCCATCGCTTCACCGAAGCAGCCGTGTGCTGCCGCACCCTGGAAAGCGTGTATCACGACGCCGGGTATCCCGATGAAGCGGTACGCTACGGCGACTTGGCCGTCCGCTATGAGCAGAGCACGCCTGTCGCTGCGCCAGGAGATGATTTGTCTGGGGCTGGTTTGCCCAGAGGAAGTTCATCCGAAACCAGCTCGCCGGCTATCGCCTCACCGGCAGCGCCGTCATCAATTGCGGCGCACGCGCCGTGGCCCACCGCCGCCGCGTCAGCCGAGTCCGATCTGACGCAACCTGAATTCGCCGTCGAGGAAATGGCTGTTCATGCGCCCTCCGACGAGCAAGTTCCATCTTCGGACCTCGCCTCTGAGTGGGAGAATTCTCTCACCGTCGACGAGCAGCCTGCGACTGTCGCGGCCGATGCCTCAGGCAATCCCGAGGTCGCCGAAACGGTTGAAGAAATAAAATTTTATCTCGAGCACTTCATGGGAGATCAGGCCCGCGCCGGTCTCGAGAAGCTCGAATCCTTGACCAGCGATGCCCGCGTTCTCGATCCGCTGCGTGCCGCCATCGAATCCGCTGGACAGCCCGCGACCGAGCCGGAACCGGAGATCGCCGAAATCAACGCCGACGAACTCTCCGCTGACGAGGTTCCGGCTGTCGAGATTTCCGCTGACGAAATTTCTACTAACGAGGTAGCGACGGGCGAACCGGCCACTTTTGAGGTTTCCGCCGAATTAGAGCCAGTCGAGTCCGGGTCTTTCGAACTCCCGTCCCAGCCGGAGTTCCACCACGAAATCCAACTCTCCGCAGCCGCTCCCGAGCCGGCAGCCGCTGAGCCCGTGCCCGCTGCTGCCGCCGAGCTTTCAGCCCTGGTCGCCGATCTCGAAGCTTCGCTGGGTGATTCCTTTCCCGAAGCGCCGCAGGCCAACGCAACACCCTTGCCCGCGTGGCCGGCAGCCCCGGCAGCGACAGGGCAGAAACCACAGCCGCAACCCGCACCAGCTGTGCACTTACATCTCCCGACCGATGTAGCCAAGGAAGCTCCGCAACCTGCGCGCCAGTCCGCAGCGGAAATTTCGCCCCCTGTGCCTGCCGTCGCCGCCTCAGCGGCCGCAGCCGCCGCCGCTGCTCCCACGATGAGCTACGGTGCTGCTGCCGTGCGTCCTCTGGGAGCTGGAGCCCAAGCCATGCATCCCGCCGGCGGCGTCGATCTTTCTGAAATGTTCGGCGAGCTGAAACAGGAACTCGAAGAAGAAACCATCGCCGGCGATGACGATCCCGAGACGCACTACAACCTGGGCGTCGCCTTCCGCGAGATGGGGCTGCTTGACGAAGCCATTACCGAATTGCAGAAAGTCTGCGCCGCCATCGATCGTGGCCTGGCCTTTTCACAGCGCGTCCAGACTTACACCTGGCTGGCGCAGTGCTTCCTAGATAAGGGAGTTCCTGAAGCCGCGATCCGCTGGTACGAAAAAGCTCTCAATATTCCCGGGCTCGATGACGAGGCGCGTCTTGCCATCAACTATGAACTGGGTTCGGCCTGCGAAACCGCCAAGGACAAGCCCGCGGCCTTGCGCCACTTCACCGATGTCTACGGTACCAACATCGATTATCGCGATGTCGCCGAGCGCATTCAGGCCCTAAAGTCGTAAAATGCACGCAGTGGGTTCGGAATCTGCGTTGGGGTGGGGCTCGGCCACACTCCACTCTTCTCACGGCCTCACTAACAACGACGCGTGCCATGATTCCCGATCCCAAGCTCTCCGATTCCAAACTTCCGTTCGCCAGTGCGCCCGTCAGTGTCGCGGAACTCAAAATCCCGGCGGACGTTTCCGTTTCGTCGCGCTCGCCGTCGTTTGCGCGACTGTGGCTGCGCCGCATCGGAGTGCTGTTCTTCGTGTTTCTGTGCGCGACTCTTGGCGTAATGCTCATGATCCTGCCCTGGCGTCCGGAGTGGTCCGACAACCCGCTGCTCTTCGCCTGGCCCACGCTGCGCACCGTAATCGCCAGTGGCTTTGTGCGCGGCCTCGCTACCGGCCTGGGCGCCCTCAACGTGTGGATCGGCTTCTCCGAAGCCATTCAATACCGAGAAGAGGAATGAAAAACGGTCGTTAGTCGATCGTCGCTGGTCGTTCGCAAATCAGGATGGCCGACGACGATCGACTGACGACCAACGACTGACCCATTGACCGACCTATGACCGACGAAAAGCTTAACCCCGCTCCTCTCGCCTATCAGAACCCGTCGTTTCTCAACAGTCCTGACGGCAGAATCCTGCGCCTGCTCGCCGAGTACAGCGAACCGCTGGCGCGCTTTCGCCGCGAGCAGATTCAAGATACCGTCGTCTTCTTCGGCTCCGCCCGCATCCAGAGCCGCGACAATGCCGCGGAGCATCTCGCCAAAGTGCATACCAACCCCGCCAATCTCGCCGCTGCCGGACACGCGATTGATCTGAAGCGTGCCGAGGCCGCCGTCGACATGGCCCGCTACTACGAAGAAGCGCGCCGTCTGGCGCGCATGCTCACCGAATGGTCCACGCAGATCCCAGCCAAGCGGCACCGCTTCGTCGTCACCACTGGCGGCGGTCCCGGCATTATGGAAGCGGCCAATCTCGGCGCTCACGACGCTGGAGGAAAAACCATCGGTCTCAACATCAACTTACCCTTCGAGCAGAATCCGAACTCCTACATCACGCCGTCGCTCAACTTCGAGTTTCATTACTTCTTCATGCGTAAATTCTGGTTCGCATATCTGGCCAAAGCGCTGGTGGTTTTTCCCGGAGGCTTCGGCACTCTCGACGAATTTTTTGAAATCCTCACCCTTGCGCAAACCGAGAAGCTGGCCAAGAAAATTGTCATCGTCGTCTATGGCAGCGAGTACTGGAAGAAGATCGTCAATTTCGAAGCCCTGGCCGATGCCGGAATGATCTCTCCCGAGGATCTCGATCTATTCAAAATGTGCGACTCACCGGAAGAAAGTTTCGAGTTTCTCAAAGAAGGACTGACCACTCACCATCTCGCCCCGCAACAAGCCAAGCGTGCCGGCGAACCGGCAGTCCCGGAAATCGCCAAAACCCGCCCCTAGCCGGTACAGCGCGGGCGCTCTCGCCCGCGCCCCGCTCCCTATTGAACCTTTACTCCTCGATTCTCGTATACACTCCTGCTGTCAATGTTTCGGGAGATAAAACTGAATGATGTCTAAATCAACTGTTCCGGCAACCGCATTCTGTTGCCTCATCCTGTTGTCCTGCGCCGCTTTCCTCGCAACTCCTGCGCTCGCTCAACCTGGGGCGAATGAGATGCCTTCTGTAATCCAGGTTCCACCCGAAGCGCAGCCCTCGGCGCATTTCGACGCCGTCGCCGCCACCAACGCCTACATGGCGCAGATTCCCGCCGACAAGACCGCTCGTTCGGACGCCTATTTCGAAGGCGGCTACTGGCTGATTCTCTGGGACTTCCTCTACGGTGCAGTCGTCGCGCTGATCTTGCTGAATCTGCGCTGGTCGGCGAAGATGCGTGATCAGGCCGAGCGCATCACTCGTTTCAAGCCGCTGCAGACCTTTATCTACTGGCTGCAATATCTGATCCTGACCACCATTCTCGGATTCCCGCTCACCGTTTACGAAGATTATTTCCGCGAGCACAAGTACGGACTCGCCACCCAAACTTTCGGCCTGTGGATGGGCGATCAATTGAAAGGCCTGGCCGTGGGCCTGGTGCTTGGCGGACTGCTAGTCATGCTGCTGTTCGGCGTCGTGCGCCGCTTACCGCGCACATGGTGGATCTGGGGCGCGGGCGTCAGCATTTTGTTCGTGATCTTCTCCATACTGATCTCGCCTGTCTATATCGTTCCCATCTTCAATAAGGTCACTCGCCTCGACGATCCCAAGGTTGTCAAACCGATTTTGAGCATGGCGCGAGCCAACGGCATCCCAGCCAAAGATGTTTACACCATGGATGCATCGCGGCAGTCCACCCGCATGAGCGCCAACGTGAGCGGATTCGCCAACACCATGCGCATCACGCTCAACGACAACCTGCTGCGCCGCGGCTCTCCCGAAGAAATTCAGGCGGTCATGGGACACGAGATGGGCCACTATGTTCTCCACCACATCTATAAAGACATCCTGTTCCTGTCGATCGTGGTCGTGCTCTCGTTTGCCTACCTGCGCTGGGCACTCGACTGGACGCTGCAGCGCTGGGGAGCAAAGTGGCAAATCAGGAGTATCGGCGATCCCGCTGTGCTGCCATTGGCCCTGCTGCTGTTCTCGATTATCTTTTTTATTCTCACTCCGATTCTGAACACACAAACCCGCACCACCGAGTACGAGGCCGACATGTACGGGCTGAATACGAGCCGGCAGCCCGACGGCTTTGCCCAGGCGGCGATCCATCTCGGTGAATATCGCAAGATGAATCCCACCCCCATTGAAGAATTTATTTTCTTCGACCATCCCAGCGGGCGCAATCGCATCTACGCCGCCATGCGCTGGAAAGCCGAGAACCTGCAGTTGTTTACCGCACAACAGCCAGGTGCGGACGTCGCGATACCGGCGGTTCCCGCTAATGCCGGCAAGCAATGAACGAGCTCCTGTAGCACGAGTCTCGTAGTAGGTTAAGAGCTGATGGGCGCTCGCTGTCTGCTCTACTACATCACCGACCGGACGCAGTTTCGCGGCGACGAACCCACTCGTCGCCGCGAATTA
>DATEBK010000217.1:0-1900 GCA_035287825.1 Terriglobales bacterium
TGGATTTTTTTTAACTAACCGTTCATCTCTCAGTTACCTGTCGGCAACTTTTATCTCCTAACCTTCGCTTCAGTCTTCCGTTGGTCCAAAGCACCCAGCTTCACAGCTTCCGCGATTCAGGAGCAAATTCATGTCTTCGAGCGTTCTGACGAAGGTCAGACAGCTTCTCACGGTTGGTATTAGGAGGAGTTGCCAGTGATTCCGCTTTCGTACTCCCGCTTAGCACGTCTTTTCTCGTGCGCGTCCATTCTTGCGCTGACCCCATCTTTCGCAGCCACTCAAGCCCAAAAAGAACAAACGCCAGAGACGATGATCGCGCCGGCGAATCCGAATCCAGATACACCGTCATCCCCGAAACCGGCCGAGATCGCGGGCGATTGGCAGGTGTCGTGGACCGCTCGGCTCGGCGTCGAGAAGTGCGTGCTCCACTTGCAACTGGACGGCACAAAACTGACCGGAACCTTCAAGGATTTGCACGGTGTCATGCCGCTCTCTGGCACCGTGGACGGAAACAAAATTACTTTCGAGGTCCAGTTCGGCGGCAAGTATCCCTTCACCACTCGATTTACCGGGAGCGTGAATGACGGCAAGATTGAGGGTACATCTGAGGCCGTCGGTGTCACCGGTGGGGGGGCGTTCCTGGGGCATGCCGGAGAAGTTGTGCATCCAGAGCATCCCTGGACAGCAACGCGCGGGCCGAACCAGCCAGATTCATCGGCTCGAACTGCATCGAATCCCAACTCGATCTCTCCGGCCAAGAATTGAAATAGCTCCTAAACACCTCATGCTCAACCGGCGCGACATATTACGGATCGGATTGTCCGCGGGCGCGGGCCTCGTGGCCGCTCCGCGCAAATTGCTGGCGCAGATGTCGGGCATGGCCATGCCCGCTGCAAGTCCGCAAACTTCTCCGCTCCCGCCGGCCCATCTTGGAGCACCGTCGGTCGCGCTTGCAAGCTATGTAACTCCGTTGTCGATTCCGCCGATCATCAGACCGCGCCCAGGCGTCGCGCCGCTCAATATTAATATGCGTCCGTTCCGCCATTGGGCACACCGCGATCTGCCTGCAACTCCAATGTGGGGATACAACGGCATGTGGCCGGGACCGACTTTCGAAGTCCGCAAGGGCGAACCCGTTTCCGTGAAGTGGACGAACCGGCTTCCTACCCAACACTTTCTTCCGCTCGATTACACCATCCACGGCGAGGGGCAGGACGTCCCGCAGGTTCGGACCGTAACTCATATTCACGGCGCGCGAGTTATGCCCGACAGCGATGGCTATCCCGACGCGTGGGTTACGTCCGACGGCCGCGTCGGACCAATGCGCGCCGCTGACCCATGTCATTATCCGAACGACCAGGCCGCTACTGCGCTCTGGTATCACGATCATGCGCTCGGCATCACTCGACTCAACGTCTATGCCGGACTTGCTGGGTTCTATCTCATTCGCGATTCCGAAGAAGATAGCCTCAATCTTCCCAGTGGCGCCTATGAAATTCCGCTCATGATCCAGGACCGAAGCTTCGCCGCCGATGGATCGCTCCTTTATCCGCCCGCGCCGAATGGAACACACCCGGTGTGGATGCAAGAATTTTTCGGGAACACCATTTGCGTGAACGGCAAAGCCACCCCCTTTCTCGAGGTCGAGCCGCGAAAATACCGCTTCCGCATGGTCAACGGATCCAACTCGCGCTTCTACCACCTGACGCTCGCTCCCGCCGACGCTTCAGGCAAACCCAACGGCAAGCCCGCCGATGCTCCGCCATTTATACAAATCGGGAGTGACGGGGGCTTACTGCCCCGGCCGCTGCACCTGCACTACCTGATCTTCTCGCCGGGTGAGCGCTTCGACATCGTCATTGATTTCTCCGAACACAAGGGCGCAAGCCTCGCACTGATT
>DATEBK010000218.1:0-5306 GCA_035287825.1 Terriglobales bacterium
AGTCCCTGCCCCTTCGTCGTAGAATCGTCGGGATAGAGCACGCGGGTCAGCGACTCCGCCTGGAGAGTTTCACCGAGTGCGCCCACGAAGTCTCCGGTGCCAAACTTCTCAAAATCGAAATAATCGGGCGCCGCCGCGGCCCAGAGCCGGAGCGTGTTGATTGTCTTTCCACCATAGCCCACAACGGGGCGATCAAACGGGATACCGATCAGGCTTGACGGCCGGTCGGGGATGATTTGAAAATTACCCTCTTGCAACTTGAATGAGACGTTCAGCTTTATTTCTACATTCTCGTGAAGCCGCGGAATCTCCCAGGGATCGCCGTAGCGGAGCCAGTTGTCGGGGTTCTCTTTTTGCCAGCCATCTACGATCGATTGTTTGAACATGCCGTACTCATAGCGCAAACCATAGCCGGTGCCCGGGAGTTGCATGGTCGCCATCGAGTCGAGAAAGCACGCCGCGAGGCGGCCCAAGCCGCCGTTGCCCAGCCCAGCATCCGGTTCCTGCTCAATCAATTCCAGCCAGTCAATACCATGTTCTTTAGCTGCATCTGGCAAAAGCGGATCCAGCAAGAGGTTGGTGATGTTGTTGGCCAACGAACGTCCGATGAGAAACTCCATGGACAGGTAATAGATGCGTTTGGCATTCTGTCGCTCATAAGTGTCCTTGGTCAGCACCCAACGCTTGGCGAGAATGTCTCGCACCGAAGAGGAGAACGCCTCAAAGCGTTCACGCGCACTCGCTACTTTGGGATCGATCGCTCTGTCAAAAACCAGGTGCCGTTCATAAAAAGCGTTTTCCGTCCCGATAAACGGCATCGCGCCGTACCCGTAGTGTTGCAGAACATCTGAAACATTAGTTGCGCTAGTGGTGAGAGGAACGACTTTTGCGGAACTCGAACGCACGACGCGATTGGTGCTCATAAGAGAAGCCTCAGCTTTCCAAGCTGTGAAAACCGTTCGTGTTCAATGTTGAAGCTACGCCGCTCCGGAGTACAGATCCTCGTCCGGATCGAGTTTAATTCCTGAATCTACCAGCTGCGCGCGCACAGTCTTTTCGGCCGCAAACCAATCCGTTTCAGGCGAACCCAGAGGGCAGCCTCTTTCTTCCCAGCTCTGGTAGGCGAGTTTTTGCACCAGGTCGTGACGATCCTCGCCATAAAAATCGGTCAGTGGCTTGGATCGTTGCGCGCGGCCTTCGCTTTGGGGCTGTTCAGTCATGGGACTCTAGTTTGCTCTTCGTCACAAAAACGACGTCAACAGCTTCACACTTTTTGATTGAACTGAGTGCCTCCAGGTTGCTGCTTTTGTTCAGAGTTTCGGGATCATTTTGGTTTGTGCAGTTCTCAATCAAATGGCATCGCGAAGCCTACTTGATGTTGGGAGCAGGCGCAGTTCAACGCTTCTCGTAGGGGTGGAAGATGTAGTCCTTTGCCTTCACGACCGTGTGGCAAGCGTTTCCGCAGTCGGCGAGGCTTTTGGGATCGGCAGTGAACTTGTCCGATCCGGGATCGTAATTGAATACCGCGTATCCCCAGCCGCCGGTTTTCGGGAATCTCTTGCTGTCTTTTTCCATGACGAAAGCTTGCGTGAAGTAATCTGGCACATCGACGGCGAACTGGGCGTCGGTGCTCTTCTTCTGCTTCCACTGGAGCTTCACGATCATGGAGCCGTCCGGAAAGGGCTGGCTATTGCCGGGAATGCCGGCCTTATAAGCTTTGATCATGGACGGATTGGCGACGATTACTTTGAGTATTTCGTCTTGCCTGGCGGAAGAGGCCGCCGACCAGTCCTCGTATCCGCGGAAGTCGGAGAAGGCGATTCCTCCCGGTGATATCAACGAGTACTTGTCCTTATTATTGTCTTGGCCTTGCGCGTAAAGGGCGGAGGCGACGAGGACGGCGAGCACCGCCACGGCTGTCGCAGCGATGGTAAAACCAGCGATCCGTTTCAGGGCGATACGTGTTTCTGTCTTCAGTTGTTCTTGTTGTTTTTGTGCCAGAGATTTCGGCGTAAGTTCGGGCATGATGAGCTTTCCTTCACGAGAAGTTGTGAGCTTGGTCAATGTCGGTCTCGAACGATTGCCATTAGGCCAGAGGCGAGGGGGTAAAACAATTGGACGATGGTATCGATGGCGCGACCGATATCGGGCGTGGCTAGCGACAGCACTACCTCGCTGCGTGATTTGCATCACTCGAACGGCGGTTCCGGATCGAAATTCCAGGTTCTTGAGATTGTCGCGAGCTGGGTGCACTTGCTGCGACAAGCGAATTGCCGTTTTTCCGACGTTCTAGGGTTGGAACCCGTCCGCAATCCACTTAGCAAATAATTCGATGCGCGATTGAGGCCATGGGCCTTCTCCTCTTGGGGGTGGAGGTGGCATTACCGCGCCGCCGATTCCGCGAATGCGGTCGTAGATCGCCGACGAGTGCTTCTTAACATCTTCGTAGTTCGCAAGGTTGAATGCCTTGCTCATGCCGTGAATGTCTCGATCGGTAAACAGGGGGCGAATATCGGCTTCGAAGCTTGTCAGTTTCGTCATCGCAGATCACTTCCTTTTACTCATTGTAGGTCGGCCTCGCCACGGCGGTCGATACGAAAGTATGGGCGATACCATCGTCCAATTGCGCTGCCGATGCTGCTGTGGCTGAATGACGTCAGCTAACGGAGAAAAACCCATGGCAACTATGAACGCCCCTGCCAAACTCACGCAGATGAATCCACCGACAAAGCCCGCACAGATTCATGTCGCACAGCGGTCAGCTGCCTATTGGCGGGTCACGATCGACAACCCGCCGATCAACGTCATGGGTCCGGAAATGGTCAAGCAGTTCCAGGAAGTCATGAACGCTCTCGAGGCGGATGAGCAAGTCAGGGTCGTGGTATTCGACAGCGCGGTCGACGACTACTTTCTGAATCACTCCGATTTCACGGCCAAGATCGAAGACCTGACCTCACTGCCGGAGGGTCCTACAGGTTTGCCGCCCTGGCCTGACTTTCTCGTGCGTCTGACGCGTTTGCCGGTTGCGTCCATCGCGCTGATCCGCGGCCGTGCCACCGGCAACGGCAGCGAGATCACGCTGGCCTGCGACATGAGTTTTGCCAGCCGCGAGAAGACCATCATCTCGCAATGGGAAGTGGGCGTGGGCATGGTCGCTGGTGGCGGCCCCATGGCGCGGCTTCCGAGAGTCATCGGCCGAAACCGCGCTCTCGAGGTGCTCTTGAGCTCGGAAGATATTCGAGCGGAGCAGGCCGAGGCCTATGGTTATATCAATCGCGCTCTGCCTGACGCCGAGCTGGATGCATTCGTGGAGGCGCTCGCGACCCGGATCGCGAAGTTCGACAAGTGGGCGATCGCCCAGACCAAGCGTCTTGTCAACACCAGTCTGCCGCCTGACGTTGAGCTCGGTGCCGGGTGGGATGCCTGCATCGCTTCGCTCGGGCGACCTTCTGCTCAGGAGGGGATCAAAGCGCTGATGGCGCGCGGCTTCCACAAGCCGGGCGATGTCGAAAATCGGCTTGGATACTACCTGGGCCAAATCGGGCGCTAGGCGGGTTGCAGGACGCGATTATCATTTTCTGCACTAGGGAGGTTCGTATGTCTCAGAAAGCCGGCGCCGTAGCGCCTACACAGCAGAGCGAAATTCGCCCTCACCAACTCGGGCAGGAGGTTTTCAAAACCATCTTGTCCGAAGATGTCGATTGGAAACAGTTCCCAGCGTTCCCACCTTCCGTGCGGCTGGCCGTTGTCGTCGGTCAGCCCTCGGAACCCGGTCCTTACACAATCAGGGTCAAAGCGCCGCACGGCACGAAGCTGATGCCTCATAAGCACCCAGAGGATCGAGTCTATACCGTGATTTCCGGGGTCTTCTATATTGGACTGGGTGATGAGTTTGACGCGAGTAAGTTGGAAGCCTTTCCGCCAGGCGCCGTAATCATTCTCCCTGGCAACACGCCGCATTTCCACTGGGCGAAGTCTAGCGAGTACATCACGCAAGTAACCGCGATGGGACCGCTTGGGCTGGAATACCTCAGCGCGAAAGACGATCCGCGCAACAACAACTCGTAGGACGAGGCCAACACGATGGACGATCCCGAAAAGACGGAACAGTCTTCTGCAGCGCGAGATCGAGGGATCCGTGCGGCGCTGGATCAGCATTGGGCGGCGTCCGATGCCAACGATTTTGAAACGGAACACCTCATCTATCGCGAGGATGCGGTGCTGGATTACCCGCAGTCGGGCGAGCGCACCCGCGGTCGACACAACATCCAGTGCCAACGCGCGAGTCAGCCGAGCAACAAGCGGTTTACTGTACGACGAATCATTGGCAGCGGTGATCTTTGGGTCACCGAACTTATCCTGACCTATGACGGCAAGCCGTCTGACACCGTGAGCATCATGGAGTTCAACGGCGACAAGGTTGCGCGGGAGACACAATACTTTGCGGATCCATTTCCGGCTCCTGCATTTCGCGCGCAATGGGTCGAGCGGATGGAAACATAATCTCGTACCGAATCTCGTACCGACCGAGGCGCGCGAGAATTGCTGACAATATTGCAACGGAGGCAAAGAGATGGATTGGAAACCGTTGGTGCAGTTTGCGCTGCAGGGTAACAGCGGTTTGGAACAATATGCCATCCTGCTGGTGCGGGTTGCGATCGGGCTGTTCTTCGCCATATCCGGGGCGAACAAATTGTTTGTTGCAGGCGGCACGAAACCTGTTTACGACACGCTGGTTAAGGCCAAGGTCCCGTTTCCCGTCCAGACGGCTTATTTCGTGGCGGGCGTCGAGTTCGTTTGCGGATCCATGGTGGCTGTGGGGTTTCTTTCGAGCCCGGCCTGCGTGGCTTTAATGATCGACATGATTGTCGCCACCCTGACCAGTTCGCTTGCCACCCTGCCTAAAGGACTCTCGCCTCTTAGCTGGCTCGATGATTTGCTCTACCTTCCGGAGGTCTTGTACGTGCTCTTCTTTATCTGGCTGATCTGCTCTGGCCCAGGAAAGTTCAGTGTCGACTACTGGCTCGCCGGAAAATTGCTGGGGTGATCGATCACAGACGATTTTACGGAGTCTCGACGAGAGGCTGCCAGAGTTCGACGCGGTTGCCCTCGGGGTCGGTGATCCAGGCGAAGTGGCCGTACGACGCGGATTCCTGCTTGGGGTCGATGGCGACGTTGGCGGCGCGAAGCTGGGTGAGCAGGGCTTCGAGGTCGTCGACGCGATAGTTGATCATGGCGCGCTGGGAGGGGTCGCCGAAGTGTTTGCTGGTGTCGGGAAAGAGCATCCAGGCGGTTTGGCCGGTACC
>DATEBK010000219.1:0-15204 GCA_035287825.1 Terriglobales bacterium
AACGCAGCTAGTCACACTCGTCAGAAAAGCTCCCACGCTTCGCCTCGCGCAGGCGTGGGAGCTTCGTTTTTAAAGGCCGCCACCATGCCCCTTTCCTCTGCTCTTTCCGCTCCAAAAATCAAGAATCCCTGAAATCGCGCGACGTTTGCTATTATGTTGTGTCGTTAACGGACCACCTTGCCTAGCCAGAAGCAGCTGAAATGGTCGCAGCTCCGCGTGGGACTCACCGTCCTGGTCGCCAGTGTTACGCTCGGCTTCCTGATTTTCCTCATGAGCGGCACCGGAGGATGGTTTACCCGCAAGATCACCATCCACTCGTTTTTCGATAACGCTCAAGGCCTGCGCGAGGGCGCGCCTGTCCGGTTGGCAGGCGTGGACATCGGCAATGTCACCGGCATTCACATCGTGCACGGCAAGCCGCAGACCCCAGTCGAAGTCACCATGAAGGTCAACACCAAGTACTCCTTCAATCTGCGCAAAGATTCGGTCACCTTGATGAGCACCGCCGGAATCCTCGGCGAAACTTTCGTCGATATCGACAGTTCGGCTGCCAAGGGGCCTGAAGCAACCGACGGAGACGTTCTGGCTGCCCATGACGCGCCCGCCATTCAAGACGTGGTCCGCGCCAGTCAGGGCACACTGGAAAACATCGACACTCTGTTGAAGCGCGTGGATCGAATCATGGCCTTCATCGAGAGCGGGCAGGGTTCAATCGGCAAAGTTATTTATGACCCAGCTCTGTATAACCAGCTCAATGCCACCGTGGCCGAATTCAAGGGCTTGGTCGATGACATCCAGCAGGGGAAAGGTTCAATCGGTCCGTTGCTCACCAGCGACGAGGCTTATAAGAAGGTAATTGCCGCCGTCGACAAGGTGAACGCGATGGTCGACGACCTGCAAGCCGGTAAAGGTACGGCCGGCAAGTTGCTCAAAGATCCCGAGCTATTTGACAACACCAACAAGGCGATCGCCAATGTCCGCCAATTGACGGACGACATCAACGCCGGCAAAGGCGCGATCGGCAAAATGACCCACGACGAGGTATTCGCCCAGCACCTGCAGACGCTGATGGCGAACCTCTCGGCGCTCTCCGACCATCTGGAAAAAGGCGAGGGCACTGCGGGAATGTTGTTCAAGGATCCGGCACTTTACAACAACAGCAACCAGATGCTGGTCGAGACGCGGGAACTGGTGAAGGCGATCCGCGAGAATCCGAAAAAATATCTGACTTTCCACGTAAAGGTGTTCTAGCGACCAACGATCAGCAACGAACGATCGACGCCAACGACCGCAACCTTAATCTGAGGGCCTCATGCGTAATCTCCTGAATGTACTGCTCGTGTTCGTCATGCTTGTGCCTGCGATAGCTCAGAACCAGGCAGCGAACAAAACTGAAAGTGCCAAGCCGTCCGCCAACGTGAGTTTTTCCGCCGACATGCTTGATAAGAGCATCGACCCCTGCAACGACTTTTATGCGTATGCGTGCAGCAAGTGGGCGGCGCAGAATCCGATTCCCGCTGATCGCTCAGGTTGGGGACGCTTCAACGAACTGGCGGAGCGTGGCGAGTACATTGTGCGCGACATTCTCGAAAAGGAGTCGGTCGATCGCTCCAGCCGAAACCCGAACGAGCAGAAGATCGGCGACTACTACGCCAGTTGCATGGACGAAACTGCCATTGAAAAAGCCGGCACCCGGCCATTGCAACCTGACTTCGACAGCATCGCTGCACTCAAGTCGAAGGCCGATCTTCCCCGTGAAATCGTCCGCCTGCATCGCGAGGGCGCCGATGTGCTGTTCGGCTTCGATTCCGGATCCGACTTCAAGAATGCCAGCCAGATCATCGCCCAGGTCGATCAGGGCGGATTAGGCATGCCCGACCGCGACTACTATTTCAAAGACGATGCGAAATCAGTCGAGCTCCGCCAGAAATACGTGGCGCACGTGGCGAAAATGTTTGTGCTGCTCGGCGACGACCAGACCAAGGCTGACGCCGAAGCCAAAGCCGTCATGGAGATTGAAACCGCCTTGGCTAAAGGCGCCCTCGACCAGACCAGCCGCCGCGATCCGCAGAAGATTTATCACAAGCTGACCGGCAAGGAACTGGCGGCCCTGAGCCCGGCATTTGACTGGAACATTTATTTTGAGGGCGTGGGCTCGCCCCGCTTCGATTCGCTCAACGTGATCGAGCCGGATTTCATCAAGAACATGCAGGAAGTGATCGCCACCCACTCTCTCGAAGATTGGAAGATATATTTGCGCTGGCACGTGGCGCACGCCAGCGTGTCGGCATTGCCGATGGCGTTCGCGAACGAAAACTTCGACTTCTTCGGCAAGACGCTGCAGGGGACAAAAGAATTGCGACCGCGTTGGAAGCGTTGCGTCGACAATACGAACGGTGATCTCGGAGAAGCCGTCGGGCAGATTTACGTGCAGCAGACTTTCGGCGCCGAAGGTAAAGAGCGCACGCTGGCCATGGTCAATGCTCTGGAAAAAGCGCTCGGCCAGGACATTCAGAGCGTGCCGTGGATGAGCCCCGATACCAAGGCCCAGGCGCTCGTCAAGCTGAAAGCGATCACCAACCGCATCGGCTATCCCGACACCTGGCGTGACTACTCGGCGCTCCAGATCGTCCGCGGAGACGCTCTTGGCAACTCGCAGCGCGCCAATCAAAATGATCTTCAGTACCGGCTAAACAAGATCGGCAAGGCGCTCGATAAGCGCGAGTGGCCCTATCCTCCGATGACGGTGAACGCGACCTACGACGCGACGCAGAACAACATCACCTTTCCGGCCGGGATTCTGCAGCCGCCGTTTTACGACAACCACGCCGATGATGCTCTGAACTTTGGCGGCATCGGCGCCGTGATTGGACACGAACTGACCCACGGCTTCGACGACCAGGGCAGCCAGTTCGACGCCGACGGCAATCTTCGCGACTGGTGGACGGCCAGCGACAAGAAGCAGTTCGAAGAACGCACCGCCTGCATCCGCGATCAATACGGAAGCTTCGTTGCCGTCGACGATCTGAAACTGAACGGAAAGCTCACTCTCGGCGAAAACACCGCCGACAATGGTGGCATGCGCATCGCCTACATGGCCATGCTGAATACCTTTGCCGGCAAAGAACCGGCGCCCATCGACGGCCTCACCGCCGAGCAGCGCTTTTTTCTTGGATGGGCCAACGTCTGGTGCCAGAACCGGACCGACGCCTTCTCACGCATGCTGGTCACGGTCGATCCTCACTCGCCCTCGAGGTACCGCGTGAATGGGACCGTCAGCAATATGCCCGAATTTCGCGAAGCCTATCATTGCTCCGCCACTGCGCCGATGGTGAATCAGAAGGCCTGCAGGGTTTGGTAAAGCAGTCGCTGGTAGCTAGTCGTTGGTCGTTCGGAACGGCCCGAGCCCAATGTGACTACTAGCGAACGCTAACGACCAACGACCAGCGACTGGCCACTAGCGACCGGCCACATCCGCCTTCGGGCGAAATTTGTTGATCAGGGCGTTCAATCCACGAGCGATGCCTTCGCTGCTGTGGCCAAGCTCTTCCGCTTTCTCTGCCGATAGGTACTCTATACGCCGCGCGATTAGCAACTGGGTCTGCAACTCCAAAAGAGATCCCCTCGCGTGAAAAAGAAAACGCACGAACTCAGGATCGGATCTATGTCCCTTGCCTTCGGCGATATTGCTCGGGACCGAAACCGCAGCACGTCGCATCTGCGATATCAGGCCATAAGTTCCGTGTCTTGGAAAGCCGCTGGTGGCATGATAAATCGCTACCGCTAGATCCATTGATTCCCGCCAGACGCGCAAGTCCTGAAATGACGAACTCGTAGTCATCGTGCCGCCTCCGAGCCCAATGTATCGCCCAGCGCGAAGTTGACATATGACCTGCGTACATGGAAATTGTGATGATTTGGGAAGAGGAGCACCGTCCGGCAATGGGCGCCAACGACTAACGACCAGCCCCTAGCGACCAGCAACTAACGACCCGCCACGTCCGCCTGCTCATGCGCATGATAACTCGATCGCACCAGCGGTCCCGACTCGACGTGCTTAAATCCAAATTTCAGCGCTTCTTCTTTCAGAGAGACAAACTCCTCAGGCGTGTAATAGCGCGTCATCGGCAGATGGTCTTTTGACGGACGCAGATACTGGCCAACCGTCAGAATATCTACGCCGCGCGCGCCCAGGTCGCGGAAAACTTCGATTAACTCGCCTGTCTCCTCGCCGATGCCAACCATTACGCCGCTCTTGGTAATGGTTGACGGGTCCCACTTCTTCGCGTTCGCCAGCAGATCGAGCGTGCGCTGGTAGCGAGCGCCCGAGCGCACTGCGCGATAGAGCCGCGGCACGGTTTCCGTATTGTGATTCAGCACGTCCGGCCTGGCCTCAAGCACAATGCGCAGCGGTTCTTCCAAGCCCTGAAAGTCGGGAATCAGCACCTCGACGCGGCAACCGGGCACCAGTTCTCGAATCTGACGGATGGTTTCGGCGAAAATCTTCGCTCCGCCAACGTTATCGTCGTCGCGATTCACGCTGGTCACCACCGCATGTCTCAGCCCAAGCGTAGCTACCGCCTCGGCCACGCGCCGCGGCTCATCCCAGTCAATCGCCTCCGGACGCCCCTTCGGCACCGCGCAAAACCCGCAGCGCCGCGTGCAGATATCGCCCAGCAACATGAAGGTTGCGGTGTGATGGTGCCAGCATTCCCCAATATTCGGACACTGCGCCGACTCGCAAACCGTATGCAGTCCGAGCCCGCGTGCCAGCTTCTTGAGATTATGAAAATTGTCGCCCACCGGCGCCTTCGCCTTAAGCCACGACGGCTTCGGACTGCGGACGGGCGGGCCAAGGTCGATCTGAATGAGCTGGGAAGACGCGGACATGTCGAACTTTGATTTTATCAGTTCGCCTGCTGAACAACGGCTTTACGCTCGCTCCAGCATCCGATTCAGCCGCCCCTTCGCTTCCGGCCACTCCGCCGCCACGATTGAAAAGCGCGCGGAATCGCGGGCGATGAAGTCGGCGGCCATCCGATGCGCTCGCAGAATCCCTTCAAACTTGCCGCCGATGCGCTCAATTGCATCGCGCGAACGCTGATTGCGCACATCGGTATGAAGACAAACGCGGAGCACCTGCCACGTTTCGAAAGCATACGTCAGCATCAGCAATTTGGCCTCGGTGTTCGCCGCAGTCCGAATCGCCGAAGGCGCAAGCCACGTGTACCCGATCTCGCAGGCGTCCGGCGTCTGGTTTTCATTCGAACGCACGTGCCGCGCATGACCGGCCGGCCAGGCCCATCGCTCCAGATCGAAAAACCGGGTTGACCCAATCACCACGCTATTGGATGCCCGCAACGTTGCGAACGTCACCGCACTGCCCGCATCGCGCCAGGCGAGCGCAGTATCGATGTAGCTGGTAGCTTCGGCTTTACCCTGCGGCACGGGGCTCCACCGGTAGAGCGCGGGATCGCCTGCGGAAGCTGCCACCAGGCCATCAACGTGGCAGTAATCAAGCGGTTCGAGACGAACGTGCCTGCCGGCTAACACAACTCTCGCTGTCATGGCTCCAAGTATGCAGCGAGCCCGTGTGCGACGACAATAGCTGGAAGACCCGTGATTGGTCGTTGGTCGTTAGCAACCCACTCCCGGTGACAGAGTTTGCCAACGACGAACGACGAACGACTAGCCCCTGCCCTTCCTCACTGATGAAAATCAATCAGCTCCGGATTCGTCTCGGGATTCTGCGTCGAACTTACCGGCAAAGCGACAAACTGCGAGTCAGACAAGATATACAGATACATGACCGGGTTGTTGCTCTGGCTTACCACCACGCGCCCGTCCGATGAAACCGTATAGGTCCCAGAGACCGTTCCGGTCATCGTTCCGCCGCTGCCGTTCTTGTCTGAGGTTCCGCTGAAAGAGCCACTTCCATTGAAATCGAGAGCGTCCGCCTCCTCGTTCACGCTGGCGGTCTCCGGCGGTTGACTTCCACCCAGGTAATTTCCAGACAATGAGGCGTTCGCGAAGCTGCTTCCCGTCTGCGGCTGCATCCCGCCATAACTCACGCCGAGGTCTGTCCCAATGGTGAAAGCTTCATTCTGGGCGATCAGGTAAAACACCACCGCGCTTCCGCCTCCGCTCGGAGTCAGCGTCCCGCGGCCATTCGACGCGACGCTAAAAGTCCCCGAGACGTTCTCAGTGCTCATCGTACCCGCTTGGTTCTGGTCCGCACCTAGAGTGTAGGTCGCGGAGTTTCCCGTAGTCTTCAGCAGCCCTGCCGTGACCGTGACTGTGTTTCCGGTGCTGCCCAGCGACTGCATTTCGAGCACGCTGGTGCCGTCGAGCGATCCGTCCGTGAATGTGCCGCTTTGCAACAGCACTTGGCCGCTCAGGGTCACCGGCGGACTATCCGTCGTGTCGAATGCCATCATCAGCATCTCGGAAGAACTGACCACATAGAAAACAAAATTAGTGTTCCCATTGCTGAAGGTTATCGTTGCCGTCCCGCGTCCGGTGTCGGCCACAGTGAAATCGCTGGAACTTAGAGTTTGGGCAGTCTGAAGCGCCCCGACGTCGTCACTATCCTCTACTCCAGAAAAGCTGCCTTTGCCATTGGATGAGAATTCACCAGCCGCGCCGAATCGGTAACCGAGCACATCGGCTCCGATGAGTCCAAACGCGTAGTTCCCATCGATACTGCTGGTCGTGAAGGCAGAGGCAGTTTGCCGTCGTAGCAGCCCCGAAACCTTACGGTCACTGCCATCGTAGGAGATGACGTGGCCATTGCCATCGCTGGAATCCAACCCCGCGATCAGCGTATTGGTGCCGCTCAGCCCGCCGCCATAAGTAAAGTTAACCGTGGCGAGATTATTCGAATCCACACAGTACGACCCGCTCAACGTACCGCTCTGAGGACCTGCCGGATTCGCCTGATCCGCAATGTCGATCAGTCCACTGCTAAGGTTTCCGTTGCCGTCGGCTACAAAGCTGCCCGCGAAAGACAGCGCCGTCGTCGCGCTGCTCCAGCCGCGACTCAAGAATGCATAGTGTCCTTCTAGGATGGCGTCGTTCGTGCAACCCTGTGCAGCAATCGTGATGCTCAGGCTGGAACTCGCGCTGACCTGAGGATTTTCCGAGTCTTTGACCGTCACGGTGAAGGTCGAAGTTCCCATTGCGCTCGGAGTTCCCGAGATAATTCCGCTCCCAGAATTAATGGAGAGCCCATCCGGCAAGCTGCCGCTGGTTATGCTCCACGCATACGGCTGCACGCCGCCACTGGCCGCAACCGTTTGACTATAAGCCGTGCTGACCGAGCCTGCCGGCAGTGACGTCGTCGTGATCGCAAGATCGGCATTAATTGTGATGCTCAGATTCGCCGTCGCCGTCGCCGCGGCCGAATCAGTGACTTTCACCGTGAAGCTGGAAACTCCGGTTGCCTTCGGAGTGCCCGTAATTGCTCCGGTGTTTGCGTTCACATTCAACCCCGTAGGCAGTGTTCCCGAACTGATACTCCAGGTGTAAGGTGGAGTCCCGCCATTGGCCTGCAAAGTCTGGCTGTACGCGTTGTTGACGCTTCCACCGAGCAGCGAAGTTGTCGTAACGCTCAGCGGCGCGATGCTGACCGTGATGCTCAGACTGGCGGTATTTGTTGCTGGCGTCGGAGTTTGCGAATCGGTTACGGTCACAGAGAAGTTCGATGTGCCCGTAGTGCCGGTCGGCGTGCCTGAGATCACACCCGCGCCGCTCAAGCTCAAACCTGCCGGCAAGCTTCCCCCGGTGAGGATCCACTGGTATGCTGGCACTCCGCCCGTGGCCTGCAGCGTCTGGCTGTATGCCACGCCCAGCGCCGCTCCTGGCAACGACCCAGTCGTAATGGTCAACGGCGCCGGTGGATTTACGGTGAAAGTAATAGCCTGCGAGACGGATGTGTTGCCCACCGCATCGGTGACCTTGAAGGTCAGCGATCCGGTGCTCGCGCCTGTGGCTGTGCCTGTAATCACGCCCGTCGCGGAAATCAACGTCAATCCCGTCGGCAGCGCGCCGGAGACAATCGTCCACTTGTACGGAGCCGTTCCGCCAGACTCGGCCAGCATCGCGTTGTAGACCACTCCCGCAGTCGCCGCCGCAAGCGACGTTGTAGTGACGGCAGGCAGCGGGTTGACCTGAATCTTGACGAGCGCCGATTTTGTCGGATCGCTGATCGACGTGGCCGTGACGGTCGCTGTGAATGTGCTGGTTACGGAAACTGGGGTGTTGTAAGTGGCCGAGCCCGTGGTTTGGCCGCTGAGCGTGCCGCCACCCGAAACGCTCCACTGTACGCCTGCGTTTTTCGGATCGTTCGTGACCGTTGCCGTCAGCGAAACCGTTTGCCCTTGATCAATGGCATTGCCTGCCGCGGTCAGCGCAACCACGATCGGAGCGCTCGAATTGCTGCTGCCGCATCCTGACAGACCCAGGGTAAGCAGAGCGCTCAATCCTGAAAACAACACGACAGACGCAAAACGCCTCATAACCGACCTCTGAAGCCCGGGAGCTGAGAGTACTCCCGTTACTTCCTGAAGGCATCATGCGGCTGCCAAGGCGGTTACCTCAAGTTACTGAGGTACTAATCGGGAGGATGAAGCCGGAGAAGAGTTTGTCGAGAGTTTGCGTTATTGCCGCGATTTGGTTTGTGGCAATCGGACCATGCCCGGCCCATCACTTCGCCACACTTTGAATCAGCATCTCCATGCCTTTCCAGGCAATCTGCACACCAATGCACAGGAGAATGAACGCAATCACCCTGAGAATCCCATGCACCGTTTGCGGCGAAATCTTTCGCGTGATTTCCGGAGCGTAACGGTAGCTGAGATAAACAGTCACGCTCAACACCACCGACGCGATAAGAATTCCGATATGGCCGAGCACGTCCTCCAGAGTTTTCGTTCGCGAGGCGTGAGCGCTCACCGTAAGCATAACTACGATGCAACCCGGCCCCACCGTCACCGGAAACGTGAACGGATAAAAAACCTGCGACTCCAGAGAATGCAGTTCTTCCGCGACAGCGCCAGTGCGGGGCGCGCTCGGAGTGGCGTCAGGTCCGTTCAGCAACCCCCATCCCATGGCTGCCAAAACCAAGCCGCCCGAAACCTGGACGACGGGAAGAGAAATGCCGAAGAAGTTCAGCAACGCCGCTCCCACCAGCTCTACCACCAGCAAAAAGAGCGCAGCATTGATGGCTATCCTGCGGGCAAGGTTACGATAGACCTCCGGCGGCGCTACACCGACCAGCCCCAGAAAAACCAATGCCGAACCCAGAGGATTCACCACCGGCAGCAGCGCGCTAAACGCAAGCCCGAAATATTTGAGGACGGTCAGCATTCGAAACCGAACCAGCAAGCGGGAAAAAGCATAACACCAGCGCCTTCGACCGCCCCCGTCCGGCGCCAGAAATGAAAGGAGTACTCTACTTCAGGTGTACCGCCGCCTCGGACCGTTTCGGCCCCACAGACTTTCCGCCGCCAGCAGTTTTCGGCACAGAGTATCTCGGCTTGATCTCGTGGCATCCCGCCTCGCAAAACACCCCGCCCGCGGCCGATTCTGGCGTCGGCATCGGAGAGTTCATCGCCACTTCACGGTTGGCTTCCAGTTCCCGCTCCACGCTCGCGATCAGCTCATCGTTCTCGGCCGGCGTCAGCCACTTTTTCTTTTTCACCAGATAATCTTCCAGCCGAGCAATCGGATCGCGCTTCTTCCAATACTCAAACAACGGCTTCGGAACATACTCGGCCCCGTCATGGATCGCATGTCCCTTCATCCGCATCATCTTCGCTTCGATCAACGTCGGACCTTCGCCCCGCCGCGCCCGCTCGCAAGCTTCGTGGCACGCGTCATAGACCTGGCACGCGTCAGTGCCATCCACAATCACACCTGGAATGCCATATCCAATCGCGCGCTCGGCCAGGTCCTTGACGTGAAACTGCATGTCCGCCGGAGTTGAGTATCCCCAAAGATTATTTTCGACAATCAGTACCAATCCCAGATTTTGCACCGCAGCAAAATTGATCCCTTCGTAGGTCACGCCAGTCGATTGTCCGCCGTCGCCGATCCAGGTCATCACCGCGATCTCTTTTCCCTGCAGTCGCGCCCCCAATGCCACGCCCGCCAACACCGGAATCAAATCGCCCAGCATCGAGATCGGCGATGCCACGTTGCGCTTTTTGATGTCGCCGTAGTGCGATGTGCCGTCGCGCCCTCTCGTAGGCGAATCCGACTTCGCCATGTACTGCATCATGATGTCGGCCGGCACAAAGCCGCGCACCAGCAGCGATCCCTGGTTGCGGATCATCGGCCCCATCCAGTCATCTTTGCCGAGCGCGTACGCCGACGCGCAGGAGCATGCCTCCTGCCCCAGCCCGAAATAAACGCCGCCCACAACTTTCCCTTGCTTGTAGAGATTTTCGAGCGCCGTTTCCATGCGCCGGTTCAGTACCATCCAGCGATAAATTTCGATCACCTGCTGCTTCGACAGATATTTCGATTCGCGAATCGGAGGCACCGGCGCCGAGAGATTTCCGCTTTCGACTTCGTAGTGAACTTCATCTCCCGCGCGGACCTGTCGCACCGTAAAGGAAGGTTTTTCCAGCCGGTAATCGCGAATCGTATAGCGGCGCACATCGCCGTTCGGGCCCGCGGAGGCGGCTCTCGTTTCCTGGCCCGTACCCGCTGCGTGCGAACCAGAGCCGTTCTTCTTTGTGACCGCTGCCGCGGAGGCAGCAGGAGCAGTTTTTTTCTTCGTCTTCATGATGATCCCGCAATATGCTAACACCGGCTTGTGTAGCGCGTGCGCCGCACGCAAAGCCAGCTATGTAAACAACGCCCGGCACCACCCTCCCGCGAGTCAGGCCAGAAACAAATCCTCGTCACCGCGCATCCGCCGCAACTCTTCAGGTGCTCGCATCGGAACCCCAACTGAATGCCCGAGCAAAGCGTCGAGGTTCTCGACCCACAGCATCTGGCTTCCGAAAACACTGCCAAAATTTCGCGACACCGAGTGTGCCACCCCATTGCCATCGACTTCGCGCCCCAACTCCTGCCGCATCGACGTCACCGGCTTAGAGCCAATTCCGCAGGGGACGATCAGGTTGAAGTAGCTCAGGTCAGGATCGACATTCAAAGCAAATCCATGCGAAGTCACTGAGCGGGAAATATGCACGCCGATCGCCGCAATCTTTTTCTCAACAACAGCGCTTTCGGCAACAGCGGCCGCCGGCTCCGCTTCGGTCCAAACTCCCGTCATCCCCGCCACGCGCCGCGTCGGCATGCCAAAATCGGCGCAGGTGCGAATCAGCACTTCCTCCAGCCTCCGGACATAATCCACCGCGCCAAGCGTCTTTCTTCCTGTTGGCAAGGAGCTCTGTTTCGATTCCTGTTTTTCCTCGGAACTGAGAACCGAGAATTGAGAACGGTTTTCAAATCCGCGCAAGTCAAATATCGGATACCCGACCAGCTGTCCCGGCCCATGAAACGTAACGTCACCGCCGCGGTCGCACTCAAATACCTCGACCCCACGCGCCGCCAGCGCCTCAGTCGAAGCCAGCACATTGGTAGCCTTCGCATTGCGTCCTAGAGTGATGACCGGAGTGTGCTCGAGCAGCAGCAGCACGTCGCCAATCTCTCCCGCCTTGCGCAGCTCGACCAGCTTCCGCTGCAGTCGCAGCCCTTCGCTGTAATCGACCTGACCGAGTTGGACGACAGAAATCATCCCGCTGTTGAAATTATAGGCCCGCAAGTATGTGGATGGATTCTTACAACTTATTCCAAGGCTAGGACGTGACACCCTCATTTCGGCTAATCTTGAAATCACCAGCAACGGTTCGGAGGGAGAACGAATGCAAACTCGCAAACTTGGAAAAAGCAACTTGGAAGTCTCAGCCCTCGGCCTCGGCTGCATGGGCATGAGCTTCTCCTATGGTGAGCCGAAAGATAAGCAGGAGATGATCTCTCTCCTGCGGACAGCCGTCGATCGGGGTATCACCTTCTTCGACACTGCTGAGGTTTACGGCCCGTATACGAACGAAGAGCTCGTCGGCGAAGCGCTATCTCCCGTCCGCGACCGGGTTATCATTGCCACCAAATTCGGATTCGACGTGAGTGGACGCGATCGTCCTGGCAACGATCAACGCCCAGGTCCGGCTGGTGTAAATAGTCGCCCCGAGAACATCAGGCTGGCGGTCGAAGGCTCGCTCAAGCGGCTGCGGGTTGAAACCATCGATCTGCTCTATCAGCATCGGGTTGACCCGAACGTGCCTATCGAAGATGTCGCCGGCACGGTGAAAGAGCTGATTCAGGCCGGCAAAGTCAGGCATTTCGGACTTTCCGAAGCCGGAGTGAAAACCATCCGCCGCGCTCATGCCGTCCAGCCTGTAACTGCGCTGCAAAGCGAATACTCGCTGTGGTGGAGGACGCCCGAAGCAGAAGTGCTTCCAGCTCTCGAGGAACTTGGAATCGGGTTTGTCCCCTACAGTCCCCTGGGGAGAGGTTTCCTAACCGGAAAGATGGACGAGAATACGAAGTTTGCGAGTTCCGATTTTCGCAGCAATCTCCCCCGCTATCAGCCCGAAGCCCTGAAGGCGAACCAGGCAGTCGTCGATCTGCTTGGCCGGATCGCAAAGCAAAAGCAAAAGACTGCCACAGAGAAAGCAGCCACACCCGCTCAGATCGCGCTCGCCTGGCTCCTGGCGCAGAAGCCGTGGATCGTTCCCATCCCGGGCACCACCAGGTTGTCTCGCCTCGACGAAAACATTGGCTCAGTCGCCATTCAACTCACGTCAGACGACCTGCGCGAAATCGATACCGCAGCCGCGAAAATCACAATCGAGGGCGATCGCTATCCCGAACGCCTACAGCGCATGACCGGGTTGTGAACAGGCGGCAGGAGATGAAAGCCACCCATCCATAAATCGTGTAGCGCGGACACTCTTGTCCGCGTGTTCGGGATCTAGTACGTGGTAGAGGTTCGACGCAGAATTCCAGCTACGACGATCCGTTTCTCGTCAAGGTGGAGATCGTAGACGATGCGGTAATTGCCGACACGGCGGCGCCACGCCGCAGTGTCCTTTAAGTCGCTTAATGTCGCCGCTGAAAGGATCCTGCTGCAACGCCAGCAGGGCGTCTTTAACGCGCGCCTGATCTTTTGCCGGTAGTTTTTGAAACTCTTTTTGCGCGGGGCCGGTGATGTGGAGGTTCCAGGCCATCGGGTTTTAACCCATCGCGTTCCAAGCCCCTGAGGAATTGCGTCAATGATACCGAATCTCCGCGTCGAAAGGCGGCTCGTCCCCTCCGCAGGGCGGCGAGCTCGGCTGGGGTGGGGGTTACGGCGGAATAGCGCTCCTCGAAATAGGCGCGGAGCGCTTCGCGCACCAATTCCGACCGGGTGCGAGACTCTTTCTTCCGCACCTCCTCGAACTGCCGGAGCATGGCGGGAGGAAGCGAAATGCTCATGATTTGGGTGGTTCGCATGGTTGCGTACTACTCAGTAATACTTAGTATAGGCGCTGGACGGTGAGTGTCAAGGGTCTCGGTCACACCCCAGTTGCTTCGTTCTCTCCGCGCCCGCTAGGCGGCGCGAGCGCGCACATCATCTTCAGGAACCGGACGGTTCGGAGCAGCCTTCGTGTCTGCGTCCTTACGCGCCTGTTGATACCGCGTCCAAAGATAGCCGTAGAGAAGGCCGCTGGCTGAGAAAAAGCTCATGATGGCCAATGCGATGGCGGGGCTGCCGGGGTCTTCATATCTTTCACCTTTGGAAAAAAAAGGCGGATTTACGCCGGTAGCGATGAAAGCGGTAAACTCTCCAATCGGACCGCGCAGACGGGTCAACTCGACCAAACCAGCTCCAAGAATGAGCTTTGTTAGCCAGTCTGCAATTTCCTCGAGATTGGTATGAGGCGGCGAGGGTGAGCTCGACGACTGGCTCGCAGAAGCATTTGTTGGTCGGAGACCAAAGAGATAACCTAACAGCGCTCCCCCGATGAAAAAGGCACCTGCGAGCAGCGCTCCATAACCGATCGCCCTGGCTACACCCCCATATTTCCAGCGGTCCCACCGGTTGGCATTTAATATGAGGGCGGCGAAACCCGTGCCGACGCACACCAAAACCTTGTTTGTCGCTCGATCATAGACGCCTGCTTCGCCTGACAATTGAAGGGACTGATAGTTTGCTTTCCACCAACCCCAAGCCATTAACGCCAACAGGAGCAGAATTACTACGAGGCTGGCCTGGGCGGTAAGCCAGTCCTGGCGTTCCTCGGCCCTGACCAGCCAAGCCCCGATCCCCGCGGCCAGCAACAGCCCCAAAAGATACTTTCCCTTGAGCAAAATGTCCATCGCCAGCACCTCCTCATCAGCCCCGGTGCGGAAGCAGGAGGACTCCATGGGCTGACGTACTTCCCATCACTTCTCACTAGAACGATAATGTTTGCCAATTCCCTTCAACGCTTCGTCACCGTTGACCGGCGTTAGCCCCCGAGCGGAATCCCGCCCCATAACTTTTTTTGTTCCCCCCTTGCACATTCCCGTTCGCTTTGGTATAACAAATCGAGTCGAGGACAAGTGAAGAAGTGTCTGAGCTGCCCGCTGAATCCTCGCGGCTGCTTTTGGCATCCAATTCTGATAGCCTCCAACTGACCCCTGTCCGGGGTTCGCATTCGGGGACAAAGTTTCCTGAAGGGTTTCCGCGTAGAGCAGAGCCTCCAAGCGATCTTTAATTTTTGAACTGTCTTCCGTTTCGGCGTGCGCCGGATTTTACGGCCAGCCAGCGCGGAAGAGCGTTTTCGGGCGCGTCTCTAAAACGAGTTTCTTCTTTGCCTGATCTGATCCAGGCAAGAATCGAAGCTCCCCAGACTGTTGAAATCAGGTGGAAATCCTGTGATCTCAGCGGGTTGACAGCAAGCGCCGAGCGCTATAGTTTTAACAAGTTTCGAGGACGCCCAGAACTCTGCAAAGAGTTTAGATTCTCTTAGGAGAATCGGGCGGATTGAAAGCGCACCGCTCAGGCGGAAAGCGGATCGGTCTTTGACAAAAGGTTGAACGTGCCAGTCGTGAGAAACAAATGTTCGGGCTCAAGTCTGAACGTACTCACAAGATAGGACCTTCGTCACAGCAGACGGAGGCCGCCGGTCTACCCAGACCGGCTCAGGTTTCAAATGAGAGTTTGAT
>DATEBK010000220.1:0-2877 GCA_035287825.1 Terriglobales bacterium
TACCGCCAGAATCTCGCCAAAATTCAGGCCAGGTTTTTCCTGTTCAAAACGCCGTGCACCCAGGCTCAAAATGTTCAATGTGGCAAAGCCAAACACCAGTGCCCAGAGAATGTTGTAAACCTCATCCCGGGTCGATCGCGACCGAAAAAGGAACATCGCAGGGAGAACCGCGATTGCCAGGGTATGCAGCGCCCGTCCAGAAAACTCGGCCCAGCCGTGGGCTTGCCTCATCGCAAAGACCAGCGATGCACAATGCCGTGATGCCGTATTCAGGGGATGAGACAGTCGCATACAGGAATTTGATAGTACCGTGTTTACCTATCTAAAGTCAGCGAAAACCGCAGGAAAAGGCACCACACTAGTCCACTACCAGTTCACTTACCGGCCCACCCCGGTTGATTTTCTCAGGACTGTCACAGAGGATAGTAACCACCTACAGATGCGAGCTCATAAGAAATGATCGTGAACTTCGCCGAGCGGGCGCACAACCACAACTGGGAGCTCGACCCGGTCACCCGGTCATTGCTCGATACCGATTTCTACAAGCTTCTGATGCTGCAGTTCATCTGGAAGCATTACCCGAAGACCCACGTGTCGTTTTCCCTCTTTAATCGATCAACTTCCGTACGACTGGCAGACATGTTTCCGCGCGAAGAACTTATCCACCAGATGGAACACGCGCGGCGGCTCCGTTTTCGTAGATCGGAATTGGTCTGGCTGGCGGGCAACACTTTCTATGGTCGGCGCGGAATCTTTGAGCCTGCCTTTCTGGAATGGCTGGAACGCGATTTCCGACTGTCCGACTATGAACTATCGGTCAAGGATGGGCAATTCCACCTCGCCTTCGACGGCCTCTGGACTGAAACCACGATGTGGGAGCTCTATGCGCTCTCCATCCTCGACGAACTCAAGACCAGAGCTGGCCTAAAAAAGCTGCGCGAGTTCGGGCTCGACATTTTGTATGCCAGAGCGAAAACAAAACTCTGGGGCAAGATCGAGCGCCTGCGTGGAGTCCACGGTCTAGCGGTAGCCGACTTTGGAACCCGACGCCGCCATAGTATTCTCTGGCAGGAGTACGTGGTCAATGCTATGGCAGCGAATCTCGGCAGCGCCTTTACGGGAACCTCAAATGCCTTCCTTGCCCATAAACATGATCTGGAGGCGATCGGCACCAATGCACACGAGATTCCCATGGCCATGGCTGCGCTCGCGCCCGCTAATGACGACGAGGCCTTAAAAGCATCGCAATACCGAGTCCTCGAATTATGGCAGGCGACATATGAAGGTGCGCTCCGCATCATGCTTCCCGATACTTTCGGAACCACGCAGTTTCTCGCTGATGCTCCCGACTGGGCGGCTGATTGGACGGGCCAGCGCGTCGACAGTAAGAACCCCTACATAGCCGGCGACGAATACATCGAGTGGCTCAAGCGTCATGATCGCAATCCACAAGACAAGCTTGTGATCGCCTCTGACGCCCTCGACGTCGATGACATCCTGGGGCTACATGCATATTTCGGAGGAGCCTTGGCCAGAGGAACTACCGTCAGCAGCGTGGCCAATGAATTCCGAAGCGCCGCCGACTTCAACGATCCTAGGAAGTGGACTCCGGGGCGCCGCATTCGCTTCAGTGCTGGCTGGGGAACTTTGTTGACCAATGATTTCCGAGGCTGCGATCCCGCCGGCGGCACCGATTTTGACCCAATCAGCTTGATCTGCAAGGTATCGACCGTTGAAGGCAGGCCCGCCGTGAAGCTCTCTGATAACTACGCAAAAGCGCTAGGGCCGCCGTCGGAGATCGAACGCTATCGCCGAGTGTTCGGCACCGCGGGAGTGAGCAACGTTCCCGTAATCGCGTGACCTACTCGATGGCCACCCAATCACGTCAACAGGTTCCTGATTTCCTCTATGGCACCGCCTGGAAGGAAGATCGCACTCCGGCCCTCACCGAACTCGCGCTGCGCGTGGGTTTTCGCGGCATCGACACCGCGAACCAGCGACGGCATTATTTCGAAGAAGGAGCAGGTCAGGGATTAGCTGCCGCCTATCGCACTGGGGTGGTGACACGCGACGATCTTTTTCTTCAAACCAAATTTACCTATCAACGTGGACAAGACCACCGCCTGCCCTATGATCCGGCGGCCAGGCTTTCTGTTCAGGTAGCGCAATCGATGGCCAGTTCTCTCGAACATCTTGATAGCGACTACGTCGACAGTTATGTGCTCCACGGGCCGTCCTCCAATTACGACTGGACGGAAGATGACGCGGAAGTCTGGGAGGCGATGCGCAAAGAGCGCGATGCCGGACGCACCCGCCTTCTAGGTGTGAGCAATGTTTCGCTTGACCATCTGCGGCAGATGGCAGCGACCGGCACAGAGCTTCCCGCTTTCGTGCAGAATCGATGCTACGCCCGCCTCGGCTGGGACCGCGCCGTGAGACAGTTCTGTAACGAGCACAAAATCATCTATCAGGGATTCTCGCTTCTCACCGCGAATAAGGAGGTAGTAAACCATCCTCTGATTGCCGATGTGGCCGAGAGCGCGAATGTCACGCCAGCTCAGATAATTTTCAGCTTTGCGCGCAGCATAGGAATGCTGCCGTTGACGGGCACTTCCGACGCCGAACACATGAGGCAGGATCTGGAAAGCCGCACCTTGACACTCCCGCCCGAAGCAGTAGAGGTAATCGACTCTCTGGCGGGCTAGCTAATAATCCTGGATGCGCTCGAATTACTTCGCTTGTGCTACCGCTTCGCGTTCACCGACTTGCTGCCTCCACATCGCGTAATACAGACCCTTGCGATCAAGCAATTCAGAGTGCCGTCCAAATTCGCAGATACGCCCCCGCTCCAGCACGTAGATTCGGTCGGCATGCATC
>DATEBK010000221.1:0-2315 GCA_035287825.1 Terriglobales bacterium
AGGTTCCACCGAAGGCCAGATCGCAAATGTGCTGAGCGACTTTTCGCAATCGCTGGCGGCGTTCTGGACCGACCTGGGCGATCTGGGCGAAGACACGGTGGTGGTCACGATGTCAGAATTTGGGCGCACTGCGCGGGAGAACGGCAATCGCGGCACCGACCACGGCCACGCCAATGTAATGTTTGTTTTGGGTGGTCCGGTGAAGGGCGGCAAGGTTTACGGACGCTGGCCGGGGTTGGATCAGTCTCAACTCTACGAGGGTCGTGATCTCGCGCTGACCACGGATTTTCGTCAAGTGATCGGCGAAGCGGTGGCGCAGCACATGGGGAATACGAATTTGAACGCGGTGTTTCCGGGGTTTGAGAATCAGCCGGGGAAATTTCTGAAATTGCTCGGATAGCTGCGCTCATCGCCGGGCGCTGCGTTCAGACCGCCGGGGCTGGCGACCGCGGCCCTCTCAGGTCTACGGCCAATCCTTTTCCGTGCTAACCCAGGTCAATAAAGACCTCGCCATTCTCGACCTTGATGGGGTAGGTTTTCAACTTCTGATCGGGATGATCCTCGGCAACGCCCGTTTTCGGATCCCATCGCCAGCCGTGCCAGGGGCAAACCACTTTGGCGTCTTCCACCACTCCCTGTCCCAGCGAGCCGCCTTGATGTAGGCACTCGTTGTCCATGGCGCTGATCTTCCCCCACACGTTGGCAATGCAGATCATTTTGCCGTTGCAAGAAAAGTCTCGTGCTTCGTTGTTATATGGAAGGTGTGCTTGAGGAATGATTTTGACGAAGGCCATAGCCGGTTCAGTGGATACTTGGGATAGCTTAGAACGTAAGCACGGCAAGTGGAAGTTGCTGAATCGGATTCTCACCCCATCTGCAACGCGGCCGTTAGGGTGGGGAGCCCTCACTGGGCCGAATCCCTATTTCGGTTGCAACGTTTGCGCGATCATTACCTGGCGCTTGAAGTTTTCCACCATGTTTGGATCAAGGCGGACTTCGGTAGGCTTCTTCGCTAAAGTCATGGTGTCGATTTTGTCCTGCAGCTTGAGCAGGGCGTAGAAAAGATTTTCCGGGCGCGGGGGGCATCCAGTGACGTAGACATCTACGGGGACAATTTTGTCTACTCCCTGCAATACTGCGTAAGTGTTGAATGGGCCGCCCACTGAGGAACACGCGCCCATGGAGATCACCCACTTGGGGTCGGGCATCTGGTCGTAGATGCGTTTCACGACCGGCGCCATTTTCAGCGTGACGGTGCCGGCGACGATCATCAGGTCGCTCTGGCGCGGGCTGGGACGGAAAACTTCCGAGCCAAAGCGGGCAATGTCGAAGCGGGCCGTCGAAGATGCAATCATCTCGATGGCGCAGCAGGCCAGGCCGAACGTCATCGGCCATACGGCGGACTTTCGCGCCCAGTTAAAGACGTAGTCAACCGTGCTGATCATGAAATTCTTTTCGAATTTGTTCTGCAGCCAGCCCATGGAGTGTCCTCGGGAAACGCTTACATTGGCAGTCTAGGGAGCGGCTAAAGGGTTGTCAATTGAAGGCGTCTTGCGCGTCTTGCGCAGGAACGACGTCCTGCGTGGTCAGATCGTGCCAACGACCGGAGAAGGTGGCACACTGGAGGCCTATGGCTACGGCCACGAATCCAGGGCTGGCGGAATGGGTTAGCCGGAATCTGTTCTGGTTGATCTCTCGAGTGGCGCTCGGGTGCTATCGCCGCGTGCCGCTGTTCGGGCGGCTGCGAGCTTCGATTGGGATTATTCGAGATGGAGATCGCGTGCTGGTGATTCGGCGTAACGATGGGCGTGGATTGTGCTTTCCGGGGGGACTGGCTCACCCGTGGGAAACGGATGAGGAGGCGCTGGTCCGCGAGGTTCAGGAAGAAACCGGACTGCGCGCGAAGAGCGTCGAGTTTGCGCTTCGCTATGACAGCGACGGGGAGATCCCGGTTCGCATTGCGGTGTTCTATGTGAAGGCAGAAGGTGAGCCCCGAGGTTCGTGGGAAGGAACGCCCGACTGGGTCGAACTGGCGGAGGCACACGGCGGCATTTTGCGGAGCCAGAAGTATGCGGTTGAACGGCTTCTGCTAGGTGGGAATGCCGCGCAGCGATGACTGTCCAGCAGCCGCGCCTCAGGAGACTGACGCCCTCACTGAGAAAGAACCCTTAGTCGCAGTGCTGGAAGGGTTGCGCCGCCCGAAGCCTTGCCGGGCTAGTGCTGCACTTCGAGTTCAACTTTTTCTACGTGGATGGTTTTGGTTTTGGGATCCAGAGCGCCCGTGATTTTGGCTTTCTGTCCCGCGAACTCGCGGA
>DATEBK010000222.1:0-8225 GCA_035287825.1 Terriglobales bacterium
CCGCTCGCCTGCTGGACTCTTCTGCAAGCCGATCAACTTTCGCGGTCGATTCATATGCCCGTCTTCATCGGCATGCGCAACTGGAGGCCCTTTATCGCCGATGCCATCAAAGCGATTGCCGCACAAGGCTTCGAACGCGTGATCGCCATTTGCCTCGCGCCGCAGAATTCGCGCACCAGCGTCGGCCTTTATCGCCGCGCCGCAAGCAGCGACGGCCATCTTCCTTTCCAGATGGATTTCGTCGAGGAGTGGCATGATCATCCGCTGCTTACAAGGGCCTTTGCCGAAGAACTACGCCCCGCTTGGGAGAAGGCATCCGCCGAAAACGGAGCCAGGTTGCCCGTGATCTTTACCGCCCACAGCGTCCCGCAGCGCACCATCATCGATGGCGATCCTTATGAGCGGCAGTCCAAAGAAACTGCCGAACTGGTGGCGAAAGAATCGGGCCTGTCGCCCGCAGACTGGGTCTTCGCCTTTCAAAGCCAGGGCATGTCAGGCGGCCCATGGATCGGCCCGACGGTCGAGGAAACGATTCTAAGTCTGAGAGCGAACGGCCATCGCGGCGTTTTCGTGCATCCCGTAGGATTTCTCTGTGACCACGTTGAAGTGCTCTACGATATCGACATCGCCTTCAAGCAATTCGCCGAACAACAAGGCATGCGGCTGTGGCGAGCCGCATCGTTAAACGCATCGACGACCTTGACGGCAGCGCTGGTGGACATAGTCAGTAGCAGAGTCAGAGCACAAGGCGCGGTAGCTGATCCTAAATTCGCTGATCAATGAAGCGCATTGCCATCATCGGTGGCGGCATTTCCGGCCTTTCGGCCGCATATACGCTTGAAGAGAAACGCCAGTCCGGCACGCCAGTGCAGTATGCTCTATTCGAATCCAGTCCGAGACTCGGTGGAGTGCTACTCACCGATCGCGTCGATGGCTGCCTGATCGAAGCCGGACCCGATTCCTTTCTCACTGAAAAGCCGTGGGCTGCCGATCTCTGCCGCAAAGTCGGACTCGGCGATCAACTCGTCGGCTCGAATGACGCGGACCGCAAAACCTACATTCTGGTCAAGGGCAAACTCGTCGAACTGCCCGATGGGCTCATGTTCATGGTGGCCACCAAAATCATGCCCACCCTGCGCTCGCCACTTTTTTCTGTACGTACAAAATTGCGCATGGCGGCCGAATGGTTTCACCTTCCGCACAAAACCGCTGAAGACGAAACTGTCGCCCAGATGGTCGAACGTCACTATGGTCCCGAGATGGTCGAGCTACTGGCCGATCCGCTGCTTTCCGGAGTGTACGGTGGCGAAGCTTCGCAGTTGAGCGCCCGCGCCGTTCTGCCCCGCTTCACCGACATGGAATCAAAACACGGCAGCCTCGGCCGCGCCGTGCTCTCCGCCAGCAAAAAAATGGGTGCCGTGGCAACAACCCCGCCCCGCCCGGTTTTCACTTCGCTGAAGAACGGCATGCAGCAGATGGTCAACGCCCTGGTCGCGAATCTCGATGCCCGATCACTCCTCACCTCTGCGCCCGTGCAGTCGCTGATCCCGCAGAACAACGGCTGGACCGTTTGTGCTGGCTACCAGACCGACCACTTCGATGCCATCATCATCGCGACTCCGGCCCAGGCTGCCGCCTCCGTTCTGGCCTCGGCCGACGATGACCTGTCCCGCGAACTGGGCGAAATCAGGTACAGCTCTTCGGTGACGGTCACCCTCGGTTACGACGAAAAAGTGCGCGCTTCACTTCCGCCCGGTTTCGGGTTTCTGGTGCCGCGTGGCGCAGGCCATCGCATGCTCGCCGCCACTTTTGTTCACAACAAATTTTCCTACCGTGCTCCCGCCAATCGTGCCCTCATTCGCTGCTTCCTCGGAGGAACGCGCGACGAGGAGATCCTGCAGGCAAGCGAAGAAGAAATTCTCCGCATCGTCCGAGGTGAGCTGCGCCAGATCATTTCTCTCAATGCCGAGCCGTTATTTGCCCGCGTCTATAAATGGAAGTCGGCCATGGCGCAGTATGTGGTCGGTCATCTTGAACGCCTGCAGCGCATTGAAGTGTTGCGCCAGAAGTTGCATGGCTTGGCGCTTGCCGGCAACGGCTATGGCGGCATCGGAGTCCCCGATTGTGTGCGTTCTGGCGCCGAGGCAGCCGGTAAAATCCTCGCCGAAATGGGGATGTGGTCGTCCGCCTGATCTGCAATTACCGCGGTAACGTTCCTTCCCGCTCCCAATGCGCGAAACTATGAAAATCACACTGGGTTTAAGACGATAGATTAATACAATAAACCTGGTCGTCGTGCGTCTTCAGCATTGGGGGACCGTTATGAAAACTCTCTTGACTGTGTTTTGCCTCGCCGCATCGCTCTGTTTCGCCCAGCAGGATTCATCGCAAGACATGAAGGGTATGAACATGCCCGGACACGACATGTCGCAAATGGGCCACGATTCAGGCGAAGACTCCGATGCCGGCATGCACGCCATGCATTCCATGGAAGGTCACCACATGGACATGGGCCCGCATATGAAGATGACCGCACTTCGCACCACCCAGCCCGGCGACGCCGAGAAAGCTCAGAAGGTCGTCGAGGTGGCGCGCGGCGTCATGGAGAAGTACAAGGACTATCACACCGCGCTCAACGATGGCTTCGAGATCTTTCTTCCCAACGTTCCGCAGAAGCAGTATCACTTTACCAACTACCGTTACGGATTCGAAGCGGCCTTCAATTTTAATCCCGAGCATCCAACCTCGCTGCTCTACGAGAAAAACGGAGACGGCTACCGTCTGGTGGGTTTGATGTACACCGCCCCCAAGCGTTTTACCGAAGACGATCTGAACGCGCGTATTCCGCTCAGCATCGCGCAGTGGCATGAACACGTGAATTTCTGCAAAGCGCCCGAGGGACGGAGAATGGAAGCGCTCGCGCCGAACCCGAAATTTGGTCTGCGAGGGTCGATCACGACCCAGGCCGAATGCGACGCCGCGGGCGGAAAGTTTCTCCCCATCGTTTTCAACTGGATGGTGCACCTGTATCCGAACGAAAAAGATACAGCTTCCGTCTGGTCTGTTGATCGCCAGCACGCCGACTGAGTCTCCGCGGATTGAATCTTACCGCCGCATGAACGAAACGGGATAACTCCGGTTTCTATGCCCGTTTCGTTCCCTCACCTCGACTCTGCTATTCTGAATCTTCCCCACTCCTCCCCATGAGCGCCGCCTCCGCCAGCCAATGGAAGATCGTTGTTGCCTTTGCGCTGGTCTATGTTTTCTGGGGCTCAACTTACCTTGGCATCGGCATCGCCGTGGAAAATATCCCTCCCGCATTCATGTGCGCCGCTCGCTTTTTGATCGCCGGCATTGTCATGCTCGCCTACTGCGCCATCACCCGACGCCGCATTCTTTTTTCCGCACAGCGGCTCGCGCAACTCGCCGCTGTCGGCATTCTGCTTCTGATGGGCGGCAATCTCACGCTTGCCTACGCCGAGCGCATCGTTCCTACCGGCCTGGCGGCATTGTTGATTGCCGTGTCGCCCATCTGGTTCATGGTGCTCGATAGCCTTTTATTGGGCGACCACCGCATCTCTCGCCGTGGCCAAGTCGGCCTTGCCATTGGCATTGCCGGCGTCGTCGTTCTCATCTGGCCCGATCTTCGCCATTCCAATTCCCTCGGCCATCGCGAGCTCTGGTGGTGCCTGGCGCTTCAGCTCGGATCATTTAGCTGGGCGTTCGGTTCCGTGCTCTCGAAAAAATGGCAGACGGTGGCCGCCGATCCTTTCAGCGGCATTGCATGGCAAGTGGTTTTCGCGGGGATCGGCAATTTGATCTTCGCACTGCTGGTGGAAAAGCCTGCGAATGTGACCTGGACCTTCCGTGGTGTCGCCGCGATTCTGTACCTCGTCGTCTGCGGTTCCTGGATTGGCTACACCGCCTACATCTGGCTCCTGCAGCACGTTCCCACTTCAAAGGTTTCCACCTACGCTTACGTTAATCCGGTGGTTGCGGTGTTTCTCGGATGGCTGGTTCTGCACGAACGCATCGACCGCTACATCGTGATGGGGAGCGCCGTGATCATCGCTTCGGTCGTGCTGGTGACAAGCGCGAAAGTCTCCCACCGCGCGCCTGAACCCTTACCCGCAGCCGAAGCTGCGGGAAACTGACATCATTCTTCCGGTTCTTCCGCATCATTGACTACGACTACGTCAACCACGCGGCTCCGAATGGAGAAGACAAGTTTCTGTCCGTCTCTAGGCTGAAACGTCACTCGCATCGGCGTTCGTTCCCACATCGGGGCCGGGCACTCCGAATCAGGGTCATCCGTTCCGGCAGGTTCGCCCGCATCTTTTTTCAGGACCGGCTTGCGCCGTCCCACCTGGGCGACAATCGCATACAGCTTTTTTCCGTCTTCCGAGACTCCACAATAAGCGATGTAGTCGCGATACCAACTCGCCGTCGAATAGAAAGGATCGAACTCCGGCAGGTTGAGCTGCGAAACCCGTCCCGTGAGCCGGTCGACCAACAACCATCCGCCGCGTTGCCATTGCCATCGCGTGCCGTTGGAATTAGCGCCTTCTGCAGGCAGCGCGTCGTTCACGCGGAACGTCCGCCGCACCACAAACAGCCGGTCCGTCAGGTCATGTGGAGTGCCAGTCGTGTATTCCTTCAGCCGCGCATCCACCAGCAGCGGACGCACTCTCAGGTCGAGCAGCTTCTGTCCGGTTGCGTTCGGCCACTTGGCGGAGATCGTTTTACCAAAAACAATGACATGCGGTTTCGACACCGCCGCGCATTCCAGCCACGCACAGCCCGGCAAGGCCATGAGCACAAGAGTGAGACAAGTTTTCCGCAGCATAATCATGGAAGACTGACACGCTCGTCGAGATAAGCGATAGGACGTCTGAACAGGCAAAATGTTCAGTTTCAGAAAATCAGATCTCGGGTCCTAGGGTCTCAGGCTTTTGACTCCGGTTTTCCCGACACCTGAGACCTGCCCCACTTTGCACACTTGCCCCTGCTGTGGGAGACTAAACGCGTGAATCTCGTCCCTCGTCATCGCCGGGCAACCGTTTCTCCAGATTCGAGTTCTGAACTGTATATGGCCGATCTTGTGCCCTTACGCCGGAAGCAATCGATTCTCGTAGTGGACGACAATGAGGCCAATGCATTGCTCCTGAAGCAGATGCTGACCAGCCGTGGCTATTCGATAATTGCCGTTCATAATGCGGTCGAGGCTGAGGCCGAGATACAACGCGAAGCTCCTGACTTGATTCTGCTCGACGTGGTCATGCCCGGTAAGAGTGGCTACGAGCTATGCCGCGAACTCAAGCAGGATTCAAATACCCGCCTGATTCCCGTCGTCATGATCACCGGCCTCAGCGATCGCGAAGACCGCCTTAAGGGAATTGAAGCAGGCGCCGACGATTTTCTCACTAAGCCGATTTCTTCCGAGGAGCTGTTCGCTCGCGTAAATTCATTGCTCAAGTTGAAGGAGTTCACCGACGAACTCGAGACTGCGGATTCGGTGCTGTGCACCCTGGGACTCAGCGTAGAAGCGCGCGACCCCTACACTGAGGGTCACTGTGAGCGCTTGGCGCGCGATGCCTCTGATCTGGGCCGCTTTCTCGGCCTGGGCGAAGAATCGATTATCGCGCTGCAGCGTGGCGGCTATCTTCACGACCTGGGAAAGATCGCTGTGCCCGATGAAATTCTGAAGAAGGGTACCGATCTCACGCCGGCCGAGTGGGAGATCATGAAAAAGCATCCCGTAACTGGCGAAGCCATTTGCCGTCCTTTGAAGTCGCTGCGTCGCGTGCTTCCCATCATTCGCCATCATCACGAGCACTCCGATGGCAGCGGCTACCCGGATGGCCTTCGCGCCGGCGAAATTCCGCTCCTGCCGCGCATTCTGCAGGTCGTGGATATTTACGACGCACTGCGGACCGCGCGTCCTTACAAACCCGCGCTCGGCCACGAACCGGCCGCGTTGACTATGCGCACCGAAGCGCGCAACGGACTTTGGGATGAGGAACTGGTTTCAGAGTTCTTCAGCATGCTCGACAAACGGCAGCAGGTCGCGTGATTGTCAGATCGAAAGTTTCCCGAGTTTCGAAGAGACACAACAATTTCCATACGACCTTGAAGCTCTGAAATCTTAAAGCTCTGAAGCCTTGATCTACTCAGCCTTGATCTATTCCATCGTCATTCCCGCCTACAACGAAAGCGTGCGCATCCGGCCTACGCTTCACGAACTTCTCCGTTACATCAGCGAACAGAACTGGGACGCCGAAATTCTCGTGGTCAATGATGGATCGTCCGACGACACGGCGCAAATCGTGCGCGAGTATGGCGCGGTGCACCCGCAGGTCCTGCTGATAGAGAACCCTGGCAACCGCGGCAAAGGTTTCAGCGTGCGCAATGGCATGCTCCACGCCCGCGGCGATATTTGCCTGTTCACCGACGCCGATCTTTCTTCGCCCATCACCGAAGCGCCAAAATTATTCGACGCCATTGATCGGGGCGCAGATATCGCCATCGGTTCGCGCTGGTTGCAGACCGAATTGCAGACCGGGCCGCAGCCCCTCTACCGGCAGTTGTTTGGACGCATCTTCAATCTGGCGTTGCGGCTGATTTTGGGCCTGCGCTTCGCCGACACCCAATGCGGATTCAAAGCCTTCCGCCGCGACGCAGCCCGGCGCATCTTTCCTTTGCAAAAAATTGAACGCTGGGGATTCGATCCCGAGATCCTGTTTCTGGCGCGCCGCGCCGGACTGCGGGTTCAGGAGGTTCCGGTGCTCTGGGCGCACAGCGAAGGCACGCGGCTGCATCCTCTTCGCGACGGGCTGCGCATGTTTGTAGAAGTCTTGCGGATCCGTTGGAATGCGATGATCGGTCAGTACGCTGCTCCGGCGGTGCCTACTCCGGAAAACCGGTAGCCGCCTCCGCTCTTCAACCAGCCCGGCCTACGACGCCGCCCGGCCAGTCGCATTTGCAGCCAGACGCACGAATTCTGCGATCTGCGCGCCCATCTCTTCCGTGGAGACTGTTCGTTGTCCCGGCCGTGCCAGATCGCGAGTGCGAAAGCCGCCCTTCAAAGTCGAGATTACTCCCGCTTCCACGCACTCCGCTTCTTTAGCCAGCTGAAAAGTGTGCCGCATCATCATGGCAACCGAAAGAATGGCCCCCAGCGGATTCGCGATACTCTTTCCCGCAATATCTGGAGCCGAACCGTGCACCGGCTCGTACAGCCCGACCGGACCTCCGATGCTGCCTGATGCGAGCAGACCGAGCGATCCCACAATTCCGCCAGCTTCGTCCGACAGAATGTCGCCGAACATGTTTTCCGTCAGGATGACGTCGAACTCGGATGGCTTCAACACCAACGACATCGCCGCCGAATCCACATACATATGCGAGAGCTGCACGTCGGAAAAATCGCCGCCAACGCGCGTTACTATTTCGCGCCATAAGCGCGAGCACTCCAGAACATTGGCTTTGTCGACCGAAAGCACCTTCCTTCGCCGGGTGCGTGCCAGTTGGAATGCCACGCGGGCAATGCGCTCGATCTCCGGCTCACCGTACCGCATAGTGTTGATGGCTTCGCGAGCGCCGGGCCCGCCATCAATGGATCGAGGCTGCCCGAAATACAATCCTCCCAGCAACTCTCTCACGATCAGAATGTCGGTGCCCTTGGTGATTTCCTCGCGCAAAGGCGAGCACCCAGCCAGCGCCGGATAAACCACTGCTGGACGCAGATTCGCGAAGGCGCCAAGTTCCTGGCGCAGCCGCAGCAGCCCCGCTTCGGGGCGCAGTTCGCGGGGATTGTGATCGAACGCCGGACTGCCCACCGCTCCGAGCAGCACCGCTTGCGAATTTAGACTGGCTTGAATAGTGGCGTCCGGCAGTGGGTCGCCAAACTTTTCCAGCGCTGCGCCGCCAATCTCTTTTTCATCGAGCTCAAGATCGTGGCCAAAACCGTCGGCCACTTCTTCCAGAACGCAAATCGCTTGGGAGGTGACTTCGGGACCGATCCCGTCGCCGGGGAGGCAGGTTACGCGGAGCTCCATTGAGGCCTCGATTGGTTCGCGAGAAGAATACTACGAGGAAAGCGGCGTTGGTAGCCGGGTTTGGCTTAGCCTCGACGAATTATCCCACTACCATGGGTAGGAGATTTACAAATGCTCTACACCCCAGACTACACACCCCAGACTACACACCCCAGACTACACACCCCA
>DATEBK010000223.1:0-2845 GCA_035287825.1 Terriglobales bacterium
GCGGGGAGGGAAAATTCGCCTCGAAGCCGCGAGAGGGCTTCTTCCAGATCGCTCTGAGACGACGCGGCAGTGCGCAAGGCCAATAGAGTATTGCGGCCTTCCTGGCTAACCTGCGCCAATAACTCCATGCCCCGTTGTACCGAAGGCTTTGCCGGGGAATCGCTCGGTAAGCGGTTATTCGCAACATCAAAGTGAATGGAAGCACCGAAAATTCCCTGCAAGAGTGTGTCATGCAGATCGCGCGCTATCCTCTCGCGTTCCTCAAGGCGGTCATCGAATCGGGCCTGGATGCTCGTCGCCAAACGGCGCACTCGAAGAGCGTAGAGCAACCATAGAACTCCAGCGCCCGCCAAAACGCTTAACACCTGAAACCAAGTAGTCTGAAAGAACGCTGGAAGAATAGTAAAACGAGCGGTCGCGCCTTGTTCGTTCCATACTCCATCGTTGTTGCAAGCAATTACATGGAATTGATAGTCTCCGGGAGGCAGATCGCTGTAGAACGCTCGACGACGGTTTTCTGGATCCTGCCAGTCGGCATCGCGTCCTTCGAGCTTATAACGAAATTTTACTTTTTCCGGTACGACCAGGCTGAGTCCTGTGTAGTCGATCTCAATGTCCCGAGTGCGCGCCGGGAGCTGAAGCTTTTCGCTCACAGCATACTTCGTTCGGTCAGCAATGATCTGCTCCACAACCACGGGGGGCGCAATGCTGTTTCCATCCAGATGCTCGGGATCAACCACCTGCAAGATGTTTTCATTCGCAAACCATAGCTTGCCGTCGGGCGCTCTTGAAACTTCGGGCCGGAAGTTAGTTAATCCCGGCTGGGCACCGTCGAAGACATCCAAGACCTTTACTCGTAATTTGAGATCGGGTTGTTGCCACCAGCGCTCCAGTTCTGTGGAATCGATGGCGATGAGCCCGCATTGCGTATCAAGCCAAAGAGAACCAAGGTTATCCTTTACGAGGGCAAACATATCATCGCAAGGCAGCCCGTTATGAGAATTCAGGGTTTCGACCTTACCTTGTTTCCAGCGGAACAGACCACCTTGGCTTACCCACCAAGCCGAGCCATTGCCGTCGGCATCTGCATCTACCAGCAGGTTTCTGACAGAAAAACCGCCGGGACGATTTGTCGTCATCATGTCCAGCTGACCGCGCTTGTAGCGGGCCAAATTCCCATTCGATAATCCTAACCAGATGCCATCCTTCGGGTCGGCCGCCAGAGAGAGCACACGTGGAATTCGAGGCGGCGGGATTTCTTCACGGACTACCAGATCCTGAATGCGAAAAAGGGCTGGTTGCGTCGTCGCCACCCAAATGCTTTGATCAACATCTTCGACGATAGCGGTGACGACGCCAAGAGAACTACCGTCAGGTTTGTTGATCCAGCGAAATCGAGCGTTCTCGTAAACGGTGAGTCCGCTATCCACTCCAACCCACACCCGTCCGCCGTGGTCTTCGAATAGTGAGGTGATTAAGGTTCCCGGCAGCCCCTTCGTCGGCCCGATTCCATTGAACTTGTCGTGACTGAACCGGTCGTGGCGAAGCACATCCAATGCATTTAAGTTCCCCACCCACACCGTGCCGTCACGGGAGGCGAGTACCGAATCCACGTCTTCTGAAGTGAGCCCTTCACGGATTGAATAGCTCACGACGCGAGTATCGCGAAAGCGGTCGATACCTCTAGAAGTGGCGACCCACAGATCGCCCTCGTGATCCTCGTAAAGGCCCTGGACGGCGTCGCTCGACAATCCGTCGACGCTGCCGAAGTGGTCGGCCCGGCCAGCGTGAACCCTGTAGAGTCCATTGTTGGCGGTGCCGATCCACAGGTCGCCTTCGTGGTCTCTCAACATCGTCGATACATGCATCTCCGGGCCGTTTAATCCTGGCAAGATATAGTCCCGCCAAATGCCATCACGCAATTCCTGGAGTCCGAGTCCTTTACCTTGTTGCCTCATGCCGACCAGGATCGAGCCGTCGTCTGCGAGAGCAATCGCGCTCACTCCAGCCAAGCCTTTGACGCGCATTAACGCTTTGACGATATATGTCTTTGCGTCACCAGATTTCCAGCGGCAAAGGCCAACGGAGCTGCCAATCCAGAGGTTCCCGTGGGCGTCACTGAGTAGCGGCTGAGCGTAGGTGAACGCGATTCCGTCTGCAGCGCCGTGGCAGCGCTGCGTGCTATCGACGACTTCGCAAAGGCTGCCCTGCGCATCCCGTACCTGGCTGCGCGTCATCCAGACTCTGCCCTCTGGATCTTGTACGATGGCTTCGACAAAAGCTGGTTCCCCAGGAAAAGTGAACAGATCTCCCTTACTCCAGCGCGCTAGTCCCCGCGAGGTTCCAATCCAGAGGCTTCCATCGCTTGTGCCGAGCAGCGAATGAATCGGGGAACTCGGCAACGTCTTGCCGTTCGGCGCTGTCCAGGGAACGAAACTTATTCCATCAAAGCGGACTAATCCTGCTTCCGTTCCAATCCATAAATACCCATCCGAAGTCTGCGTGATCGTCTGCGGGGTACCGCGGAAGAAGCCATCCTGAATGCGCCACGCGGTGTGTGCATACTGCGAAATTCGGCGGTTCGGAGCAAGTGCAGGCGCTGTAGAGCGAAGGACTAGTGTGACGATCGCGAGAAGAAGCACGCTCGCCCGGGCCGTCTTCACCACGCATCGAAAAGGAAGCTGTTGTGTGTCCGCCACGCCGCGCTCTTTGGACCGCAATGCTTTGGACCGCAATTGCAGTTCGAGTCGCTGCTATTCTCGCGCAAGGATCTCTGAACGGCCACAAAAATAGACAGAGGCAGTCGCGACGGTGATCGTCTGCCAAATTGACTGATCAGCTTTCA
>DATEBK010000224.1:0-4941 GCA_035287825.1 Terriglobales bacterium
GATGAGAAGGAACGGCGTCTCAAGCGACGGTGGCAGAAGTGAAAGTAGCGCGTAGAGCCAGAGGAAAAAGTAATCGGGCTTGGGAGCGGTTTGGATGATTGTCGGGTCGGGCTGCCCGGTGGGTCCAAAAGGACCAAAATAGAAAGCGCATGCGGCGACTGCAAGAATTATGAACGCCGCAAAGAACATGTCTTTCCATATCGCATAGGGAAAGAACGGTTCGCCATCTTTCTTTGTCAACGCGTGATACTCGGCCTCGTAGGTCGCGCGCTTTACGATGCGTCCCGGCATCGGCCACTCGTTGATGCCCAGCTTCAGCACCATTAAAAGATGGAGGCTGACGAAGCCGATCAGCAGTCCAGGAATTACGAATACGTGCAGCGCAAAAAACCGGGAGAGAGTTGCGCCTGCTATGATCGGGCCGCCCAGCATCAGCTTCACGACAAAAGGACCCATGACCGGGACACGGCTGGCTATCGATGCTCCGATTCCCAGCCCCCAATAGGCGTCCTGGTCGAAGCGCAAGACTTGACCCGTGAATGCCATGCCCAGAGTCATTAATAAGAGAAAGACTCCGATGATCCAGGTCAGCTCGCGAGGAAATTTGTGAGCTCCAAAGAGAAACACCTGCACCATATGAATCAGGACAATGGCGACCATGAAGTTGGAGCCCCATCCATGCATGGCGCGGATGAACCAGCCAAGCGCGACCTGATGATTGAGGGCTTGCAGGCTGCTCCAGGCTTCGCCCGCCGAGGGCACGTAAACGAGTGCCAATAGAATTCCGGTGACCAGTTGCAGAGCAAATATGGTGAGAGCGGCGCTGCCAAAGACGTAAAACCAGCTCGCCGCGTTGCGCGGCACGGGATGCTCCACGGCCTCACGAATGGGAGCCGCGAGTTGCAAACGATGATCGAACCATTCGCCAATTTTCCTGATCAGGCGCATGGCGGTTTCTCCGAGTTCAGGCTTGCAACCGGGTCGCCGGGGGTTGGCAGCTGTCCAGCTTCAATGGTAAGCACACCTTTGTCGATTTTGTACGGATATTCAAAAAGCCCGCGCTCTGGTGGGCCGGACGCACGTGAACCATCGCGGTAGTATGCTCCGCCGTGACATGGACACATGAAGAGCCCGGATTGCGGGAACCAGCGAACAGGGCAGCCGAGATGGGCGCAGTTGATGGCAAACACCTGAAACTGATCGCCCGCGATGCGGCGCACCCAGCATGCTGTGTCGACAGTTTTTCCGTCGGTTGGCATAACCAAAGGATTGCGAAAAGTGGCCAGCCGCGTCTCTCCCTCAGGAAAGTTGCTGGCTTCTCCCAGCGGCACCCACGAAAGATAGCCATTGCCGCGACCGCGAGTGATGGAGGAAACAAGAAAACGCGCAACCGGCAGAGCCAATACGAGCGCAGCGAAGCCATTGAAAAGGATTCCCAGCTTCATGAGGAATCCGCGCCGCGAAAGGCTAGCGTCAGGGGGCGGGGTTGTCTGAGTGTTCGTTGACATCTTGTTTCTCCGATTATTTCTCCGGATGCTGCGCCTTCGATTGTTGCGTATCGTTCAAAGCGGAATAAGGCTGCCCGGGATTCTGCGCGCGCCAAGATGCCAGCCAGGCAACCACGTCTGTGATTTCCTGATCGGTCATTGAATGCCCGGGGACATTCCCGCGCCAGTCGGGCGCGCCTAATTCCGGCCTACCCGTGATCACAAGCGTGCGCAGTTCCTGATCGCTGACCAGAGCCAGGAATGAATCATTCGTGATGGCGCTTCCTTTGGGCGTTCCCCGGCCCTCAGAACCATGGCAGGAGGCGCAATAAGTTCCAAACACGAGTTGGCCGTGATCGGCATTCCCGGCGGCCTTCGCCGCGTATGAGGGTGGAGTGACTCCATCGAGAACTTGTTTGCGTGCCCAGTGAGAAAAGATCCCACTCGTAATCACATCGATCTGCTGCTCGGTCAGCATTCCCCCGGCACGTTGCGCGAATGCAGGCATCGATGTTCCGCGGACACCGTTGGCGACGACTTTGCGCATTGTGGTTTCATCGACGATGGCCAAATACACCGGATTGGCGAGGGCGATCGAAGCTCCTCCACGACCTTGCGCGCCGTGGCAGCCAGCACAGTTTTGCGCGTAGAGAGTGTCGAAATCCGAAATCTGGTTCGGGGCAACCGGCTCCGAACTGGTTTGGGGCTCACCATCTGGAGCGTTGCACGCGCAAAGCATCAATAAGCCTAGGACCAAGTTGAGGATCGCAAGCACAGAGAGAGTTCTGATCTTCATCAGCGGTTCTCCCCGCTCTCTCGTGGTGGAATTGTTCCGGGGGCTTCGATTCCCGCGCGTAACACAAACGAAACATTCTCGCGGGTGGGAAAGCTTGGCTGGCGCACGACTACAAGTCCGGCGACGATTCCGAAAGCCGCTTGCGAGGCGATGAACCATCCCCAATCAATGCGACTTGCGAGCAGTGGATTCAGCAGGCCGAGGATTGGGTACAAAAGCCCCGACCACAGCGCCGGGGCGATGAGTCCTCCAAGCACGATAGGACGGCGTGGGAACATGGGCAGCATTGCGCCATAGAGCAAGCCGACCAGGATTGAGACCAACCCATGCAAGAGAAAGGCAATCGCAAAACTGCCAGCATGAAAGGAATAAAGCTGTTCAGGCCCGAATCGTAGCGAATCCCGATAAGCAACTGCGGCCAGCAGATTAATCGGATACCAGATGCTGCGAGCCTTCAGCACGCCGTAAGCGCACGCCACTACCGCCATTGCGATGCTGCCAGCCAACCCGCCTTTCACCCCGGCCGATATCGGATAGGTGCGAACCGGGAGCCACGCTCGCAAGTGATCGGGAAGAACCGGCAGCCGATCGACAACCGGACGATCCGTCGTCAGGAGATCGGTGGTCAGGCGAATGTCTTCGGGAAGAACCGGCACAACCTCTTCATGCTCGCGCGGAAGGACTTCACGGAACCAGCCGACAGAGCCTGCCAGCGACAGCACGGCACCCAGACAGCTGACTGACGTGCTCGTCACGAGGCCCGCGAACAAGAGAACCACCCCAACGGCCAAAATGAATGGCCAGGCTGTCGGTGCGGGGACGTCGATCTCGCGCGGAGCACGAGGACTCTCGTTCAATTGGTCTTTCCCCGGCGCGGATGGTATTGCCATAAAAACCTCAGCGTCCTAAAACGTAAACGACCGTGAAAACCACAACCCATACGGCATCTACGAAATGCCAGTACATTGAAAGCACCTCAATGCGGTTTGACTGGTCCACCCGCACGCGGCCAATAAATCCGAATATCGCGACCAGCGAGAGCATGATCAGTCCTGCCGTGACGTGAAAGGCATGCAATCCGACGAGTGAGTAATAGGTCGTCCCAAAAAGGTTGGTCGAAATGGTGAGTCCGCGCTCGTAAATGAGCCGGTGCCATTCCATGGCCGTGCCGAAGAGGAACAAGCTGCCCAGCGCAATGGTCAGCAGCCACAAGGCGAGGAATAATCGTCTATAGTCCCGCGCTAACGACTTCGCCGCAAAGTGAATGGTCAGGCTGCTCGACAACAAGCAAATCGTGTAGAAGATGGGCGTCTCAAGCACTTCCTGGGGCGTCGGTCCTGCGATGCTCTTCCCCTGATAAAAGAGATAGGCAACGACAAAGATTGTGAAGATGGCCGACTCGGCGATGATAAGACCGGCCATCGCGACCTTCCCGCGAGATGGCAGGTGCCACCCTGCTGCCGTGTTCGGAAATGAAGCTGTCGCTGCGCTCATAGGTTTCGGTCACTCATATTCATTCACTCGTACTGGCTATCGGGATCTTCAGGATGCTTCAGGTCCCACAAGGGACGGCGGCTCTCTACTGTCGGAACCATCGCAAAGTTATAGGCTGGAGGCGGTGAAGATGTGGACCACTCCAGTGTCCATGCGTCCCAAGGATCGTTACCGGCTCGAGCTCCCTTGAAATAAGAAATGATTAGGTTTGCCAGGAACACCAGGATTGCAATCGCCTGGATGAACGCGCCGATTGTGATGAGCAGATTCAAAGTGTCCCAACCACGCCCTGGTTCGTAAGTGTAGATACGGCGCGGCATTCCGAGAATGCCGGGAATATGCATGACGTCGAACGTCAGGTGGAAGCCGATGAGAAAGAGCCAGAAGTGCCATTTGCCGAGGCGCTCGCTCAGCATTCGGCCAGTCATTTTCGGGTACCAGTAATAGAAGGCGCCGAAGAGCGCGAAAAGAATTCCGCCTACGATCACATAATGAAAGTGCGCCACAACAAAATAGGAGAGGCTCAGCTGCCAATCGAAAGGCGAAGCCGCCATCATGATGCCCGTCAGTCCGGAAATGAGGAATTGGATTAGAAATCCGATGCTGAATAGCATCGCCGTTTTGAACTGAATCCTGCCGCCCCACATCGTGCCGATCCAGTTGAAAATCTTAATTCCAGTGGGGATGCCTACCACCATCGTGGTCAGGGTGAAAAAGCTGTTGGCGTAGGAGTTCATTCCGATGGTAAACATGTGGTGCGCCCAAACGCTCATGCTCACGAACCCGATGCACACGGTTGCCGCAACCATCACCGGATACCCGAAAATCGGTTTGCGCGAAAAGACGGGAATGATCTCCGACATGAAAGCAAAACAGGGGATGATCAGAATGTAGACTTCGGGATGTCCAAAGATCCAAAAGAAATGCATCCAGAGGACGGCTGATCCGCCTGCCTGCGTATCGAAGAAATGGCCGCCGAGGTATCGATCGATGAGCAACATGATTTGCGCGGCCGATAAGGGTGTGATGGCAAGCAAAACCATTCCTGACATGACAAGGTTGAGCCACACCAGCAGCGGCATACGACTGAGTTTCATACCTGGGCATCGCAGGCTCAGAATTGTCGCAATGATATTGATGGCCGTTCCGATGCTTCCAAATCCG
>DATEBK010000225.1:0-2831 GCA_035287825.1 Terriglobales bacterium
GGATGTCCTCACCCTTTAGTCCCCTGGGATAGCCGTTGCCGTCGAAGGCCTCATGATGCGATTCGATAGCCTCTGCAACGCGCTCGATGTCAGGAATCGCGCGTAAGACCTCTGCCCCAACTAACGGGTGTTTCTTGATTACAGCGAATTCATCTTCTGTCAGAGCGCCCGCCTTGTTCAGGACCCGATCGGGAACGAAGAGCTTGCCTACGTCGTGCACCCTTCCTGCGAAGGTGAGGTCTTCCACCTCGTGCGCCGCGAGGTTGAGCCCACGCGCGATCATGCCCGTGTAGTGGCTGCACTGCTCGCCATGTCCGGCAGCGTTGTGTTCTCGGAGTTCGGCGGCTCGCGACAAGGCCTCGACGGCCTCTTTGATTGCCTTCCGATCTTTGTCGTCCTCGCCGTCGCGTCCACACAGCTTGCGTAGCGTAGTGACGAGTTCTTCGAGATGCTCAGGTCCGTTATGCTCGCGCTGGAGAAAGCCTTCGATGTAACCGGAGACTAGCTGGCGCTGCACCGCCGAACCTTCGCCGAATGCATCTGAAGTGGAAACCTGATTACCACCCGCGTGCTTCGCCACGTACATGCCAGCGTCCGCTACTCGAATCAAATCCTCCATCGAGAATCCGTGAACCGGGAAACTGGCCACGCCGAAGCTGCCAGTGATGTGGTGCTCTTCCAGCATGGGATCGGTGGCCACCCAGAGGCGCAATCTTTCCGCCAGCACTTGTGCCTGCTCGATTCCAGTCTCGGGCATTAGAATGATGAACTCATCTCCACCATAGCGGGCTACAACATTCGACTGGCGGCACTTCTGCTCTAGCAGCCGGCCGATGCGCGCAAGCACGAGATCGCCCTCGAGATGGCCGAGTGAATCGTTAACCTCTTTGAATTTGTCCAAGTCGACCAGCACGACCGAGAACGGCCGGCCGGAACGGGACGCGCGTTTCCACTCTGAACTGAGCGCCTCCCAGAAAAAGCGCCGGGTCTTGATGCCAGTCAGTCCATCGGTGATCGACTGTTGCTGCAACTTTCTAAAGACGAAGGAATTGTGCAACGCCGTTGCCAGAAGATCGGCCAAAGTATTGAGAATCAGAACATCTTGTGGAGCAAATGCGTTTTCATCGCGGCTTTCAACGTTAAGCACACCGAGCAGCGTCTCGCCATAACTGATTGGGAGACAAAGGACGCCGCGCGATTCCGGCAGCACACCGGCGAGCTGGCCAGGACCGGCATTTTGCACCAGCGCGCTCACGCCGGTGCGAGCAACCTTGCCTAGAACTCCGCTGCCTACCGCGATCCGGCGGCCTAGCGTTTGCGAAGTAGTTCCTGCTTCTGCCTTGATCTCGATATCTTTCGTGGCGTAATCCATGATGCCGATACCGATGTGATCGTAGCGGAAGTTCTTCTGGATCTCGCGTACTATGTCGGCCATCATCTGCTCAGCGTCTTCGCTGGAGATGGCCATCTTCGAGATATTGTTTAGAAATGCGAGATGCCGCGCGCGACGCTGCTCTTCGGTGAACAGGCGCGCATTCTCGACCGCGACTCCGAGTTGACCGGCCGCAGTTTGCATGACCTCGAGATCCCTGGCGAGAAACTGCGATTCACGTTCTGTACTCAACGCCGCCATTACTCCGGCGGGTTTGCCGCCGAGAAAAATAGGCACCGCGCAGAACGAGCGAGCTGGGGAGGGAGGCACGAAATCGACTCCCAGTCTTGCCCGCACCTGTTCAAGATCCGATTCAATCAGCAGGGGATCCCCCGTCCGGAGGATGTACTCTGTCAATCCATTGCCGACCCGGCGTGAGCGCTTGGGCAGAAGAACGCCGCCTTCGATCTCGAGCTCGAAGAGAATTTCATCGTCTTCCTGAAACGCGATGTAAAAATTGCTAGTGTCGAAAATCTGGCCCAACTCTTCCTGCACAGTGCGGAGCACCTCATCCTGGTCGAGATGAGAGCTGATGGCCTGCCCAATTTCTGTGAGCAGCTCGTATTCCTTGGTTCGGCGCTGCGCTTCATGCATTACGACATAATTTTCGAGTGTCAGCGCGATCTGCAGCGCCAGCCCGATCAGCAAGCGCAAATTGGACGAGCCGAACATGCGCCGTTCCGCGTGGGGAAATAAAAGGACTCCGAAGTTGTGCTCGCGGGTCTGCAGGCTCACTGCCATCAGGTCGTTGATTCCCTCGGCGAGCAGCATTTGCTTGCATGCCTCAAACCTTCCCCCTGAAAGAGCCGGCAAAGGTTCTTCCAGTTCCTTCAGGCCTCTGAAGGTGACGACTCCACCGCGCCGGTAGGCGAGTTCGGCGATGTAATCGCCAGCCCCGGTTTTTTGTAGTTTTTCCAGGAACTCCGCTGAAAAGCCTTTCTGTACAGAGGGCACGGTACCGCGCCACTGCTGTGATACAAAAAGGACTGCGCGCCGCGAAGGCAAGGGCGCAACCAGCCTCTCCACAAAAGTCTGCAGGCTGGGGATGAGGTCCGATGCCGAGAATAATCGCCGGGGATCGACCCCCAAAGTTGAGAATGCCAACGCATTTTCTTGAACCGCATTGCGCTCGTTTTCGAAGAGCACCATCACCATGGCGATGGCCAGCAGCATCTGCGGAATCGGACCAAGGAAGCCACCGAGTTGGCCAACAATATCGAGAAAAGGTTGATGAAGTTGGCCCGCGCCCATTAAGACCGCCCACAGGGCCAGAGAAAAGGCCAGTGTCCGGAAGGCTACGGAATTCCTGCGAAAAGCGTAACGGTAAAAATGAAATGAGCAATAAAGAAGTATTGCCGCCAGCCCGATTTCCAGCTGCAAGTAAATGGGCGGCGCAGAG
>DATEBK010000226.1:0-27091 GCA_035287825.1 Terriglobales bacterium
CCCGACGAATTGTGCCAGCGCTGGCTCGGGTATTCTGACCTCGACCGTAAAGGTTTTCTTGTGCTCCGGGCCTTCCTCCTTTACCAGCGTATAAACTGGTTGCGGCCAGCCTCTAGCTTGCAAAGCTTCCTGTAGCGCGGACTTGAAATCCATCACCGGGATGGCGCTGGTTTCGAGGTTCATTTGTGCCAGTTCCGGCTCGATGATCGCGCGAACTACGAAGTTGCAGGCCACCGTCCAACCGCCGTCAAGATAGAGTGCGGCAAGGATTGCCTCCAGCGCGTCTACCAGTAAACTTGCCTTGTTGCGGCCGCCACTCTTTTCTTCGCCGCGGCCAAGGCGCATGTAGTGACCGATCTGTAATTGCTCGGCCACATGCAGCAAATGCCGCTGACCGACAAGGTGCGCACGAAGCTTGGAGAGTTGTCCTTCCTGAAACTTAGGGAAGCGGTGGAAAAGCGTCTCGCTCGTTACCAAGCCGAGCACTGCGTCGCCCAGGAACTCGAGCATCTCGTTGTCGCCGGCGGACAAAGCATTGGCTGTGCCCAGCGCCTCCACCTCGCGAGCTTGCGAGCTGTGAGTAAGGGCCTGCTCCAGCAGTTCCCGGCGCTGGAAGCGGTGACCGAGGCTCGCTTCCAGTTCCATAATGTCGTGTGACTTCATTCTCGTAGAGAGACGCGGAGGCGCGGCCATCCGCGTCTCCGCGGGAGTGGCGGTTAATTCTTGGGCGGAGTCTGCGCTTGTGCCGGCGGCGCGCCTCCGGTGAGCGCCTGCAAACGGTCGCGTTCATGGCGCGCCAGCGTTCCAATCGAGGTGTTCTCCTTGGTCATGTCCACCGCTTTGTTGGCCCATTTGAGCGCGTCAACATAGAGCTTCTGTTGTTTCTCTTTATTGTCGGAAGCCGCCGTCCCCTGTTTATCAATCACCAGCGCCAGACGAAGAACGTCCACCGGCGTCGGGTCGCTGGGGTAGGCGTCGATGGCCTTCTGCAGGTCATCCTGCGCGACCACATAGTTTTCTTTCCTGTATTCGATGGCTCCCATAATCGAGTAAGCCTGCGAGCGCAATCCCGATTTATAAGCGTCGATCTTTTCCTGGGGCGTCCCCGCCTGGACGGCGATGTCGGTGTCGATGGTCTGCAAAGACTTCTGCGCCATGGCGATGGCGTCAGCGTAGCGCTGGTCCTTGTCGATGTCGGTGTCGCGGGTTTTTTCGGCAATCACCGTGGCGACCGCCTGCAACGCATCAGGATCATCCCCATCTGCCGCCAGAACCTTGCGGCCCATCGCTTCGACCTTCTCGGCGTTGTTGGCGCTCTGGTAGAGGTGCATCGCATTCTTGTACAGCAACACGCGGAGTTCGCTATCCGGGAACTTGGTGGCAAAATCGTCAGCTGCCTTTTCCATCGCGGCCGCATCGGTATTTCCTGCTGCCCCTTTGTAGGCGTCGAACTCTGGCTGTGTCTTGGCCTGCGGCGGACGCTTGCCCGCTGGGGCTGCAGGAGTTGCAGTTTGTGCACCAGCCGCTGGCGCCGTTTGACCCGCCGCTGGCGGAGTCTGTGTCTGTCCGCTGGTCTGGGCTGCCGCCCAAACCGCGAAGCTCAGAATTCCCGGAATCAGTAATGCCGGAATGATTGCTGTTCGCTTCATGCTGTCTCCCTTACTCCATAGGTTGCAAGGCTTCAGAGCTTCGGCGTTCTCCCAAAGCCCGCTTGCTCGCGAGCCATAACTTTACCACTACGAACTCTGAAACCTGGCAACTTCGAGGTTTTCGATCTTGCTGTTTCCTACTCCGGACGCTTTGCCGCCGGGGGCTCATATGGTTGTTCCAGCCCCTGGCGCGCGGCCGACGCCACTTTTGGCAGGGATACCCCCGCCGCATCCAGAGCCGCACGATACTGGTCCAGGGCGGCATCCCGATTTTCTTTGAGATCGAAGATGCGTCCCAGATAAATGTGAGACCATGCGATCACGTCGGGCTCGTGCGCCATCTGCAACGCTCGTTCGAAGTAGGCGCGCGCCCCGTCGATGTCCCGGTTCTGTGTCGCAACTTCCGCCAAAATAAACAATGCGCGTCCGGCGTCTTCTTCCCGATCATCGAGCGCCTTTTGCGCCAGCTTTTGGGCAGTTTCCCGGTCGCCAGCCGCCAGCCGCCGCTCGGCATTTAGAAGCAGGTGATTCTGACTCCCAGGCTGATGCAGTAGTTCGGGCGCGGCCTCGTGGGCAAACTCGATCTGCGCTGCCCGCTTCATTTCCTTATTGACTTCGATCTGGCCGATGAGGTCGGGGTAAGCATTGCGCATTCCCGCCGCGTCTCGATTGAACTTATCCAGGGCATCGTAAAAATAACGCGTCAGGATGTAGCCTTCTTTATCGTCCTGATCGAGATCCTTCACCAGTTGTGAGTCTGAGACCTTGGTCAGGTGTTCTTCAATTGCCCGCACCAGAGATTCGGTCACCAGCAGCGAAATATTGTTTTTGAACGCATCATCCATCGGCGCGTCCTGCACTCTGCCGAGCAGCGGTTCCAGACGCTTGAACGAGCCACCGTTCTTTAAGGCCAAGGGATCCAGAAGATAATGCAGGTAGGTGTGGCGGATCTGCTGCATCTTGATCGACGTCGACGAGGTCGGCGAAATCACCACGTAGTAATTCGAGCCGTAGTTGCGCGCGTTGGTCTGTGCGGGTGCGCCCATCGCATCCAGAAAAATGGTGAACTGCCGTCCCAGGTAGCCCGCCGAAGGCATCTTCAGATAAATCTCGGTGTCGAAGGTCATCTTCGCCAGCGGAGCATGATAGATGTCGACCATTTCAGCGTAACGGGCGTGATGTCGTTCCCAGATAGAATGCAAACCAAGTTTTTCGTAAAAAGCCCTCATGAGCGGCACAAAGTCGGCGACAACTTCGGCATCGGGTGGCAGTTCCACTGCTTTCACCTTGAGCGCAAAAGCCGGCGGCGTGTCGAGATAGAGTGCCAGGGATACATAGTGCGAAAGGTCATGCGTAGGGTCCGGAGCCTGGTGCTGCCGGTAGAACAAGCACATGGGACCGATGACGTCTTGAGCCCCGGGCGTGTTCTCAACCGCGCTTCCAATCTCCGACCGGATCTGCGAGCGCAATGGATCGGATGCGCTCAACTCCTGGTCGTATCCGCAGGTATTGATCGCGGTCAGCACCGTGAACAGCGTCTCGCTGGTCTCAAGAGATACCTGCGGAGCGTCCTGAGCGCTTCCGGAAGACGAAGCCAGCATTATTGCCAGGCCGGCAGCGAACGAGAATCGAACGACCTGTTTCAGGAAGATCCCTTGGATCCGAGACATATAAGGATGAGCTAGAAGTAGTGTACGAACTGGTCAATTCGCGGTCAAACCGCAAACGCGAGAAAACGCCGTAGAAACGGAGTTTACCTTCATGAAGGGAGACGCGGCAGGGCGGCGTCTCTGCAGAAGCTAGCCCTTTACGCTGATCTTCGAAAACGACAGCACCGCTGTCCCTGACGTTGGTCGCCCCATTGAAAGCGCGGGATGGAAAGTCGTAAAGATCAGCAGGTTCTTCAACTGGGGCAGCACTGCCTGGGCTTCACCCGGTTGGGACAAAATGCGGTAATCTTCCACGCGTCCATTGGCATCGACGTAAGCTTCAACCACCACTGCATCGTCGCCCATATTGCCCAGCGAAGTGCCAAATGCAGACTGTTCGAGCTGGGGCCCGGTGTACAGCATCAGCGGAACGTCTCCGCTATCAGCCCGCAGTTCCGCCGGTAGAGCAAAGAAGCCGAGCAGCAATCCGAAAATCAGCACCGCACTCACCAGTCCCGCCGTCGCTGGGACCATGAAAGCGTTCAACCCGTTCTGGAACCTCACCAGCGCACCCTCAAACCGCGGACGGCGTTGCTGCGCAGCCTCGCGCGAAATTGCCAGCCGGAGTTTCAACGCCAGATCGGCCGGCGCCTTCTTGCGGCCCATCCTTGCCAGCAACTGCTGCGTGCGTTGCGTGGCGGCATACTCTCGCGCGCAGGATGAACATTGCTCGACATGGCCGGTAAGCGCAAGCATTTCCGATCCGCTCACGCGGCCATCGAGATACGGCGAGAACAATTTCCTTATCTCAGTGCACGTCATGGTGTCACCTCAACTTCCCGTCCACCGCGCGAACCTTCCCGATGACTTTGCGCGCCAACACTCTGCCGCGAATTGGCAGAAGCCGAATTGCCCGAAGCGCCTTCGTTCATGGGCCCACCGCTCGGAGCTTGATCGGTCGCACGCTCGCCCAACCCACGCTCGCCCAAAGGCCGATCACCGTCGGGGATGAGCAGTCCTAACTCCGGACCCACTTCCCGTACATATCCCGTCAATGTTTTGCGCAATGCGGCCCGGCCGCGAGTGATGCGCGACTTCACGGTCCCCAGCGAGATGGCCAAAACTTCGGCAATTTCCTCGTACGACATTTCTTCCAGATCGCGCAAAATCAAAGAGGTGCGATAGGGCTCGGGGACTTGCTGCAAAGCCTGCCCTACGGCCGACCGCACTTCCTCATGCGCGAACTGTTCGAGCGGCGATTCACCCGGATCGACCAGACGATCTTCTCCCGAAAATTCGTGGTCACCCGCCGCGATCGGCTCAATCTGCATTTCCTGCGCCTTGTGCCGGAACCACCAGCGCCGGCGGTTCGCCGCCTCGTGCAGCGCAATGCGGTAAATCCAGGTTTTCAGACTGGATTCGCCGTGGAAATGTTTCATTCCGCGGAACACCTTCAGGAAAACGTCCTGCGTGGTATCAGCCGCGTCAGAGGGGTCGTTTACGATGCGGTAGATGAGGCTGTATATGGGCTGGTGAAATTCGCCGATCAGCCAGGCGTAGGCCTCTTCTGAACCCGCCTTCAAGGCAGTAACAACGGCGGATTCTTCGGTTCGGGCCCCGATCGCGCTGGCAAAATCGCCCAATGCAGTTGCTCCCGCCATGGCGGCGTTACCTCAATTATAGAGTGACTTTGGTCCGTCGCGGGAACCTTAATTTCCCGCCTAACCTGTCGCCAACCTGACTTCGATAACGTTACGACTGCCCGCTCTCCAGCTTATCTATTTAGACTCCGCGCCCGGGGTTGGAGTTCCAGTCGTAACTCTTTTATTTGCAATAGGAACTGATAGGACCCCCGCAGCATCGTCCTGCATTGCAGGTGAGTGGTGCAAAATGGCGTGTTATCGTTACGCGGCTAACGAGCAGAAATCTAGTTCGTCGAAGCCTGTGGCTTTGAGGAATAGAACGAGGAACGAGGTCAAAACGGATGCGTGACACGCCGAGACGAGCAACTCTTGTTTACCTCTTATTCACGTTCCTGTTCAGTTCTGTGATCTGGTCGCTGATCATGTGGTCGGGCCATCTTGGCATGGGATTCGGCACGATGATCGTAGCAATCATGTGGTGTCCAGCCTTGGGCGCCGTGGCGACTTGCCGCTTACTGGGGCGCAGCTTTCGCTCGCTGGCCTGGCGCTGGCCGGAGACCCGCTACGTCACGGTTGCATATGTTACTCCTCTGGCCTACGCGATAATCGCGTACGGCGCGGTCTGGGCCTTGCGGCTGGGAGGATGGAGCCGGGATTTAGTGAACCTGGTGGTGCAGCGCTTTGGCTTGCGGGGAATGCCGGCTTGGGGGACGTTTCTCCTCTGGCTTTTCTTCACCGCCACGGCAACGATGATCCTGCGAATGGCGACGGCTCTTGGTGAGGAGATCGGCTGGCGGGGGTTCCTGGTGCCCGAACTGGCGAAGCAGATGTCGTTCACGAAACTAAGTTTGCTAAGCGGAATCATCTGGGCTGCATGGCACGCTCCGCTGCTGCTCTTTGCCGACTACAACGCAGGAACGAACCGCGTTTATGGGATGGCCTGCTTCACGGTGATGATTATTTCAACCAGCTTTATCTCTGCCTGGCTGCGACTCAAGTCGCAGAGCTTGTGGCCTCCGGTGGTGCTGCACGCTAGCCACAACCTTTTCATTCAGACCGTCTTCGATAGCGTCGTGCGCGACACCGGCAAAACCCTGTGGTACACGACGGAGTTCGGCGCTGCGCTGGCAGTGGTCACCGCCGGTTTTGCCGCGTATTTTTGGACAAGGCGGGCAGAAGTGGAATCGTCACAAGCATCGGTCGTTATTCAAGAACCTCTGTAGTGCTCCAAACGGCCTCACCGTGTCCCTGAACTCTGATCCCTTGCCCTGTTACGATATTCCAGTTCAGTACTCAGCCGAACAGGAAAAATCTTATCGGTTTAAGGAGAAATCATGCCCCTGGTTCGAATTGATCTTCTGGAAGGGAAGTCCCTGGAATATCGCGCACAGGTTGGTCAGATCATTTACCAGGCAATGGTTGAGGTCATCGGCGTGCCCAAGGACGACCGCTTCCAGATTGTCACCGAGCATCCGCAATCCGGTTTGCTGTTTGACCGTAACTATCTTGGGGTTCATCGATCGGACGATTGCGTCTTCATACAAATCACTCTCAACACTGGCCGTACGGTTGAAGCCAAACAGCGCTTCTACAAAGCCATTGCCGATGGCTTGCACGAAGTGCTCAAGTTGCGGCGCGAGGACGTCTTCATCAATCTCGTGGAAGTGGGAAAAGAAAACTGGTCGTTCGGCAACGGCGAAGCGCAGTATGTGACGCCCAGGGGCTAAATGGACAAGGTTGAGTCAACGGGGCTAGTTGGACGGCCTCCAACTTCGGCGCCGTTTAATCTGGAAATTTTAACTCCGAACCGTCTCTACCTCCTCCGTTCGACATCCAATTTCCAATTGCCATCGAAGATGCTGGACCAGTTTCAATACCGACCGGAGTCTCTCCGCTGCGGCTGAGGGCAGGTTCGGAGTTTCCATCGCCAGTTCCGTCGAGAGCAACAACGCTGTCATCGTGCCGCTCAATTCGGCTCGCAGATTGCCGATCGCCGCTTGCCGGGCGGTCACCTCTTCGCGCCGCTGCCGTCGTACCGCTGCCCGCACTTCCCGCACCAGACGGTCTATTCCGCTGATCGCGAGATTGACCTGCACCAGAATGGCCGTGCCCAAATGTCCGATTGTGTTTGCCGCCTCGTCGGGTTCGCTTTCGAGCAGGTACTGATCGAACACCACGGCTAGATAGCATTCAGCGCGCAAAAGCTGGGTAGCCCGCACCAGATTGTCCGCGATCACGAACTCCTCGCCGATAGCCTCGCGCAGTGCTGCCCCACATTCCGCCGCTCGTTCGCTCGGCGTCACCAAAAGGATCATGCCGAATCCTGCCGCAACTTCCGGGCCAATTGCAATTCGTCTCAAAACAAATGTCTTAGGCGCGCTAGCCGCCTAAGAGTCGTTCTGTTTTGGCACACGCGCGCCGACGGCCAGCTCAGTTTTGGGATTCATACTCCTTCAGCTTGCGGTAGAGAGTTGTCTTCCCGATCCCGAGCAGTCGCGCAGCCAGCATCTTATCTCCGTTGACCTGCGCCAGCGCATTCAGAATCGTCTGTTTTTCCAGTTCTGCCATCGGCACGATCCCGCCCGCCGGCTGGCTCAGCCTCATCAGATCGAGCGGTGCTCCGTAAACCGCTGTGGGCAGATCGCGGATTTGAATTTCGTTCGCGCTGCTCAACGCGCAGGCTCGTTCCAGGGCGTTCTCCAGTTCGCGTACATTGCCTGGCCAGTCGTAGTGCATCAGCGCCTTCAGGGCTTCGTCCGAGATTGTTTTTTCCACTCCGGCATCGCGTCCGATGCGCTCGAGAAAATGCGCCACTAGCAGTGGAATATCGGGCCTCCGCTCGCGCAGCGCGGGAATCCGCAGCGTCAGCACGTTGAGCCGGAAGAACAGATCGCGACGGAACGTACCGTCAGCAACTGCGCGTTCCAAATCACGATTGGTCGCGGCTAGAATCCGCACGTTGATCGTGACTCGCTTCACGCTTCCAACCGGACGGATTTCCTTCTCCTGGATCGCCCGCAGCAGTTTCGCCTGCAAGTCGGTCGGCAATTCTCCGATCTCGTCCAGAAATACCGTGCCTCCTTCGGCCATCGCCAGCAATCCATCTTTGGGATGGGTCGCCCCGGTGAAGGCGCCGCGTACGTGCCCAAACAGTTCGCTTTCGATCAACGTCGGCACCAGCGATCCGCAGTCGACCGGAATAAACGGCTTGTTACGGAAACTGCCGGCAAAGTGGATGGACTTCGCCACCAGTTCCTTGCCCGTGCCGCTCTCGCCGAGAATCAGCACCGGATGCGAACTCTGTCCGGCCTTCGCCACGATGCGGTAAATTTTCTCCATTTCTTGCGCGCGCCCTATGATGTTGCCGAAGCCTTGCCGCGACCTAACCGTCTCCCGCAGCATCCGGTTCTCCGTCTTCTGCCGTAAATGTGCCGCCACCCGTCCCAACAACTGGCGCAGTTCCTCCATACTGAAAGGCTTGGTGACGTAGTCGAAGGCGCCGTCTTTCATCGCCTGCACCGCCGACTGCACAGTGCCCTGGCCGGTCACCATGATCACCACTGCCTCCGGACGATGCTTTTTGATCGTATGCAGCGCTTCCAGACTGCCTGCGCCGGGCCGCAAGTCGAGGAGCACCGCGTCGGTCGAGTTGCTGTCGAGCAGCCGGTAGGCCTGTTCGGCAGTCTCTGCCACCTGCGCGTTAAATCCGAGCGACCGTGCTACTTCGCGCGACGCCTCACGAATAGTGTGGTCATCATCCACAATGAGCAGGTTCAGAAAGTTCGCGCCCTCAATTTGCAGAAGACGATTCTGGCTAAGGACGGCAGTGGACGATGCAGCGAACATAGAGTCTCCTCGTTCTGACCGATAAAACTGTGATCTACAAAGACGTAATCAATGAGGCTGTGATCCGTAATCAAACCAACCGCTTCTTGACTCGATCGTGACCTTCTTCACGCACTCTGCACTGGAGCGATGGCATCGCCGGCCGGGGCCCCGACATCCGGGATATCGGCAATCGGCATGAATATCTCAATCTTTGTGCCTTTTCCCGGCTGGCTTTCCACGACGATTGCGCCGCGCAGCTCTCCCACGATGCGCTGCACAGTTGCCAGTCCCAGCCCCGTCCCCATTCCTGGGTTCTTGGTGGTGAAGAAAGGTTCGAACAAATGCGCGCAGGTTCGCGCGTCCATGCCACAGCCAGTGTCTTTCACGGCGAGGACGGCCGCGCGTCGGATCTTGCTGGACCTGGCACTTGCTTGCAACTCAGCACTGTGAAGTTTCTCCTCGTGAACTTCTACGTCCGGAAATTCCGCAGCTCGCGTCCTTAGGTCGATGGTTCCACCTTGCTGCATGGCGTCGCGCGCATTCAGCACCAGGTTCAACAGAATCTGCCGTACCTGCGCCGGGTCAGCGAGCACAACTCCGTCCTCATCGAGCGTGGAGTCGAGCACCAGCGTCAGTTCGATCTGCTCGCCAATCAGCCGACGCAACAGGTTCTGGGTCGAGAGCACAATTTCGTTGATCCGAACCGGCCGCAGTTCCGGCCCCTGCTTGCGCGCAATCGCCAGCAATTGACGGGTCAGCGCCGCGCCGTGCTCGCCCGCCATGCGCACTTCCTCCACCTGCTGCACCAGTTCGTTTACTGCCGACTCGAACTGTTCTGCGTCGCGCTCCGTCGATTCGCTGTTTTGCCTGCCATTCTTCGCCAGGCCGGCGCTCAGCAGATCGCAATACAGCAGAATCCCGGTCAGCAAGTTGTTGAAGTCGTGCGCGACGCCCAGCGCCAAGCGTCCGATCAGCTGCATCTTCTCGGACTCGCGCCGAAGCTGCAATTCGTCCTCATAGTCGTGGGGCGCCGGAAATTGGCTAATGGCATTCATGGAGTTGCAGATGTCAGGTCTTAAGCCTTAGTTTTCGGTTGAGGCGCTGAGACCCGACACCTGTGCTAGCGAAGAGTGTAGAGAAAATCCCGTCGCCGCTAAGTGCGGGCCGTCACAGTAAATTTGTGACGATTCGGGCGGTGCTCAGCCAGGTTGGGGCCTTGTGCTTCGGGGCGAGGTTGTATTTGAATGGACTCATGCCGTCCCGCCCGGGCCTGATCGAGACCGTCCCGCCACGGATCGTCCAAGTAAAGACCTTCCGGCCAGACATCATCTGGCTAGTACTCGCCTTCCTGATGACCGGTGTGTTTTCCGCCTGTGGACGCCCTCCAGCCGACAATGCTTCGAACTCCTCGGGATCACAGAAGCTGCCCTTTGATCGCCAACCGGCATCCGCCGGAGTTTCGCCGAGTCAGTCGCTGATTCCATCGACGAGCAAAGTCCCTGAGGGCACTCCGATCCCGGTTCGGCTGCAGAGCGCGCTTTCGAGCGCATCGTCCCATGCGGGCGACACGTTTAACGCCGTCGTCGATGAAGCGGTCGAGGTCGACGGAAAGACCCTGATCGCAAAGGGGGCGCCAGTGGTTGGCCGCGTGCTTGAGGCGAAGGCTGCGGCGGGTTCCGGGGCAACGGTGCCACGGGAAAGTGCGAACGAACCGGGCTACGTACGCATTGCACTGGTGAGTTTGAATCTGGACGGGCGCACTGTGCCGATAGAGACTTCGAGCATTTTTGCCAAGGGGGGCCCGCGTGAGGAGAGAAACGCGGTCACCGGCCAAACCTCCAGCACCGTGAGAGACATCGCGAAAAACAAGAACATTGCGCTCGGCATCGACCGGCGTCTCACCTTCCGCCTCGCCCAAGCTCTGGATTTGAGATAACCTTGCTCCGCGAAAAGGTCGGCGAAGATCGTCTGCAAAAAGAAACTTAGCGGTTTGGATATTGCGCCTGTACCGAGCAAGATGAGGGATGACGGCCAGAGGAAATGCCATGCAGATTCGTTTGCGTCGGCCGCGGTTCGCGGCATCACTCGCAGCCTTATCCTCGTTAATGCTTGCAGTTATTGTGCTAAGCGCGCCGGTGTTCGCCCAAATCGGCGTGGCTATCATGTTTGGACCGCCTCCGATTCCTGTGTATGACCAGCCTATTTGTCCCGGTGACGGCTATCTCTGGACTCCCGGATACTGGGCTTATGACTATGACATTGGCGATTACTACTGGGTTCCGGGAACGTGGATACTCGCGCCGGAGGTTGGGTTCCTCTGGACTCCGGGCTGGTGGGGATGGGACGGCGAAGGGTTTGTTTTCCACGGGGGTTACTGGGGGCCGCATGTAGGTTTCTATGGCGGGATCAATTATGGTTTTGGCTATTTCGGGTTGGGATTTGAAGGCGGACGCTGGGACCGCGGGCACTTTCTCTACAACCGCGCGGTACTGAATGTGAACATCACCGACATGCACAACGTGTACAACACGACCGAGTATCACGAGAATGTCAACCACGTGAGCTTCAACGGCGGCCATGGCGGAATCGACGTGCATCCGCGACCCGAGGAAATAGCGGCGGAGCATGATCGGCATATCCCACCGATCGCGGCCCAAACCGAGCACATACAGCAGGCGCGGAGCAATCCGCAGCTTCGCGCTTCGGCGAACATGGGCAGGCCGCCGATCGCCGCGACAGAAAAGCCGGGAGAATTCAGCGGACACGGCGTGGCGGCGGCGAAAGCAGCGGGAGGGACGTACACTCCGCGCATGAATGCTCGATCGGGTTCACCCGTGCATCCGCGTGACTTGCCCGCTACGGAACATCCCGCGCTGCCGAGCACGGGTAATCAGAAGCAGGACCACAAGAACCAGCAAGAGCAAGACAAGATGCTGGCAAAGCAACAGCAGGAGCGCGACAGACTGCAGCAACAGCAGGAAAAGGACCATCAGCAACTGGCGAAACGAAACGCCGATGACGCCGCCCGGCAGCAGGTGGAACTGCGGCACCAGCAACAGACCCAACAACTGCAGCAGAAACACCAGCAAGAGCAGCAACAGTTCCAGCAGCAAGTGCAGAAGCACTCAAGCCCTTCGCGCAAATAGTTATCGCCCTGCGACGAGGCCGGATAGCGAAAACCCCGGCGGACATCGAGCGTCAGCGGGACGCTTCGGCCGGATTATTGAAAAAACGATCGATTGTCGAAGTGAAGTTCTCCTGAATAATCTTCTTCGCCGGGTCTGCGTTGCCGCGCTTTATATCAATGCGCGGTACATCAATGAGTTCTGCCGTCCGAGGGATCGCTTGATGTGGCCAGATCCAGGTCAAGGTGCAGCCGTTGTGCTGGATCGAGGCCAGGAGCGTAACAGTTTTGATCTTTGTCGTAATTGCCGCAGGCGGCGGCGAAGTGCGATCGCCGCGGAGACTGAGCGAATTGCCAGACCTCGGCAAATGCGATTCCGGACGATTCCGGAACTAATTCCGGAGAAAGATCTTTCCGTGAAGCGGCGCATCCCGGCGAAGGCGGGCAAGAGTCGTTGACGACCCAGTATTTTATTTTTCGTCCACCGGCGTTTTGGCGAATGTCTTCCGCGGTAATGACTGAAGCGCCCGCGCTTTCTTTCGCCGCGATACCGGAGCAGTACACGCCGGCCGAAAAATGCGCGGCATCGATGCGATCAACCCAGGCGTGAAGATAAGCCCGTTGTTCGGGAAGCAGGCGTCCTCCTTGTTCCTGGTCGAGGAAGATGACGGTGTGCGCGGGAAATCCTTCGGCGCGGGCCGCTGAGATTGCCGCGTCGGCATCGGAGTTGCCGAGTTGCGTCGCATCTCTGCCGGCTTTGATCTCAGAATTCTTGATCTCCGCATCAGTGCGGCCATTGAATAAGACCAGGAAACCGAAGCCCGTCGACTGAAGAGCTTTTCGTTTTCCCGTCCACGAATTGGTTTTCGATCCTGGTGGATGATTCAGCCAATAGCTCGAATACGCGAAGGTTTTGCGGAGGGTCTTTAAGTTGGCATCGCCGGGATAGTCGTTGCGATCGAAGCCAAGAAAGGCAGAAGACGCCTCCGGATGCTTCCCGGAATTGTGCACTTGCGGAAAACTGGCGGCAGAAAACCCGATGATCGCGGCCATCAGCAGAGCGACTCTCATAGTGGCTTGCCTTTCACCTCAAGCCGTCACTACCAACGGACCAGATTGTCTGGATCATCGACCAGCACAACATCGTATTTTTCCAGCATTGGCATCAAGGTATTCTCCAACTCGTTCTTCCACAATTCTCCTTCATAAAATTTTGCTTTCATCGGCTCGCGCGACGCGAGATCGGGAAACCCGCGCATGAAGAAGAAAACGTCGGGATCTTCGATGGAGAGAAATGGGCCCAGAATCTTCATGCCGATTTCCGCGTGCGCTGGAATCGTCTTCGTATGGAAGGTGGCGAGGAAGTCGGCGCGCTTGCCGGGCTTGGTCTTGTAGGTTCGCAATTCGATAATCATATTTAGATGATCACGTTTTGATAAATATAGGCAGCCCTTGCGGACTCAGGCGGTCATCTCTTCGTCGCGTGTGGGTTCGGGCTTGGCGGTTGCCGCAGGCAGGCGCAAGCGAAAGGTGGTGCCGGCTCCGACAATCGAATCGAATTCGACCGAGCCATAATGCCACTGCATGATCTGGTAGGTTTGCGCCAGGCCGATACCGCTTCCGCCTTTGTCTCCCTTGGTGGTGTAGTAGAGTTCGAAGATTTTCTCCTGCGCTTCTGGGGGGATGCCGCAGCCCTGATCGCATACTTCGGCGACAATCATTTCGTCATCGCGCCTGGCCTTCAGCGTAAGCGTGCCGCCCGCGGCCATCGACTGTACGCCGTTCAGCAGCAGGTTGAGGATCGCCTGCTTCATGAGATCGGAATCGACGCGCACCGGCAGGGGGTCGTTGTCTTGAGGCAACTGCTGCACAATGCTCACGCCGGAGCGGACTGCGTCGGGCGCGACCAGCAGCGACACACTGTCCAGGACCCTTCGCAGATCGACCTCCTCGAGCCGCAAATCGCGTGGCCGCGTAAAGTCCACCAGGATTTGCACGACGCGATCGAGGCGTCGGATTTCGCTGCCAATGATATCCATGTGGCGGCGGGTGTCGGGATCGTCCTGGCGCAATTTGTTTTGCAATAACTGCAAATGCAGCACGATGGCGTTGATGGGATTCTTGACTTCGTGGGCAACACCGCGCGTCAGACGACCGCTGGCGGAAAGGCGGCGTGAGATTTCGATCTCGTCCTCGATGCGCTGCACGGATTCGGCGTCGCGCATGGTCAGCAAGGCGCCGATCGAAGTACCTTTCTCCTGAATGAAGTCGAGCGAAACCTGTACACGACGACCGTCGGCGGCGTCGAATTCATATTGCACGAGCGGGCGCTGCTTCTGGAATGCAGGCAGGACGACCGCTCCCAGGACGGTTCCATCGGAAAAAATTTCTTCTGCGGTGCGACCCAGAATTTCGCGCCGCGGTCGTCCCAGAAATTTCTCCGCCGAAGCGCTCACCAGCACGACACGGGAATCGCGGGTAAAGAGCATCAGACCGTCCTGCAGTTTGGTCATGACCTGTTCGACATTGTCTTTGAGGGCGGAAAAGATCTGGTTGGTGTCGCGAATCTGGCGGCCCAGGTGAGCAATTTTCAGCGAGACGAGTCCGACTTCATCGTCGGAGCTGGCCTCGTCCGCAGGCAACAGATCTCCTGCGCTAGCGCTGTCGAGGTTGCGGCTGATCGCTTTCAACGGACCCAGGGCAACATTCGATATCACTGCCGACAGCAGGAGCGAGCAAAAAATCGCGACCACGGAAAAGAAAGCCGCTTGTTGCAGCTTCGGCGTCAGCTCGTTACGCAGAAAAACCGTTGAGACGCCAACGCGCACGCTGCCAAAAGGGAGCCCCTCAAACTGCATGCCGCCGCTGACGTCATAGACTGTTGCCGGAGCGTAGAGCAGTTGTAACTGGCGGCGGAAGCCGGCGTCGCGCAGCACGCTCAAAGATTCGCGCTGCGGAACCGGCTTGCCGTTGAGCGTGGGATTGGTGTCGAGAATCGCTATGCCGTTAGGATCGATGATGGCGGCGTCGTAGATAATAGGGGAGTTTCCTACGACCGATTCGAGCATGTCGTTGAGGTTGGTGTCGGATTGCAGGACGTCGGCGATAGCAGTACGCATTGCTGCAGGGTTTTCAGTATTAACCCGCGTGCTGGTCAGATCAGGGACCGCTTTCGCCGCGGTGTACTCGAGTTCGTTGGTGAGAGTGGAAGCGGTTTCGTCGGTCCATAGCAAGCGCTGGCGCAACAATTGTGAGAGGTAGACCCAGGAAAAACACACCACCAGCGCCGTGAACAGCGTGGTGATCACGAGCACGATGATGAACTTGCGAGTCATGCAAAAGCAGGTCTCAGGTCTTACGTCGCAGGTCTTCGCGGGCAACGGCCGCCGTGCAGGTAGTTACGAACCTGAAACGAACCTAGAATCCAAGACCTTAAGGCCCTAGATCTTGCACCTAAGACCTGATCCCCTCTGTTCCTTCTTCTTCAGGCGGCACCGTTTCTTGCGCACGATCATATTCTTTCAGCTTGTTGTGCAGCGTCTTCAGACTGATGCCGAGAATCTCGGCGGCGCGGGTTTTGTTGTTGGTCGTGGCCTGCAGAGTTTTTAGAATGAGCAGTTTCTCCGCTTCTTCGATCGTTGTGCCAACGCCAAGGTGCACGGCATCGGGATCGTTAACCACTGGACGCACGCTTTGTCCGAAAGCGGGAGGCAAGTGCTTGGTTTCTACCAGTCCGCCCTCGCAGACGATCACTGCGCGTTCCAGGGTGTTACGCAACTCCCGCACATTTCCCGGCCACGAGTAGGCCTGAAACATCGTCAGTACGGCCTCGCTTACGTCGGCGACCTTGCGGTCGTGTTTCTGATTCATATCGGCGAGTAGACCTTTCACCAGTTCGCGGATATCTTCTTTATGCTCGCGCAGTGCCGGCATGTGAACATTGAAAACGTTGAGGCGGTAATAGAGGTCCTCGCGCAGTTCTCCATTGGCGACCGCGTCGTCGGGAACTTTGTTGGTGGCGGCGAGCACGCGCACGTCGACCGAAGTCTCTACCTTGCTGCCGAGGCGGCGGAGCTTGTGATCTTCAAGCACGCGCAGCAATTTGGCCTGCGTGCCCACCGGCATCTCGCCAATCTCGTCGAGAAGCAGCGTTCCGCCTTCGGCTAATTCGAAACAACCGGTGCGACGTTCGGCGGCGCCGGTGAATGCACCTTTTTCGTGGCCAAAGATTTCGCTCTCGATCAGCGTCTCGGGGATGGCCGCACAGTTGATGGCGACGAATGGTTTATTGCGCCGCGGGCTTAGATCGTGAATCGTGCGCGCCACCAATTCCTTGCCAGTCCCGCTCGCTCCGGTGATCAAGACCGAGGCCGTGCTCGGGGCGACCTGTTCAATCAGCCGGAAGATCGCCTGCATCTGGGACGAAGCGCCGACCAGACGGCCCAGTGCTCCTTTGTCGCGCAGGCTGCGGCGGAGAGTTTCGTTTTCGGTGCGAGTGTTCAGGATTTCGCCGATGTTAGTAAGAATCGAACGCAGGCGGCGAAAGTCGATGGGCTTTTCGATGTAGTCCTGCACGCCGAGGCGTCCGGCATGGAATGCGGTCTCAGTAGCTTTCTGGGCCGTGACCATAACGACGGCGATCGATTGCGACATGTCGGCGAGCTTCTCCACCAGTTCCATTCCGCCCATGCGAGGCATCTTGACGTCGGTGATTACGATCGCCGGAGCGAACTGAGGAATTTTTTCCAAGGCCTCGAGCCCGTCGGCCGCAGTGGCCGTGCGATAGCCCCAGCCCGAAACCAGCTCAGCCAGCCCGGTTCGCTCGTTCTCTTCGTCTTCGACAATTAACACGCGTTCTTGCGCCATATTCTTCTTTCAGTCAATTGGTTCTTTTGCCAGTTGTTCTTTATCCACGTCCCAGTCAGCATTATTCAGCGAAGCGCACGGCCTCGCAACCCGATCTGGCTGCCACGAATATCAATTTGAGAAAGGCGGCTGGCTCTCCCGCCCGGCGGACGGCCTCCAGGGCAAAGCCGGGATAATAAAAATGGTGCCGGAGCAGTGTTAAACTTTTGCAAAAATGCCTGCTTGCTGTAGAATTCGTAGTTCCTAATCTTAGGCCCATCTGTGCGTGCCCTAATTATTTTATAGATTTCGGTTCTATATATTTTGCTGTGGATTCGATTCGGAGGAACTCAATGTCACCTTGTCACAACATTAACAGGAGCGGCGTCAGTGTGGCGCTCGTCCTGGCCCTCGTACTGATTGCGTTGCCATCTTTGATGAACGCACAAACTGCGCCCGCAGCGCCAGCACCCGCAGCGCCAGCACCAACCGTCAAGATGTCGTCGGATGATGTGCCCAAGGCGGAGTTCTTCATTGGTTATCAGTGGTTGAACCCGGGAGGTAATATTCCCAACCCGAATTTCCCGGGCACCTTCACCCCATTCTCCCTCCCGTCGATCGCGCCGGGTTTCGGGACTAATCTCGCCTACAACTTCACCCGGAATATCGCACTCGAAGGCAATTACGGCGGAGACTGGAACAAATACGCGGCCATCAATATGGCCACCTTCGGTCCGAAGCTGACGTGGCGCGGCGACGGTGTGAACTTTTACGTGCACACCCTGGCCGGACTTGGCCGCTTCTCGACACGTGGAATCGCCCCCACCAATGGCGTCGGTGCGGTTCTGGGCGGCGGCATGGATCTAAAGATCTGGCCGTGGCTCTCCTGGCGTGTGTTTGAAGCCGATTATCAATTGGAGCGCGTGAACCTTTCGAGCGGAGTTCCAATCCAGTATCAAGACTTGTTGCGTCAGACCTTTAACGGGGTTCGTCTGCAAACCGGTCTGGTGATCAATATTGGCGGAGCCCCGGAACTTCCCGTTTCGGCGGCCTGTTCGGTGCAACCCTCCGAAGTCATGGTGGGTGAGCCGATCCACGCCACCATCGTTACCAGCAACTTCAATCCCAAGCATACGATCACTTACACCTGGGCGAGCAATGGTGGCAAAATTGAAGGTAAGGACACGGGAGCCTCGATCGACACGGCGGGTATGAGCGCTGGCAGCTTCACTGTCACCGCGACGGCTACCGATGCCAAGGCCCACAAGAACAACACGGCGAGCTGCTCCGCGAATTTCACGGTGAAGCCGCTGAATCCGCCGCAGATTTCCTGCTCAGCCAGCCCGACTTCAGTTCAGACCGGCGGCACGGCGACAATCAGCTGCTCCTGCACCAGCCCGGATAACGTTCCGGTAACGGTGGGTGGATGGACCGCAAGCGGTGGCAGTATTTCCGGCAGCGGAAATTCTGCTACGCTGAGCACGACCGGCGCTTCGCCCGGTAACATCAGTATCGGCGCGACTTGCACCGATTCCCGTGGTTTGACGGCATCGACTTCGAGCTCGGTGATGGTGGAGAATCCGCCACCGCCGCCACCTCCGGCACCGCAGGCCACCAAGGTGAATGAGTGCGAGTATCCGAACGTCAAGAAGCCGTGGCGCGTGGATAACACCTGCAAGGCAGAACTGGACGATGTTGCCTTGAAACTGCAGCAGGATCCGGACGCCAAGCTGGTCGTGGTCGGCAACGCCGATGCCAAGGAAGTCGCCAAGTCGAAGCATAAGAACCTGGCGGGCGAGCGGGCGGTTGACGTGAAGGCCTATCTCTCGGGAGGCGAGGCGAAACAGAACATCGACGCCAGCCGCATCGAGACTCGAACTGGAAACGCCGGAACCATGACGTCGGAACAGTGGATCGTTCCCGCTGGCGCGACCTTCCCCGAGGCCGACAGCACGACGCTGGTGGACGAAATGAAGGTAAAGCCGATTCCGGACCATCCGAAACCGGCGGCCCCGAAGAAAGCGGCGAAAAAGGCCCAATAACTGACGAGGCTGGGACGGAATTTCCGTCCCAGAGTTTTGTCACAGAGCACGAAAGGCCGGTGGGGAATCTCCCCCACTGGCCTTTCTATTCTTTGTTCTTCGGTAACCTTGTTGGAGCCGTGCTAGGCTGTCAAAGTTGGTCGCAGGCGAATATCGTTCGCAGGGGTCAATCTACGCAAATGAATTGCACAGGGCAACGGAACGTTCTCCGCACCAGTTTAGGGCTACTCGCCATCGGTTTCGCAGTCATCTGCACAATTGCTGCTATGAGCACGGTGGCCATGGCCTCGGGGCCCTGGCAGGTCCTGGGTCCGGATGGTGGCGATGCCCGCAGCCTGGCTTATGACGCCCACAATCCGGATCACATCTTGCTCGGCACGAGCACAGGCCAGATGTTTACCTCGAATGACGCCGGCCACAGCTGGTCGCGGCTGGCTCGCCTGGGCGGCGACGACTACGTGCTCGACCACATTTCCATCGATCCACAGGATTCCAATCATATTTATGTGTCGGCATGGAGCGTTTCGAGCCAGCAGATCGGCGAAGTCTTCCGTAGCCGCGACGGCGGTCATACCTGGGATACGCTGCCTGCGATGCACGGCAAATCGATTCGCGCCATGGCGATGTATAAAGGAGACTCCCGCATTCTGGTTGCCGGCACGCTGGAAGGTATCTTCCGCACTCGCGATGGAGGCGATGTCTGGGAGCGCCTCTCTCCCGCGAATTCTGCCGAGATCAAGAATATTGAGTCGATCGCTGTTGACCCCAAGGACCCGAACACCGTTTATGCCGGAACCTGGCACCTGGCCTGGAAGACTTCCGATGGCGGCGCCAACTGGCAGCATATCAATAAGGGCATGATCGACGACTCCGATGTTTTCTCAGTCATCGTTGACCACGACAATCCTTCGGTGGTCTTTGCCAGCGCTTGCTCGGGAATTTACAAGAGCGAGACGGCGGGTAACCTGTTCTCGAAAATTCAGGGCATTCCATTTTCGGCGCGCCGGACTCGCGTCCTCAAGCAGGATCCGACGAACGAAAACGTGGTTTATGCCGGGACCACGGAAGGTCTCTGGAAGACCGTCGATCTTGGTAAAGTCTGGAAGCGTGTGAGCAACCCCGAGGTCGTCGTCAACGACGTGCTCGTCGATCCGCGAGATTCTAACCATGTGCTGCTCGCGACCGACCGCAGCGGCGTGATGGCCTCGAACGATGGCGCCAATACCTGGACGACTTCCAACAAGGGATATGCGCATCGCTATGTTTCCGCGATCCTGGCCGACAACAAAGACGACAACACGCTCTATGTCGGCGTGGTCAACGATCGCGAATACGGCGGCGTGTTCTATTCCCATGACGCCGGGCAGCACTGGCTGCAGAAGGCCGCTGGTCTCGGCGGCAAAGACGTTTTCGTTCTCAAGCAGGCTGCGAACGGAATGCTCATCGCCGGTACCAACCATGGTATGTATTCGCTGGAGCGTAATGGCAGCGAATGGCGCCCCATGAACATAGTGGTAACGGAGAGCACGCTGAAAGTTCCACGCAAAGGGTCGCGCAAGGGCTACACCAAGACGACCTATGCAAAGTCACAGCTCGATTCGCGGGTTAATGATCTGGAATTCGTCGCCGGACGTTGGCTGGCGGCAACCACCACTGGTGTGTATTCGAGCATCGACGAGGGCAAAACCTGGAAGGGTGGAGCGGTACTCGGACAGTCGGATTTCGTTGCCGTGCGGTCTGAAGGTTCGACGGTCGTCGCAGTGACGCGTTCCCACGTACTGGTTTCGAGTAACGGTGGAACGGAATGGCAAATGGCCGTGGTTCCTAACTACGTCGTCAGCATTCGCGGCGTAGCGATTGCATCGGACAGCCAGTTCATGATCGCTTCCCGCGAAGGTGCTTACCGCAGCGGAGACGGGGGCGCGACCTGGGAGCATATTGTCAGCGGTATTCCCACCAAGGACATCAGTTCGGTCAGCTTCGACTCCACCCGCAAACGTCTGCTCGCTACCAGCGACTCCACCGGCGTGATTTTCGAAAGCCGCGACGGCGGACGAACCTGGCAGCGCGGACCCGACAGCGGATTTCCACTGCGCCGCGTCAGCGTAATCGGCGGACGGTTTGTAGGTGCAACGCCATTTGATGGCGTGATCCTGCAGCCGGACAATGAGCCCATCAGCGCCAACGCCGAGGCCGGCAGTAGCGAGTAAAGCTGCCGCCAGCGTCTGAATTTATGAAGATGCCCCGTCCGCTCAGCTTGGACGGGGCTTTTTGTGTCCGCGGGTTCCCGACCGTTCTCGCGAGCGTCTCAGACTAGGGGCTTACTTTGAGCGGCGCGGCGACGCTTCCCATGCGATTGCCCAAGGAGTCCCGCACCACGAAACGCACGGTGTACTCCCCCGGCGGAAGCTGAAGTCCGTTGCGGTAGGTCATGCCGTTGTGTTGGATCTGTTCCAAGCCATCCGATTTGAGGTGAGTCTCAACGCGCTGAGAGAATTCGGCAACCACATCTCCATTCAGATTCTTCGCCACCGCGGCGATATCGACCACCATGTGGTTCTGATCGGATTCATCCACTGAGGCAAAGCTGGGCGGCATAACCAGGTCGAATCGCACCCTGACCTTGCCGGGGGACTTCCCGGCATCTCTGCCGGACCAGGTGACCGAGACTGGGACGCCAACGAAATCCAGTGGAGAGTTTATCGCTAATTGCACGTCCTGCCGGGCGGAATTGGTAGACGTGTCGCGGGAAAGATAGAAACCGTTGCGATAGCGGACGTGGGCGCCTTTGCGGCCGAGGGTCACTGAGACCTGATGCCATCCTGGCTTGGTGCTGCTCCGCGAGACGTAATAGCCGAGCATGTAGTAGCTGCTGTCATCTTGAGTAGCCTGACGAAAAGACTGAGCCAGGTTGCCGCCACCCAGAAACGCCTTACCGCCCGTATTTTCCGCAAAGAGCTGAAGGGCGCTGTCCGTGTCCTGCCGTTTCCATTGCGCTTGAGCATCAGTATCAAATTGGGCATCGTCGATATCAGAGGGACGAACGCCGCCGCTCGTCATTTGCACGCCTGAATCGGCCGACCTTAGATCGACCGAGTAGATTGCAATCTGCGCATCGTTCATCATTTTCCACAGATTGTCATATGACCCCTGTATTTCATCGCGCTGGTGAACCGGACAGGCGGGGTCGCACATTAGATAGGAGGGCGGGCTCAGCGAGAAGGGAAAGCCGGCGCTGGCCCAGATCAACGACTTCCGTCCGGGCATCCCGCGAAAAGCCTTCGCGATTTGCTGCAGCGCTTGAACGGTAAGGAAAGCTGTGTCTTTGGCTTCTGTCGAGGCTAACAGCGCCTCAGATTGCAATTGGTCCCTGATCAGCTGCGTAAGCATCCCGCTCAATGAATCGGTGGCCGGCGGATGCTCAGCGGCCACGATCTGATCATGGATCAGCGGCGCCGTATTGGATTCAACCTTACGCACTGCCGCAGCGAGAAGCTTCGGGTCATCCGTGAAATCGTGAATCAAAGTCAGCCCACGGCGGCTGAGTGCGAGCAGACACATGGGGCCGCCCGATTCCGCAGCCTCTGCCAGAAACTTGAGCAGTTCGCCTCTGGCACGGGCCTGATCGGCGGGCGGAGTATTCAGGAAGTCTAATACGATGATATTGAGGCGGTGATAGTCGCTGCCGCCGGCTTGGAAGTTGCTGAAGGTTCCGTGTTCTCCTTCGGAGCGGTGCACAGGGGCAGAATCGGTCTTGACCTCCTCAAAAATAGCGATCGGATGAGACTTACCGTCTTGCTTGAGGGCAAAATCTTCTTTTCTGAGGCCTGAAATGTGGGTACCAGACTTATCGTTGACGACGGTGGGAATCAGCACCAATTCGGTGGAGGACTTGATCGTATCACCTGGCCCAGTTTGAGCCTGAACAGACGACAACGCGAAAACGAAAACGCCCGCCATCGCGATGCAGACCCGTAGATGACCCATGTGACACCCTCGTCTGCCAACCAGTGGCCAGTATAACCTGCATGATCTGCTGCATCGGCGCAGGTGGAATCCGCTCGGCCGATTTCCGCGCCGCCCCTTGCGTTCCTGGCAACGGTGGGGAACAATCCTGTTGGAGCCGTTATGAGACTTTCCTGTGGACTCGTGATTACGCTTTGGCTGAGTTTTCCGGTTGCTGGATTGGCTCAGCAATCGGACGCAGCAGGCGCGGCCACGCCGCCCGCTGCACAAGCTCCGGCCGTGCCTGCTCCTGGAGCTAACGCTCCTGCAGTTGCTCCGGCGGAGGAAAAAAATGTTCCGGCGAGCGCTCCTTCGACAAGTGGAGCCCCGAAACACCCGAAGCGCAAGCTGCCAGCGCCGTCGCCCGATGGCGCTCCGCGGAAGGTTGTGGTTCGCGAGGGTGGAGCGAGGGAACCAACGGCGCAGATATCACCGGGCCTCACTCCTGCGGAAACCGCGCGGGAGCGTCAGAATGCTGAACGGTGGCTGGTCTCCGCGGGCAACCAGCTAAAGCAGTTCACCGGACGCACGCTGCCGGCGCAACGGCAGGAAACAGTGGCGCAGATCCACAACTACATGGATGGCGCGCGTGCGGCATTGCAGGAAGGGGATGTGCGCCGGGCGAGCACCCTGGCAGAGAAGGCGCATTTGCTGGCCGACGAGTTGGTAAGGCGGTAGTCACCATTCGTCAAGCGCGCAGAAAATACCACCTGACCTATTCAAGCCTCTATTTTCTTCCCGCCCGTTTTTGCGCCACAACCAGCCCGCGCGGTGTCGGCAAGAGTATGACAGAGATGAGCCCCTCCTGTTCAAGTTTAAGGGCGGCTTCGCGGACGATCTTGAGATGCGAACTGGCGTCGTGCATCAGGATCAGACCGCAGGGATTGATTTGCGGCAGAAAGCGGCGAATTTCCTGCTCGCGGATGGGCATATCGCTGTCGCTGAAAAAAAGATCGATGGCGCCCTCGACTTTCATTTCGAGGCTTGATTCGTTGCGCAGTTCGATCCAGTCGCCGAGGCCAGAGGCTGCGATTCGTGCTTTCGCGTTCTGGTAAATCTCGTAATCGAATTCACAAGTGATGATGCGACCGTGTCCGTTGGCCTTCAACCCTTCGGCGATCCAGAGCGTGCTGATGCCGCTGAAAGTTCCCGTCTCCACTACCAATTCTGGTTTGATGGTGGTGATGATGGTGCGCAGGAACTCAAGCACCTCGGCTTCCGCGGTCATTGAATCGAACATGCGCCAGCGTTCTGGGTGCGGACACTCGGGTGTTGGCCGATGGTACTCGGGCTGCAATTGATCGCCCGTGCGTTCGATCTGGCGCAGGATGCGGCGCTCCTGTTTTTCTTTCTGGAAGAGACGGCGAAGGCTGAGGGACATGGCAGAGAGAAGTTTACCGGATGAGACCTGAGAACTAGTCCCTATTCACTGGTAAAGTAGTCCACGCTCACCGGATTCTCGAACAACGAGTAATCGCGCGTTACGACGGTGATGCCGCTCTCGGTGACGAAATAGCGCTCGCGATCGGCTTCGGCGTCGTAGCCGATTGTCGTTCCTTCGGGAATATGCACGTCCCGGTCGATGATGGCTTTGCGGACGCGGCAACTGCGTCCGATATTGACATGCGAAAACAGGATGCTGTTCTCGATTTCTGAGTATGAGTTGACCCGCACATCCGGAGAAAGAACGGAGTTCTGGACCAAACCGCCGGAAATAATACAGCCCGAAGAAACCAGGGAATCGAGAGCGCGGCCGGTGCGTCCGCTCTCCGCGAAAACGAACTTTGCCGGCGGATATTGCCGCTGGTGCGTGCGAATCGGCCACTGGTCGTCGTAAAGATTGAAGACCGGAGAAACCGAAACCAGGTCCATGTTGGCTTCGTAGTAGGCTTCCAGTGTTCCCACGTCGCGCCAGTAAAGGGCTTCTTTCTTGTTTTCGTCGACAAAATTGAAAGCGAAAACGCGGTAGTCGCCGAGCATTTTTGGCAAAACGTTCTTGCCGAAATCGTGGCTCGAATCGGGATCCTCAGCGTCTTTGAGCAGGACGGGAATGAGCACGTCGGTATTGAAAATATAGATTCCCATTGAGGCTGAAATTTTCGTGGGATCGAAGGGCGAGCGCAGATCGGTCTCCTTCGGTTTTTCCAGGAAGCCGGTAATACGGTTTTCGCGGTCGATATCGACCACGCCGAAATGGCGGCATTCAGCCGGGTCGGTGGTGAGGGTCGCCACGGTAACGTCCGCGCCAGCATCTTTGTGCTGCTGCAACATGCGCCCATAGTTCATCTTGTAAATGTGATCGCCGGAGAGGATGAGCACGTACTTCGGCTGCTCGGAACCGATGGAATAAATGTTTTGATAGACGGCGTCAGCCGTTCCCATGTACCAGTTTTCGCTGACCCGCTTCATGGGCGGCAGAATTTCGATGAATTCACCAATCTCGCGGCCAAAAATGTTCCAGCCTTCGCGGATCTGACGATTAAGCGAGAGCGCCTTATATTGGGTCAGAATATAAACGCGCCGCAAAGCGGAGTTGACGCAATTGGAAAGTGTGATGTCGATGATGCGGTAGATGCCGCCAAACGTCACCGCCGGTTTGGCGCGGTCGCGGGTGAGCGGATAGAGGCGCTCGCCGGCGCCTCCGGCCAGCAGAATTCCGAGCGTATCTTTCATCGGGTACCCATCATCAACCGCCCATAAGATGCAGTGTTCCGTTGGAACGCTGCTCCGGGCCAACGCGAAATACTAGCACAAGCGATGCGTTCTGACGGTGGGCTGGGAACAAGAAATGCGGGAGATTGTGGAAGAACTCTTGCGCAGCCACGAAAAGTTCTTCGTGACAGCAGAAAACTGACAACTACTTTTCTAGCAGTGGACGATTTTGTTGCTCTTGATGCCGCGGGTGGCGTTGCGGGAATCGACTACCAGCTGCGACTCGCGCACGATCTTCGCGTAGTCGTAGTCGGAGTGGTCGGTCACGATCAGCACGCAATCATATTGGCCAAGATTGTCGAGTGGCGTATTTTTCATCTGCAAATCGTATTTCCGTCCGCGTCCGACAAAGGGAAAATACGGGTCGTTATAACTCACCACCGCGCCTTCTTTTTGCAGCAACTCAATGATCGTCAGCGCCGGCGACTCCCGCAGATCGTCGATATCTTTTTTGTACGCCAGGCCCAGCACCAGCACTTTCGACCCGTTGATCGCCTTCTTCTGCCGATTGAGCGCCGAGATCGTCGAGGCGATCACATGGTACGGCATGGCCACATTGATCTCGCCCGCCAACTCGATAAACCGCGTGTGGAAGTCGAACTCCTTCGCCTTCCATGAAAGATAAAACGGGTCCACCGGAATGCAGTGCCCGCCCAACCCCGGCCCCGGATAAAACGGATGAAACCCGAATGGCTTGGTCGCCGCCGCGTCGATGATCTCCCAGATATTCAAATCCATGCGCAGGCACAGCATCTTCAGTTCGTTCACCAGCGCGATGTTCACGCAGCGATAAATATTTTCCAGCAGCTTCGTCATCTCCGCCGCCGCCGGCGATGACACCGGTACCGTGCGCCGGAAGATCGCTCCATACAGCGCCGCCGCAATCTCGCTCGCCTGCGCGTCCAGCCCGCCAATCACTTTCGGAATATCGTGCCGCGCCACCTGCGTGTTGCCCGGATCTTCGCGCTCCGGCGAGAACGCCACCCAGAACTCGTTTTCATTCGCCGCACTTCCGTCCGCGCTCCGCCGCGAGGCTTTCAGTCCCGCTTTATTTTCCTTCTCCAGTATCGGCACCAGCACTTCTTCGGTCGTTCCCGGATACGTCGTGCTCTCCAGAATCACAATCTGGCCCGCGCGCAGATGCGGCGCCACCGCGTGCGCCGTATTCGTGATGTAGCTCAAATCAGGCTCGTGATACTCGTTCAGCGGCGTCGGCACGCAAATGATAATCGCGTCCATCGCCGTGATCTGCGAATAATCGGCCGTCGCTTGGAACCCGTTTTTCTTGGCCGCCGCGATTTCTTCCGGCGTGATGCGGAAAATATACGTCCCGCCGCTGGCCAGCGTATCCACCTTGCGCTGATCGATGTCAAAGCCAGTCACGGCAAACTTTTGCTCGCTATAGAGCAGCGCTAGCGGCAAGCCCACATAGCCCAGTCCGATGATGCCCACCCGGGCCTGGCGCGCCCCGATGCGCGCTTTCAGGTCGGTAAACAGAGAGGAAACTATCGCGTCCGTCGTCATGTCAGTAGAAATAATTCTAGCATCGCCTCACTCCCCCACTCTCCCCTCTCCCCCGTTACCCTCGTAATCG
>DATEBK010000227.1:0-5922 GCA_035287825.1 Terriglobales bacterium
GAAAGCGCCGCGACTCGAAGGGACAGTACAACGGCCCGCAACATCTAAGTGATCGGCGGCAGACCGACCTCGCTGAGCACGCGCCGAAAGGCGGGCTCCCTGTGCAGGTTGTCAAAGGCATGAGTGCTCGCCATGTCGGTCACGCCATCGGCATGCTGATCGTAAGCAATCTTCAGATACCTCAATGCCTTTTGGTTTCTGCCAAGAATTGAGTACGTCTCGGCGAGATAGTATGGAGAGAACAAGCCCTGATCATAGAGTTCTTGCTGTTGGATGCTGAGGGCCTCCAGCAACCCTTTTCCACCGCCGCTGGCAAAACCCTTTTCCGTCGCTTCCGCAACACGAAGAGCTGATCCGTCGTGCATCAGCATAGCCTCGCTTTTTGCTTCCGCAAGGTAATGAGGATAGTCCGCCGATAAAAGGTAAAGTTCCTTCAGGTAGCGGTGGGGAGAAATAAAGTCGGGCTCGTTTTCTTCCATTTGCTGCAGTAGAGCGATGGCCTCCTGCTGCCGGCCTGCATGAAAAAGAAGGAAGCCTTTATCGGCCAAAACTGATTTCGAAGCGGGGTCGAGTGCCTGGGCGCGTTCGATTTCTGCCAACGACTCGCGGTAACGGCGCAGGCACATGAGGTAAGTCGCGTACCAGTGATGAGCTGCGGAATTGTCTGGATTCAGATCGAGAGCCCGTCGAAATTCCCGCTCGGCGGTTGGGACGTCCCACATGCCATTAAAAGAAACAAAGGCCAGGGACGCGTGCGCTTCGGAAGACTGGCCGTCCAGTTCTACCGCCTTCTTCGCGGCGGCCAGGGCGCGCGGGTAGGCTTCGGAGGACGGCATCACTGTGTATTCGCGAAGCAGGTTGTAACAATCCGCCAGCCCAACATAGGCGGGCGCGTAATTCGGATCGTGGACGATGGCTTGCGTAAATGAATCTACAGCCTTGTTCAGGCTGTCTGGAGTGCGCTTCTCCCAGTAGTAACGGCCTTTAAGGTAGAACTCTTCAGCTTCGCGATTGGCGGGAGGATGAGCCAGGCGAGGTTCCGAAGATGGAGAAATCGACGCCGTGCTCTGTGGAGCAATCACCTTGGCCGCACGACTCGACGAATCATGTCTCGCCCAGAAGATCCAGATGATGAAGAGCAATGCCAGGCCGGGCAGGACTAGCAGCAACTTCCAATGCGGAAACGAAGCGGGCGAAGTTGCGGCACTTTCATCAACGCTGGCATCGGCTCCGGCTTCGGGTAGCAGTTCGGATTTATTTTCGGACCGATGCGTGGGCGCAATCCAGCGATAGCCGCGTCGTCCGACGGTTTCAATGAACACGGGGTTATCCGCGGAATCGCCCAGTGCATCGCGCAGACGGTTAATGGCGCTGATGACGCCGCGATCAAAATCCACAAAGGTGCCATCCGGCCAAAGGCTCCGGCGGATTTCTTCCCGGCTAAGAACCTCATTCGGGCGGCTGAGCAACAACCTCAGAGCCTGGAAAGGCAGTTCCTGAATCTTGATCTTCACTCCACACTTGCGCAGTTCGCCCGAACGCAGGTCGGCTTCGAATACTCCAAAACGAACTGCGTCACTTGAGGAGAGAAGTACGGGCATAAGTATCGACACCGAGGGAGGGCCTTGAGTTTAACACAGCGCACGTAGGGCGGGCATCACGCGATTGGCGGCTTGAAGAAACATTTCCCACGCCGGAAATGACGTGACCGTTTGTCGTAACGTTCTAACAAATAAACCGCTTAGTGCGTTACTGGAGTTTAGTTGAGGCGTGACCCGCAGGGCATTGACGGTGGCCGGTATTTCGGGGAAAGTGAGCGTCGCGTTCGCGGCGATTCAGTCGCGCTCGGCGTCACAGACGGCTGAGAGCTTCGACGCAATTCCCATAGTGCCACGAACACTTCGGACTCCTAGGAGACAGCGCCATGAACAACATCCGCCATCAAGCTAAGAAATTTCGCATGGTCGCAGGTGCGCTCACCATGCTCGCCCTGCTCTTTGCCGGAACAGTTCAGCCGGCCGAGGCTCAAACCTATAGTCAACTCTCATCCTTCCAAGGCCAAGTCTACGGTGACTGGTACCCGACTGGCCCACTAGTGCTCGGACAGGACGGCAACATCTATGGCACCACCGACTGGAATCTGAGCGATATCTACAGCATGACGAGCGCTGGAATTGAGACGCCACTGTGGCAGTCGGCACCCGAAGGGCAGGGTGGAAGTGAATGCGAGTGGCAATACGGCAGCTATGGCGCGCCCTCAATGGGCATGACGCTCGGCGCCAACGGACTCCTCTATGGCACTTGCCAGTCGTGGGAGGGCAACCCCGAGCAGTCGGTCATCTTCCAGTACGATCCCAGTCAAGGGTCGAATGGGCTCACGGTTGTGTGCTCTTTCCCAATTGTCAACGGCATCGGGTACCTGAACCCTAGCATTCTAACCTTGGGCACGGATGGGAATCTGTACGGCACCGCCTCAGAAACGGGAGCCTCAACAGATGGGACCGTGTTCCAGTTCAACCCGACAACCAATACGCTGACCACGCTGCACAATTTCCTGGGGAGCGCATCCAATGACGGCGCGAACCCAGCCGGTCCTTTGGCATTGGGTACGAACGGCGACTTCTACGGGACAACCACCTCGGGCGGGATCGACGACAACGGCACGTTTTACTCGATTACGACCAAGGGTAAAATCAAGATTCTCTACTCCTTCAACCCCGCGATCGACTCAACCAGCGGCTACTACCCCTCTGCCGGAGTCACCCTGGGAAACACTGGCAAATTCTATGGCGTGACACTCAATGGCGGCACCTTCGGCCAAGGAACTATCTTTGAGATAACCCCGGCGGGCAAGCTCACCTGGCTGCACAATTTCAACGAAACCACGGATAATGCCGGATTCCCCGTCTTTCCTCTAACCTTGGGCAGTGACGGCAACCTCTACAGCTCCGCGACCAATAACGGCGGCGTCCAGAGCCTGTTCGAGATCGCGACGAAAGCGAAGAAAGGGGTTTACGCCTACACCGATTTGTACGTTTTCCCCGGCTCTGGTGACTGCGGCGTCGGCACCCCCGGATGCCTTACCTCTTCGACGTTGTTGCAACTTCCGAATGGAATCTTCTACGGAGTCACCGCCGAAGGCGGCGCTGACGACGACGGCACGTTTTATAGCCTGAACACGGGACTGAAACCCTTCGTGACCCTGCAATTCCCACTGGGTACGGAGGGTACCTCACTTGGAATCTTCGGCCAGGGATTTGTCAGCGGACCGGCGACCGCAGTTTCATTCAACGGCAAGGCGGCCAGCTTTACCGTCGTTTCCGATACCTACATGACGGCGGTTATCCCCAATGGCGCAGCCAAAGGATATGTAACCGTCACCGAGCCTTCGGGAGTCTTGCAGAGCAATCTCAAGTTCACGCCCAAACCGTAAGGCAGCTGGTTCGCACCAGCAGAATTGTCGTGAACCGGTCTTCTTAGTTCTCGGCTAGTTTTCGCCCCGGAGCGCGGGGAAGATTCCGCGCTCCGTATTTATTTCAGGCGCGATCGGGCGGACGAAGGCAGCTACCCTGAACGACTTTACTGAATCAGCGTCCCGTTCCCGTTCGGTTCTTCCGGCGGGATCACCACCGCTGCCGCTACGCGATCTCCCGGCTCAACATTGAGCAGGCGCACGCCCTGGGCTGAGCGCCCTGATTCACGGATGAACTTTGATTCGATGCGGATGATTTTGCCGTATTGGCTGATCAGCATCACTTCGGATTTCTCCGTCACCTGCGAGATGCCGACGACTTTGCCGTTGCGCTCCGTGGTCTTGACGTTGATCACGCCCTTGCCGCCGCGATTCGTCAGCCGATATTCGTCAGCAGGAGTGCGCTTGCCGTAGCCGTTCTCGGTCACCGAGAGAATCAGTGAGCCTTTCTCCGGAACCAGGTCGGCAACCTCGGGCGCGACCTCGCCTTCTTTCAATGCGGCTTTGGCTTCCGGCTTGATGGTCGTAGCCATGCCGACGATGTAGTCCTTCTCGGACAGGTTCATGCCGCGCACGCCCGTGGCGTTGCGTCCCATGGAACGGACATCGTTCTCGTCGAAGCGAATCGCCTGTCCATCATGCGACGCCAGAAAGACAATCTGGTTGCCGTCGGTGAGAGAAGCTGCGACCAATTCGTCTCCCTCTTCAATGTTGATGGCAATGATGCCGCGCGACATCACGTGCGAGAAGTCTTTTACTTCAGTCTTCTTCACCGTGCCGTTGTGTGTGGCAAAAAAAACATAGCGATTCTCTTCTCCCAGGTCGCGGACGGCCAGCATGGTGCGCACGGTTTCCCCGGGCTGCAGGCCGACCAGATTGCCGACGTGCTTTCCTTTGCCGGCAGCGGCGATGTCGGGAATCTCATACACCTTAAGCCAATAAACGCGTCCGGTGTTGGTGAAGATCAGAATGTAAGCGTGCGTCGAGGCGATGAACAGGTGCTCGACGAAATCCTCGTCGCGCGTCTTCATGCCAGTGCGCCCGGTGCCGCCGCGCCGCTGCATGCGGTAGGTCGAAATCGGCGTGCGCTTCATGTAGCCGGAATGGCTGACCGTGACCGCAACCTGTTCGTCGGCGATCAGGTCTTCAAGCATGATCTCCGCGGCTTCGTCTTCGATCACAGTGCGGCGCGCATCGCCGTAAAGCTTCTTGACCTCTTCCAGTTCCTTGATGATGACTTTGCGTAGCTTTGCCTCAGACGCCAGAATCGATTCGTACTCGGCAATCGCTTCGCGCACTGACTTCAACTCGTTCGAAATTTCGTCGATCGAAAGCTTGGTCAAGCGATGCAGTTGCAGTTCAAGAATGGCGTCGGCCTGCTTCGCGGTGAACGGTTTGTCGGCATCAAGTTTCGGAGCGCGTCCGGTAATGTTGATGTCAATCTTCTTGCCGCCGAAGTATGCGACTAAATTCTCGCGAGCGTCGGCGCGGTTGGCGCTGCCGCGAATGATTACGATCACATTATCGAGGTGATCAAGCGCCGTGAGGTAGCCTTCCAGAATGTGTTCACGATCACGAGCCTTGTTCAGCAAGTAGGCCGTGCGCCGCCGCACCACATCGACGCGATGGTCGATGAAGTGCTTGATCGCCTGGATCAGCCCCATTTCCTTCGGCTGCCCGTTGACCACGGCCAGCAGGATCATGCTGAAGCCTTCTTGCATCGAGGTGTGCTTGAAGAGTTGGTTCAGCACGATCTGCGGTTCGGCTCCGCGCTTCAGTTCGATCACGATGCGCATGCCGTCGCGATCGCTTTCGTCGCGAATGTCGGAGATATCGTCAATCGTCTTGTCGTTGACGAGGTCGGCAATGCGCTCAATCAGCCGCGCCTTGTTCACCTGATAAGGAATCTCGGTGACAATGATGGCCTGCTTGTCTTTGGTGACGTTCTCGATGGCGGCGCGCGCCCGCATCATGAAACGGCCGCGACCGGTGCGGTAGGCCTCGAAGATTCCGGCGCGTCCGTGAATGATGGCCGCGGTCGGGAAGTCGGGTCCCTGCACAAATTTCAGGATTTCGGGCAACTGCGCGTTGGGATTGTTCACCAGCGTGATCGTGGCGTCGACAATTTCAGTCAGGTTGTGCGGCGGAATTTTCGTCGCCATGCCGACCGCGATGCCATCGGATCCGTTCACCAGTAAGTTGGGATAACGCGCCGGAAGCACCGCAGGTTGCGTTTCAGTTCCGTCGTAGTTGGGATAAAAATCGACCGCTTCTTTGTCGAGATCTTCGAGCAGCGCTGTCGAGACGCGCGTCAACCGCGCTTCGGTATATCGATCTGCCGCGGGAGGGTCGCCATCGACCGAGCCGAAGTTGCCTTGCCCATCGACCAGCGGCGCGCGCATGGCGAACGGCTGCGCCAGACGAACCAATGCATCGTAAACCGCCAGATT
>DATEBK010000228.1:0-7505 GCA_035287825.1 Terriglobales bacterium
GTGCTTCAGCGCTGCGATGATTTCTGTTATTCAAAATGCGGCTTTAGCCGCTGAGGTCAAGCTCTCAGGAAGGAAGATAATTCATGCGCAATAAAGTCACCATCGTAGGCTCCGGCAACGTCGGCGCAACCGCCGCCCACTGGATCGCCTCGAAAGAACTGGCCGATGTAGTCCTCATCGATATCGTCGAAGGAGTCCCGCAAGGCAAGGGTCTCGACCTGCTCGAAGCCATGCCTATCGAGAAGCGCGACTCCGCCGTGCTCGGCTCGAACGATTACGCCGACACCGCCAACTCCGACATCGTCGTCATCACCGCCGGAATTCCCCGCAAGCCCGGCATGAGCCGCGACGACCTTCTCAATACGAACTACAAAATCATGAGCGATGTCGTCGGCAAGGTCGTCCACCATTCGCCGAATTGCATTCTCATCATCGTCTCCAATCCGCTCGACGCCATGGCCCAGGCCGCTTACAAAATCAGCGGATTTCCCCGCGAGCGCGTCATCGGCATGGCCGGAGTCCTCGATTCCGCCCGCTTCCGCACCTTCATCGCCCAGGAACTCAAAGTCAGCGTCGAGAACGTTACCGCCTTCGTCCTCGGCGGACACGGCGACACCATGGTCCCGCTTCCTCGCTACTCCACGGTCGCCGGAATTCCGATTACCGAGTTGATCGCCAAAGACCGCCTCGATGCCATCGTCCAGCGCACCCGCGACGGCGGCGCGGAAATCGTCAAATATCTAAAGACCGGCTCCGCCTACTACGCCCCCTCCGCCGCCGCCACCGAAATGGTCGAGGCCATTCTCAAAGACAAAAAGAAAATTCTTCCTTGCGCTGCCTACCTCAACGGAGAGTATGGCATCCACGGCCTCTACGTCGGTGTCCCCGTAAAACTAGGCTCCAAAGGCATCGAGCAGATCATCGAAATCAAACTGACAGCCGAAGAGAAAACTGCGCTGGATAAGAGCGCCGCCGCGGTGAAAGAACTGATAGCGGTGATCAACGTCTAGGGCCTGAGATCTCGGGAAGGGCACAACTTCAGTCGTGCCATAAGCAGCCTAATACATGCCCAGGGTGCCCCATCCTAACGTCGCGCTTCTTGCGACGTTAGGGTGGGATTCACGACTGCATGATTCTTGGGATTTTGCGTCGCAAATTGGAGGGATCGTTTGACACGGCTTCTCTGTCGGCTCGCAATGACGTTGCCATTTCGCTCGCGGGAATTGGGGAGAGTGCAGCACAGACTTCAGGGCTAACTCAGAAGAAATGGGTTGCGGGTAGCACCACGGCAATGTCAATCACAGGCGACATCAAACTTTCCTCCAGCAAGCTGACAATGGTCGGCCGTGATTATCTGCTAACTCTTGTCCGGGATATAGCAGCGGAACACCTCACCGACGCGGGTAAGATTGTGGACAGAACGAAGCCGACCGGAGCGCGTCTTTTTAGGGCCAAAATTCCTGCACGGGCCAAGCTTGTTAAGGGCAACACTATTTGTGGTCCCAAGGATGCAATGTGGCTCCTCGCTGTCACTCAGGACTCACGCAGCTTATCGCTCGCGTTCTTTTCCGGCAATAGCGAACCCTACTTGGCTACAGCTTCTGAGAGTACCGAGCTTTGCGGCACGTTCGGGTTTTTTCGCTGATCCTCTCACTCCCAAACTGGGCTTTTCTGGCAAGGATATGTGCATTATAGTGTGGTCGTCACCGCAATGGACTTCGATCAGCTGGAAATCTTCCTCGAAGTAGCGCGCCTCTCCAGCTTCTCCCGCGCCGCGGAGAAGCGTTTCCGCACCCAGCCCGCCATTTCCTCCCAGATTCGCGCTCTCGAAGAAGAAGTTGGCGCTCGCCTCCTCGACCGCTCCGGAGGCCGCGTCTCCCTCACCGCCTCCGGCAAATTATTCTTCAAGTACGCCGAGGAGACCCTCGACCGCCGCAAAACCATCCTCACCGAGATCGCCGAAACCGAGCGCGTTCCCCGCGGAGAAATTGTCGTCGGCGCAAATGAAGGCACTTGCCTGCACATCCTCCCCGAAGTTTTCGCGCAATTCAAACGGGATTACCCGAACGTCGCCGTCAGCATCAAGCGCTCCGACTATGCGCGCATTCTCGATTCCATCCTCGAAAACATCGTGGACTTTGGCGTAGTCTCCTTGCCCGTCACCGACAACCGCCTCCAGGCGCAAATGATTCACCGCGACGAGTTGGTCGTCATCACCGCCCCGCGTCATCCGCTCGCCGCGAAAAAAAGCGTCACCATCGCCGAGGTTGCGACCTATCCGCTCGTCATGCCCAAACTCGGCCACACCCGCGACGCCCTTGATGCCCTGTTCTACGATCATCACCTGAAACCTAAACTCGCCATGGAACTCGACTCCAGCGAACTCCTCAAGCGTTTCGTCGCCGCCGACGTCGGCGTCGGATTTATCGCACGCTCCAACATCGAAGAAGACATCCGCGCCAAAGCCCTCGTCGCCATCAACTTCGGCGACGTGCAAATTCGCCGTGACCTCGCACTCGTCTTCCGCAAAGACAAATCGCTCAGCCGCGCCGCCAAGGCCTTCATGGAGATCGCCGCGAAAGAAAAGAATCTCTCCGCCGTCGGAACCGGAAAGCGATCCAAATGAGTCGCATCGCCATTTGCATCCTCTGCATTGCCCTGCTCGCCACGCCCGCCGCCGCCCAATCCACGGAAGCGTCCAAAATAACGCCGGCGCGAACCAAATCCGCGCCCGATACCGGCAACAAGCTCGTCTCGCTCAAGGTGAAAGGCACCACCCGCTACACCGACGCGGAAATTCTGGCCGCCAGCGGCCTCGCCATCGGCCAACCCGCCGCCGATGGAGACTTCAAAGAAGCCACGCAACGTCTCGGTAATTCCGGCATGTTCGGCGAAGTTGTCTATTCGTTCACTTTTTCCAGCACCGGCGTGAAACTCGAATTGCAAGTCGCCGATACCGACAAAAACAAACTCGTTCCAGCGAAGTTCGAGAATTTCGTCTGGTTCACCGACGATCAGCTTCTTGCCGCCGTGCAGCATCGCGTCCCTTTATTCAAGAAATTATTGCCGCTCGGCGGCAATCTTTCCGACCGCGTCGAAGAAGCCCTGCAAGCCATGCTCACTGACAAGCACCTGCCCGGCCGGGTCGATTTCCTGCGCGAAGGTGACACAGCAGGAGGGCCATTGCATGCCATCGATTATCGTGTCGAAGAAGTCAGCATTCAAATTCACGGCTTCGAGTTCCCCGGAGCATCGCCCGAGCAGTCGGCCCTGCTGGCATCCGCTGCGCATCGCGCCATCGGAGCCAGTTACGATCGCACCAGAGTCGAAGCCGTCGCGAAGTTCGACCTGCTCCCCGTCTATCTGCAACGCGGATATCTGAAAGCCGCCTTCGGCACGTCCGATGCAAAAGTGCTTCCCGAACCAACATCCGCGGCAGGCTCGCAACCCTCTGACGAAATTCAGGTCGATGCCATCGTGCCCGTAACTCCCGGCAAAATGTATTCCATTTCCGGCCTCGACTGGAAAGGCAATTCAGCCATCTCCACCCCCGAACTCGCGCCCCTCGTTCACCTGCCCGTCGGTCAGCCCGCCGACGCCGTCCGCCTCGTGGCCGACATCAATTCCATCGCGAAGCTCTATCACAGCCGCGGCTACATGGCGATCCAGGTCAAGCCTGACACGCAGTTCGACGAAGAGAAAAGCACTGTGCACTATGCCCTCAACATCGTCGAAGGCGATCAGTACAAAATGGGAGAGTTAGACATTCTGGGCCTCGACACCGACTCCACCGCGAAAATGCGCGCTGCCTGGACACTGAAAACCGGTCAGCCCTTCAACGACGACTACCTCAAGCAGTTCCTCGAGCACACCGGAAACCTGCTGCCTCGCGGCATCCATTGGGGCCTCACTACTCACGTCACTCCAGACGCCAAAGACAAAACCGTGGACGTGGAGATTCATTTCAAGCAGGAGTAACTGGGTTCGCGCAGAGCCGTGCGCCGCATCATCACGTACAAAAACTCTTCTCTCGACATGCTGACGCTGACGCAGGTGTGAGGTAGCCGATTCGTGACTTCGTAGATTGTGACATCAAAGATCGTGTACTCTAGAACCATTCCCGCGTTTCACAGGAGAACACAACCAATGAAAGCAAATCGAATTGCGTCCGCCCTCTTGGCTATGCAGATGTTAGTCGGATTCGCAGCCGTCCCCGCGCTCGCCGCCGGCAAGAGCCAGACCCTCACCGGACAAGTCAGTGACGCCATGTGCGGCGCGAAACATGAAATGTCCGACGCCGCTGCCTGTACCCGCGGCTGCGTAAAACACGGATCGAAGTATGCGCTCGTGGTCGGCAACACAGTCTACACTCTTGAAACCTCAGACCAGGCCGCTCTCGACAAGCTCAATAACTTGGCGGGAGCAAAAGCCAAAATCACTGGCGATGTGGATGGCACCACCATCACAGTGAAATCCGTCGTCGCCGGATCATAATCTTCGCACCAAATAAAAAACCGGCGGTCATCCGCCGGTTTTCCTGCATCTCTGCAATCGTTTTATTGTTGCTGCGTCTGACTCTGGTCCGGACTATCATCCCTCCGCTTCAGCGTCGGACGATCGTCATCGCTATTGTCCGTCGTGTTGCCGCTCTTATCGGTGGTCGAAGTCCGCCGCAGGCTGGGCTTGTTCGCGTCCTTCTGATCAAGAACCTTGTGCCGGTTCTCAATCGACGCCAGTCGCGCCTTCACATCGTCGAACTCCGAAGTCGTCACAATGTACTGCGGCTTCGCCGGAAGAATCGTCGCGATCTCCTTCTGCGATGCCTCAATCCGGTCTGGTGTCTGCGGATGCGAAGCGAACGCCTTCGCAATCGTTCCCGGCTTCTTCTTTTCCTTCGCCTGGATCTTTTCAAAGAAGCTGATAAACGCCTGCGGATCGTATCCCGTCTTGTACATATACTGCAGCCCGAGATAATCCGCCTCCGCCTCGAAGTTGCGCTGGAACTTCATAAACGTCAGCGGCAATCCCAACCCCGCCGCTTCATAAATCCCGTAGCCGATGCCGCCTCCTACAAAAATCAAAGGAAGCGTCCCAATCTGTGCCCAATTCGCTCGCGTCATCTGCCGCATTCCGTGCCGCGCCGCCACGTGCGAAATCTCATGCGCCATCACCCCGGCCAGTTCCGCTTCTTCGTCTGCTGCCAGAATCAGGCCCGAGTTTACATAAAAAAATCCGCCCGGAAGCGCGAACGCATTCACTTCATCCGAATCGATCACCTTGATCGTGAACGGAACCTTCGCATCTGAATTACGTACCAGATTCTGCCCGATTCGATTCACGTACTCATTCACCACCGGGTCCTGCACCAGCTTTACGCTGTTCTCGACCTGCATCGCGTACTGCTTGCCCATTCTGATTTCTGTGTCCAGCGAGTACCAATCGCCCAGCCCGCGCCCGCCGACATTGCGATTGCCAATGGCGTCAACGTCGTCCTCGCCCCCCGTATGCTTTACTTTGCTGGCATCCGGTTCCTGCACCGGAGGCGGCCCACTCGGTGTCGGGTTGTCGTTGTTGTCAGAAGCGTCCTGCGCAGCTGGAGTCGACCCCGTGCTCGCCGGAGGATTCTGCGTCGATGTCGGCGCAGTTTGGGTGTTCGAAGTTTGCGAAGAACTCTGGGAAGAAGTTTGACTCTGCGCTACAACTGCCATCACCATCAGCGCCAGTAAACTTAGGGCTAGCAGCGATTTGCGGTACACCATAGACACCCCCGCGGAAACCCGGTTCGGTTAAGGCGATTATACCCCCGTTAGCAAGTCCCAACCGAACGAATTTACCCGACGTTTACGCACGACTTGCACGTACTTGGTTGGACGCCGAATCTCCCCAAATCGTTACTGCTGTTCTCAAATTCTGCCTTCGAAGCCCACAAATGTGCACCATGTTTGCAATTGCGCGCTTTCCCGTCGTCGCCAATCCTCCAGTTCATCGCTCCTCTTCGTCCGCCCCTCGCCATCCCGCCCCCTTTTCGCCTCCCCACTCGCCGGTGTACGATTACCAGTTTCCATCAAGAGGACTTCCCTGCATGCTGAATCGCCGCCATTTCCTGTCATCATCCGTGGCCTCATCCCTGGCCGCAACTATCGGCTTCGCCTCGCCCGCCCTCTGGCGCGGAAACCTTTGGGCCCAGCTCGAATCGCTCCCTTCCAGGCTCCCCGACCCCTCCCTCTTCGACCGCGACGAAGAAGCTTATTGGCGCGAACTTCGCCAGCAGTTCCTCATCCCCGCCGACGAGATCTATCTCAACAACGGCACCGTTGGCTCCAGCCCCGCGCCCGTCCTCCGCGCCGTTTTTGAAGGCTACGAAAAATGCGAGAAGCTCAATGAAGCCGATCCCGAAGACTACCCCATCTGGGGATACGGCCCATTTAACGAGTTCCGCGATCCTCTAGCCGCTTTCGTCGGCTGCAAACGCGACGAAATCGCGCTCCTCAGAAATGCCACCGAAGCTAATAACTACATCGCTAACGGCATCGACATGAAGCCCGGCGACGAAGTCCTCATGACCGATCAGGAGCATCCCGGCGGCGAACATCCCTGGAACCTCCGCGCCAAGCGTTACGGAATCGTTATCAAGAAAATCAACCTGCCCAAACCGGTCATCAATCCCGGACAAATCCTCGGCTTGTTCAACTCCTACATCACCCCGCGCACTCGCGTCGTCTTCTTCAGCCACATCACCACCGTCACCGGAGTCGTCCTGCCCGCCAAGGAAATCTGCGCCCTGGCCCGCGGCAAAGGCGTCATCTCCGCCGTCGACGGAGCTCACGTCCCCGGCATGTTGCGCCTCAACATCCATGACCTCGGTTGCGACCTCTACTCCTCCAGCCCGCACAAATGGCTGCAGGCGCCCAAAGGTTCCGGATTCCTCTACGTCCGCGACGAAATGATCGACCGCCTCTGGAGCACTCTCGCTACCGAAGGCTGGGACGAACCTCAACTCCGCGCCGAACGCTTCCAGCGCATCGGCAGCTCCAATGTTCCTGCTCTCTGGGGATTGCGCGCCGCCGTCCAGCTCGCCAACGACATTGGCATGGACCGCATCGAACGCCGCCAACGCCACCTCTGCGATTACATCCTCGCTTCCATGGTGAAACACGGAGCCCAGACCTGGACCTCACCCGATCCCGCCATGCGCTGCGCCATCGCCACCGTAAACGTCCCGCCCATCAAGCGCATGGAGCTGGAATCCTGGCTTTGGAAAGAAAAGAAAATCCGTATCAGAGGAGGCGAGCCCAACAAACTCCGCCTCTCCACGCCCTATTACTTGTCAAAGGCGGATATCGATAAGTTCCTGGAGTCCTTCGACGAATTCAAAAGGTCGAAAGCATAAGTCTTGCGGCGGGATTGCCGCCCGCCCGGCCTTCACGATCAGGTCTTATTTGCGGAAGTAGCTATTTGACGCGCACCCACGCGAGCGCGGCTACGGAAGCGAATAATCGAACGTC
>DATEBK010000229.1:0-1638 GCA_035287825.1 Terriglobales bacterium
CCCGGATGCGAACCAGTTCGCCCGCCTCCCAACGATTTTCGCCGTCTTAGGCAATCTCGGTCTCGAACTGAATCGGCAGGAGGACACCTTGCCCATCTATACCGTGGAGCGCATCCACCGCCCGACTGCCAACTGACGATCACGGTCGCAACATTCCGTTTTCACTCATTGGACCCAGGCGAACCCGTCAGAACTCACATTCCGCGACTACCTTCAAAAGCCGAAGCAGCGTCTCGCGCTCCTCCGAGGTCATTTGCCGCCGGACACTCTCATCGGCAGCCACCCGAACTTTGATCAGCCGCTCCCGGTACTTCCTTCCCTTGGCCGTCAGCTCGACTCGAATTGCTCTGCCCGATTTTGCCCTGTGCTCCGATACCAGCCCTTCCTCGACCAGTGACTTGATCGCCCGGTGCACGACAGTCCGGTCCAAACCCAGCAGCGTGGCGATCTGGTTCGAATTCAGCGCCGTTCCATCGCGCAATGTCGACAGGATGAAACCGCGTGTCGCCGAGCACTCGGTTTTTCTTTCCAGTCTTTTTCCCACCGAGAAATACGCCGCCGCAATATGGGCCAGCACCGAGCCCTTCAGAATGTCATCGGGAATCTCTTTCCTGGGCAGAATGTTCATAGGACGGTCACCGTCGCATCGAGAGGTCGTCGCCACTGCGGTGGCTCCTTGTGAGCGCGCGATTTTTTCCCGATCGCAATCACCATCACAATCTCCTGCTGCCGCCCCGACAACCCCAGATATCGAGCGAGCCTGCGCCCATCAAAGCCTTCCATCGGACAAGTGTTCATCCCCAGCGCCTCGGCAGCGATCATCAGATTCTGGCAAGCCAACGATGTACTCTTCGTCGCCCATTTGAATAACTCCTGCCGTGATAGCGGCGGCATCCCGACCACCTTCCCCAGATTTAGCAGCCAGAATATTGCCCGTTTGATCGCGGCAAACATTCCCCATGGCCCCGGCATGAACAGGATCCGCCCTATCTTCGCATTTCGCTCGTACCCGCGAATTTGTTCTTCGGAGAACTTGCTCCTGCGCATCCACTCCAACTGGCCTTGCGCCGTCGCAGAAAGCGAGCCCAGGTCGGCAACCGCCACCACCAGCGCAGAAGCGGTTTCCGCGGGCTTCTGTCCCATGCACAGTTTCGCCACGGCCGCCTTTTGCGCTGCAGATCCCACCCAATAGAACTTGTAAGGCTGGCTGTTAAAGCTTGACGGAGCATGGCGTGCCGCATTGAGAATTTGCTCGCGCAACTCTTCCGAAATTTCTACCGGTTCAAAGACCTTAACCGCCCGCCTTTTGAAGATCGCGTCCAGGGTCTGGTTCATGACTCACCCTCCTGTGTTGCCATTACAACATATCTATGTTGCAAGTGCAACATCAATGATTGGGAGCTAGCCGGAAGCGGCGATATATCGCGATTACTCTCGAAATCCTATGGTTGCAGCGGCCAATGAGCGCGATCGCTTGTTTTCGTCAGCTTGGTGTAAATACGAGAAGAGCCTTTGAGCAAAGAAATGCGTAATGGGAACGCGCAAGTCAGCGACCTAATTCAATCGCTTCCAATCGGAAAAGTAGGCACCATCCACGAGGTACATCACCACCTCGGGGCTATTGCGGGAGAGCATCGT
>DATEBK010000230.1:0-19144 GCA_035287825.1 Terriglobales bacterium
CGCTGCTGGCGGGACTCCCCAAGGCGCCGCAGTATTATTCGCCGATCGCGCACCCCGACCACGCCGTCAAGCGACGGAACCTGGTGCTTAACTCCATGCTCGAGGACGGCAAGATCACAGCCGCGCAGGCAACGTGGGCCAAGGGCCAGCCAATTGTGCTTAACCTGCAGAAAGACCAGAATGCGCTGGCTCCCTACTACGTCGAAGAGATTCGCCGTTACCTCGAAGCGAAGTATGGCAGCGATCAGGTGCTGCAGGGCGGGCTGCGAGTTTACACCTCGCTCGATATGGACCTGCAGAAAGCCGCGAATCATGCGTTGCTCGACGGACTCGCCGCCTATGAGCGTCGCCACGGCTGGCAAGGCAAGCTTCTGAATGTCATTGCTCAGGGACAGAAGCTGGACAAGTATGTCGATCCAGATTGGGATGAAGAACCGGAAGTGAACGGGTACATGCACGCCCTGGTCACGCAGGTCGCACCTGGAGCGACAGAAATACGGTTTGGGCGATACACGGCCACGCTTGCGCCAGCGGATGCGGCGTGGACGCAAAGCAGCAGGAAGAGCAAGGTCAAATTTTCGGACTTTCTTCGAGCGGGCGATATTGTTTATGTGAAGGCTCTCTCTCTTGGCACGGACGGAAGAGCGCGTGTCAGCCTGGAGCAGGATTCAGGCGCCGAGGGAGCGTTGGTGGCGATCGACAACGCGACGGGAGAGATCAAGGCCATGATCGGCGGAAGGGATTTCAATCTCTCAAAGTTCAATCGCGCCACGCAAGCGCTGCGGCAGGTGGGGTCATCGTTCAAGCCCTACGTTTATACGGCGGTGATCGACCAGGGCGGCAGTCCCGACGAGACGATTCTCGATGCTCCAGTAACTTTTCAAACCGCCTCCGGGCCCTATTCTCCTCACAACTACGACGCTAAGTTCGAGGGTACGATCACACTGCGGAGAGCGCTGGCGCAATCGAGAAACATTCCTGCGCTCAAACTGGCTGACCGCATTGGCATTAAGACCGTGATTGAGTACGCGCACCGATTTGGTGTTACGGCGAACATTCCCGCATATCTCCCGGTGGCCCTGGGCTCAGCGGAGATCACGCCGTTGGAGCAAACCTCGGCGTTCAGCGTGTTTCCGAATGACGGCGTGCGAGTGGCTCCGCGCTACATCACCAAGGTGACGGACTACGAAGGGCGGCTTCTGGAAGAAGATTTTTCCGACATAAAGGACGTCGTCAGCTCGCGGACGGCGCGCGTCATGACTTCGATGCTGCGCGAGGTAGTACTGCACGGTACGGCGATTGCAGCGGCCAAGATGCCGTATCCGCTGGCAGGCAAAACTGGGACTACCAACGATTTCACCGACGCGTGGTTCGTTGGATTTTCTCCGACGACCACCTGCGGTGTGTGGATTGGCTACGACGAAAAGAAATCTCTCGGCGACAAAGAAACTGGGGCGCGCGCCGCGTTACCGATCTGGATGCAGTTTATGACCGCGGCGCTGGCAGGGAAATCTCCAGGAGAATTTCAGCCATCACCAGCGGCGCAGGGGACCGCGGTGGCACGGAAGATCGATACGCCAGATACAGCGCCGGGGGATGGGGAGTTGCACTGATGAGCGGGTTTCAGTTCTCAGTTGTCGCAAACGCTTGGCCTAGCTTGCGTAGCAGGCGCAGCGGACGAACCACTCGATACAAAGGAAACAATGGTTCCGGCAGATGCACAGCAGCGAGATCTCCTACGCTTGGCGTGCTCAGCAGACGCCAGAGATAACGCCGGCGGTCAGCGCGGCGTTCGCGCAGTTTCAGAATCAGGCGAAAATATTCTGTCGATTCGAAATCATAGGCTGCGCCCCGCGCCAGGCGCTCGGCGAACTCGCGGCCTAGAACCGACACAGCGGAATCGGCCGCGATCATGCCCTCTGCTTCTTTGGGAAGTTTTGCGTGAAGCACGTTCTTCACCAGCCAGAAACTTACACCGAATATGCGGACGATCCCAGCATCGCGCGCCCGCGAAACGACGAACGGCCAGTCGATGAACGAAGAGCGCAATGTTTGAGCGATGTCGGATATCCAGATGAGGCGTGTCCAAAGATGCTTGGCGGCGTGGAGGCAGAGTGTCAGCAGCGAGTCTTCAGGAGACAGGCACCGAATTTCGCAGCCGCCAACAACCGTGCAGCCCGACCGTTCAATAAGATCGTCCACGCGCAGCTCGACACCGTAAAAATGAGGTAATAGCGCCCATTGCAACTCGACCAGGTTTTCTCCCGCAGCACCGTCGAACGAGCGCTCATAGCCGACGCGTAGCCAGAATCGTTCCACGACAGCCGACTGCTCGGTGGTGGGTCGATATTCGATTTCCGCCAGAGCCCGCTTCGCTCGGTCGAAGTCGGCCGGAGACAGTAGTAAGTCGAGATCGGAAAAACTGCGCAGGCCCAAGTCTCCGTAGGCAGATTGCGCCAGCACCGGGCCTTTATACGGGATTGCGCGCAGGTCGCAGCTGTCGAAGTGCCGCACGATGCGTGCCAGTTCGGCGGCGAACCACAGGCTGCGGCGCAGGTTAGCCTGGTACGAGGAGCACAAAGAGCTTTCGATCGCTGGCGGAAGGTTCCGTCCGATCAGATTGTGCGCGACCAGAGGAAGAACGCCATGGTACTCGGCCAAGCGAAGGACCTCAGTCCAGTCGATGGCGAGGTCGCCGCTCGAAATGCGCGCGCGGCGTTCGCCAGTCGGGCCGGCGACGGCCAGTAGGCAAAGGAATTCAAATGCGCCTGTCTTCGGTTGCGTCGTTTCCTGCGATCCGCCCCCGGGCATAGAAGATGTGGCTTCGGGAAGCGTCATTGGAGCGAATCTCGAAGCCATAGCCTCATTCTCTCAACTCGAAATTCAGAACGGGCCGAACCGTGTTATTTCGGCATCACCACAACTTCGTCTTTGGGAATCGCGTCCAGCGTGGCGTTATCGATGCCCAGATGTGCGAGCACGAGTTCTGGTGGTGTATGCGTGAGCCATTCGGAAAGAGCGAGATCCTGATAAGCGCTGCTCTTGAACATCTCCAGAAATTTGAGGTCGGTGTCGCCCGTATTCTGGACGTAGTGCGGCAACGTCTTCTGGATGTAGCCCACGTCGCCGGCCTCGAAGTCCATGGTGCGAGCACGGCCGCCCGTGGCGAAGACGGTCATTCTTCCTTTCCCGCTCATGAAGTATTGCCACTCATCGGCATTTGGATGCCAGTGCAGTTCGCGAATCCCTCCAGGATGCACAGTCACAATCGCTGCGGCGATTGTTGTGGATACCTTGAATTTGCTGGAGTCAATGATTCGAACCTCGCCGCCCTTGGTGCGTTGTGTGACAGGCATCTTCGCGGTGCGAAAAGCGAAATCCTGCGAAGAAATGCCCCGGCCACCAGCCGCCACTTTCTGGTCCTCGGCGAGGGGCCCGGGAACGGCCGTCTGGAAAATGAATTTCTCGCGACGCGGCATTTTTTCCATCGCCTGCGGACTCACCCCGAAATTTGCCGAGAGAACGTCGTGCGGAGTGTGCGCCATCCAGTCAGTGAGCAGCACGGTCTCGTATTCCGAGAAGTTGCCGTCGTCGAACACGAGCAGAAACTCGGCTCCATCTGGGTTCAGGCCTTGAATCGAATGCGGGATTCCAGGAGGAAAATACCAAAGATCGCCCTCCGTCACGTCAGCGACGAAGCTCTTGCCCTCGAGATCGATCGCGGTGATGCGCGCGTTGCCGTAGAGCATGATGGACCACTCGGCGGCCGTGTGCCAGTGCAATTCGCGCACACCTCCAGCGGTCAAGCGCATGTCGACGCCGGCTATCGATTTTGACACTGCCAGCTCACGCACGGTGACTTCGCGCGACCATCCGCCTTCCTGCATGCGTTTGTGGGAAATACCGAACGGATATTTGAACGTCTGCACCCCACCGGCATCGGTCTGTGGAGGCAGAAAGGAATCGGGATTCTGTGCATCAATCGCCGGATTGCCAGGACCGGGAGCGCTGGAACTGCGATCATCTTTCGTTGGATACGCCTTCTGCTCTTGGCCGGCCGCGTCAACCGCAGACAGCACGCCTGCCGCAGCGAGGACCGCAGAGCCCATCCCGAGAAAACCACGTCGCGAAACGGTGCTTACTTCCTGCTTCGTGTCGTTGCTCTGCTCTTGGTTGTTCGGGACTTCAGTGTTCATAAATCCTCCGTTTTGAACCTGCAAATCGACCCTACGCATCGAACCCGCGAATAGAGAAAAACCGGCTGCGCAAAACTATACGACAGACGACAGGAAGTTCCAACCACGCCTCCTGCGTCTGGCAGCGCTCTTCGATCATCTAACGTTGGGAATGGCACAATTCAAGACATTTAACGCACTACTGACGCGATCCGTCGCGCTTTCCGAATTTACTAAACACCTCGAATTCGAAGTGAAGGGCACTGACTACGTCGGCTTTGTTCCCGGACAATGGCTTTCGGTAAAGACCGACACTCCGGAGGGGGAAGAGATGACGCGCGCCTATTCGATCGCGTCTCCCCCGACCGAGAATGGACGCTTCGCTTTCTGCCTGAATCGCGTGCAGGATGGATTCATGTCGAACTATCTCTGCAATCTTGAAGAAGGTGCGGAGATTACGTTTCAGGGACCGTTTGGCAATTTCATTTTGCATCCACCCCCGCTAGACTCCGTGTTCATCGCCACAGGAACGGGGGTCGCTCCTTTTCGCTCGATGCTGCAGTGGATATTGGCGGAAGCCGACCGTCACCAGGGACGGCAACTCTGGCTGCTGTTTGGTGCGCGGCGCGAACAAGATCTCTACTATCATGCAGAGTTCGATCAACTGGCGGCCAATCACGACAACTTCCATTTTCTTCCTACGCTCAGCCGTGCCGGAGAAGAATGGAAGGGACTGCGCGGATATGTGCAACAGCACCTGGGAGAGATTGTCGGCATGCGCACCGATATGCATGCCTACATCTGCGGCCTCGCAAAAATGGTTAAAGCGAACCGCGAGTTGCTGAAGACGCTGGGCTGGGACCGCACGGCGATCCGGTATGAACGATACGATTAAGCTTCGGCGACAGCTTAGAATGTCCGGTCTGGGTTCGTCGCGGAGAAAAGAGGAGAAAGACGATGTACGTTGCGGATGACAAGCGCTACGACGCCATGCAATATCGCCGGTCGGGGCGCAGCGGAATTCAGCTTTCTGCAGTGTCGCTCGGGCTGTGGCACAACTTTGGCGGTGTCGATAATTTCGAAATCTCACGAGCCATGCTGCGACGGGCGTTCGATCTCGGCATCACCCATTTCGATCTGGCAAACAATTATGGGCCCCCGTATGGATCGGCGGAAGAAAGATTCGGGCAAATTCTGAAAAAAGACTTTCTTCCCTATCGCGACGAGTTGATCATTTCGACCAAGGCGGGCTGGGACATGTGGCCCGGACCATACGGAAATCTCGGCTCGCGCAAGTATCTGCTGGCCAGCCTGGACCAAAGCCTGAAACGCATGGGACTCGAATACGTTGACATCTTTTACCATCACCGGCCCGATCCTGAAACGCCCATGGAGGAATCGCTGGGTGCATTGGACACGGCGGTGCGGTCTGGGCGTGCGCTCTACGCGGGAATTTCGGCTTACAACGCGGAGCAGACGGCCAAGGCAGTCAAGATTCTTCGCGACTTGGGAACTCCGTGCCTGATTCATCAGCCGAAATATTCGATGTTCGTGCGCGATCCGGAGCAGGGATTGCTCGACGTACTTGGGAAAGAAGGCGTGGGCGCGATTGTCTTCAGCCCGTTGGCGCAGGGACTGCTTTCGGACCGTTATCTTCACGGCATTCCCAGCGATTCGCGCGCGTCGCGGGATTTTTTTCTAAAGAAAAAAGACATCGGTGAAGACAAACTCAAGAAGATTCGAGCGCTGAACGAAATTGCCCGAAAACGGGGACAGACTTTGGCCGAGATGGCCATAACGTGGGTGTTGCGCGATCCGCGAGTGACCAGCGCTTTGGTCGGCGCGAGTAAAGTCTCGCAGGTGGATGACAACGTCGCGGCGTTGAAGAATTTGAAGTTTACGGGCGAAGAGTTGAGCATGATCAATGATGCGCTGGCTGGAACACCGACGGCGTGAAAGCTCAATTATGAAGACGCCGATAAAGAATATCGAAATCGTACGTTGCGCCTGGCCCAGCAACGAACTATCCATCCTCTATCACGATCGCGAGTGGGGTGTCCCGCAGCACGATGATCGCGTTCTGTTCGAATTTTTGATTCTGGAAGGCGCGCAGGCCGGACTGAGTTGGGACACTATTCTGCAGAAGCGGGAGAATTATCGCGCAGCCTTCGACGGGTTTGACGTAAAGAAGGTCGCGCGCTACGACCGACGCAAGGTGCAGCGGTTACTACGCAATGCAGGGATCATCCGCAACCGGCTGAAGGTGGCTTCGGCGATCCGGAATGCTCGGGCATTTCTGGCCGTGCAAAAGGAGTTCGGATCGTTTGATCGCTACCTATGGCGGTTTGTGGGAGGTAAGCCACTGGTGAATGCCTGGCAGCTGGGGGAAAAGATTCCGGCACGGACTGCGGAATCGGACGCCCTCGGCAAGGACTTGAAAAAACGCGGCTTCAACTTCGTTGGGTCGACCATCTGCTATGCGTTTATGCAGGCTACTGGGCTGGTTAACGACCACGTGGTGGAGTGCTTCCGGTATCATGTGTAAGACGAGAGTGGATAGGTGCTCCGCCCCACTGAGATCACAGTCCATTCCCGGCGTCGGCCTCAGGAGACTGTGCCGGCGCGTGTAAGTCGTTGACAATGAGAAGGCGGTGGGCTATCCTGAATGTCTTTGGTAGTGAAGTGGAAGTCCTGCGGCTGCCCGCCGGGAACACCTAGCGCGCGTTCTGCGTGGATATCATTAAGCAGGGCACTCAGCGGTCTTCATTATTGCGTTCTTTAATTTCCGGGAGATTTCCGATGTCAACCTATTTCCCTAAAGAGGGAGATATTGCGCGTAAGTGGTTTGTGGTGGATGCGAGCGGACTTCCGCTCGGTCGCCTCGCTTCGCGTGTCGCTCTCATTTTGATGGGCAAAGAGAACCCCAAATACACTCCGTTTATCGATACTGGCGACCATGTCGTGATCATCAATGCCGACAAAGTGAAGGTCACCGGAATGAAGACGGAGCAGAAGATGTACCACCATTACACTGGCTACCCCGGCGGAATTCGCTCGGAAGAGATGAAGAAACGCCTGGTGCGCAAGCCGGAGCTGATTATTGAAGACGCCGTGTCTCGCATGCTGCCCAAGAACAAACTGGGAAAGCAGATGTTCACCAAGCTGAAGGTTTATCGCGGCGACAAGCATCCGCATGACGCGCAGAAACCGGAAGCTAAGGTGTTTGCCTAACGAAAACGCGGCAAGCTTAGTAGCCTCGGCTACGAGCAAGAAGAAGAAATAGATTTTCTGGAAAGGTTGATTTTACCAACGGCTTTATTCTTCGCGCACTGGGTTGCTCGAAGCTCAAAGCTCGCGGCTCAAAAGCTAACATGGCTGAAATAGTTCAATACTACGGAACGGGACGCCGCAAGGCGGCCATCGCGCGGGTCTTCCTTCGCCCGGGCAGCGGCGAATTCAAAGTCAATGGCAAAGCGTTCGAAGAATACTTCGTGACGCCCTCGCAGCGCATCAGCGCCAAGTCCCCGCTTGCGTCGACCGAGACGGCGGCTAACTTCAACGTCCTGGCGAATGTATGCGGCGGCGGAGTTGCCGGACAAGCCGATGCGGTGCGCCTGGGCATCACCCGCGCGCTGATGGAGTTCAACGCCGAGCTGCGCGGAAAGCTCAAGTCCGAAGGTATGGTAACGCGCGATCCGCGTGCCAAAGAGCGCAAGAAGTATGGACAGAAAGGCGCTCGCAAGCGCTTCCAGTTCAGCAAGAGATAGTCGATCGTCTTTAGTCGACGGTCTTTCACCAACGACTAGCGGCCAACGACAAACGACTGGTTTTGGGAATTCAATTCATCCCCCCACCTCCCCTGAGATGGGGTGGACGGGAATGGCAATCCGGGGCCTGTTAGCGTCCGGATGCAGACCAACTGAGGAGGTTGATTGGCAAACATTACGATGAAGGAACTGCTCGAAGCTGGAGTTCACTTCGGGCACCAAACGAAGCGGTGGAACCCAAAGATGAAGGAGTACATCTTTGGTGAGCGCAACGGTATTTACATTATCGATTTGCAGAAGACGCTGAAAATGTTCAAGGAAGCGTCGAAATTTGTGCAGGATTTGGCGGCCGAAGGGCGAATCATCCTCTTCGTGGGTACCAAGCGCCAGGCACAGGACGCCATTGCCGAAGAGGCGCAGCGCTGCTCGATGTTCTATGTGAACCAGCGCTGGCTGGGCGGCCTGCTGACCAACTGGGTCACGGTGCAGAAATCCGTAAAGCGGCTCAAAGAGCTCGACGAAATGGCCACCGATGGCCGTTACGATCTGCTCCCGAAAAAAGAAGTCATCAAGCTCGAACGTGAGCGCAAGCACCTGCAAGCCAATCTCGCCGGCATCAAGAACATGACCCGGCTGCCGGATGCTATCTTTGTGATCGATTCGAACAAAGAGCAGATCGCGGTGCGCGAATCGCGCAAGCTCGGCATTCCCGTGGTCGCGGTGGTCGACACGAATTGCGATCCGAGCGAAGTGGATTACGTAATTCCGGGCAATGACGACGCGCTGCGCGCCATCCGCCTGTTTACTTCAAAAATTTCGGAGTCCATCGCTGAAGGCGTCCATGCCCGCGACGACAAGCAGATGGCGGACATTCAGGCGGTGGCAGCGCCCGAAGCGGCAGCTGACGCTCCGGACGCTGAAGAATCACTTGCCGAAGTTGCTGTCGATGGCGAGGCTTCGGCTACTCCCAGCGTCACCGGTATCGAAGGTGAAGAGATCCGCATGGAAGATGTGCTGGGCAAGGGCACGCGCAAGCGTCCCACCGCCGCGACAGAAGACGTTGACGAACTGCAGGCGGAAACGCGCCGGTTCTGACGTAAAGCAGGTTTCAAGGTTTCAGGGTTGCAAAGTTTCACTCTTGCGACCCTGATTGGCCCTCTGGTTCGACCCCTGACCGATCCTCCTTGAAACTCTGAAAACCTTGAACTTTGAAACCTGACTTTGAGGTCCTAAATGAGCACTACTATGGAAAACATTTCTGCTGCGCAGGTGAAAGAGCTCCGAGAGAAAACCGGGGCGCCCATGATGGATTGCAAACAGGCTCTGACAGAAGCGAAAGGCATTCTGGAGGAGGCCATCGTATTGTTGCGGAAGAAGGGCGTCTCTGTCGCAGCGAAAAAAGCGACCCGCGTAACCAGCGAGGGTTCGGTGGGTCATTACATTCATGCCGGCGGCAAGATCGGCGTTCTGGTCGAGGTCAACTGCGAGAGCGATTTCGTGGCCCGCACGGAAGACTTTAAGGAACTTGTCCACGATATCGCCATGCACATTGCGGCGAGCGATCCGAAGTTTGTACGCAAAGAGGACGTAACTCCACAAGACATCGAGCGCGAGAAAGACATTTACCGCGCCCAAGCGGCCGCCTCGGGTAAACCGCCTAATATCATCGAGAAAATGCTGGCCGGCAAGATGGAGAAATTCTACGAAGAGGTCTGTCTGCTCGAGCAGCCTTTCATCAAGGACCAGACCATGAGCATTTCACAGCTGATTGCCGCGAAGATTGGCAAGCTAGGCGAGAACATCGCCGTGCGCCGTTTTGCGCGGTTCAAGGTGGGGGATGCGACCGCAACGGTCGCATTCGTCAGCAGCAAGCCGGATGAGGTCGAAGCAACCGCACCGGTTGCCAAGTAGCAACCGAACAATTTCAGGGGCGCTGCGGCGCCCCTTTTGCCCTGCGCCACGAAGCTGCGCTCCCTTTCCGGTGCTACACTAACTCTTCATGCCGGCACCGATCTTCAAACGCATCCTGCTGAAAATTTCCGGCGAGGCCCTGGCCGCTGACAAAGGCTTCGGCGTCGACACTATCCGCATTCATGAAGTTGCGGCGGAACTGGCCGACGTGCACCAGCTCGGCATCCAGATGGCGATTGTCGTCGGCGGCGGAAACTTCTTTCGCGGAGTGGCCGATCAGGCAAGAAACATGGACCGCGTTTCGGCCGACCACATGGGTATGCTGGCCACCGTAATCAACGCGCTTGCGCTGCAGGACGCGCTCGAAAAGCAGAATGTCTACACCCGCGTGCAAACCGCGATCGAGATGAACCAGGTCGCAGAGCCGTTTATCCGGCGACGCGCCATGCGGCACCTGGAAAAAGGACGCGTGGTCATTTTCGCCGGCGGTACTGGCAACCCGTATTTCTCGACCGACACCGCAGCCTCGCTGCGCGCCATGGAAATCAAGGCAGATGCGATTTTGAAAGCAACCAAAGTGGACGGCGTTTACGATGCCGATCCGATGAAGGTTCCGGACGCCAAGAAGTATTCGACCCTCACCTACATGGATGTGTTACGGCAGGGCCTGAAAGTGATGGACTCGACGGCGATTTCTTTGTGCAAGGACAACAATCTTCCGATCATCGTTTTCAACCTCAACCAGCGCGGGAATATTCGACGTGTGGTTCTGGGCGAGAAGATCGGATCGCTGGTCTGCGCTTAAGTCTGTGCCCAGTACTGATTTATAATTCACCGTTCTGATCTCAAGACGTTGGAGCTGAGAGAGATGGCTCACCCTTCCTTAAAAGAAACCTTCGCTGCACTCAAGACGCGCATGGATAAAGCGGTCGAGGATTTTCGCCGCGAGATGGCGGCTACGCGCACGGGCCGCGCCAACATTCATATGCTCGATACGGTAACGGTGGATTATTACGGCGAGCAGATGCCGCTCAACCAGGTGTCCCAGATTCATGCGCCCGAGCCGCAAATGATCACGGTGCAGCCCTTTGATACTTCCCAACTGGGAGCGATTGAAAAAGCCATTCGCGGCGCTGATCTCGGCCTCAATCCTATGAACGACGGCAAGATTGTCCGCGTTCCGGTGCCCGCGCTTACCGAAGAGCGGCGCAAGGATATGGTGAAGCACCTGCACCGGATTCTCGAAGAGCATCGGACCGCAATCCGCAATGTACGGCGCGACGGCAATGAGGCGATCAAGAAGGCCATGAAAGACAAGAAGATTGCCGAAGATGACGAGAAGCGTGCGCTGGATGAAATCCAGAAGCTGACGGACGATGAGATCAAGAAGATGGAAGAGATGAGTAAGGGGAAAGAAAAGGAAGTGTTGGAATTCAAGTAACGTCTGTAGCGCGGGCGGCCTCGCCCGCGCCGGACCTGCTTTCGCAACACGAACTATTGCACCGTTACTTTGACCTTCGCGGTGGTCCTCCCATATTGGTTCGTTGAATACAACATATAGGTTGTCGTCTTTGTCGGCACAACCGTTGCTGACGTTCCTCGTATGACTCCTACCTGCGGTGACACGATGTTGTAGTCGGCGTTGCTGACCGTCCAATTCAAGGTCACGGACGTACCCGGTGGAACCGACTGTGGCGTAGCGGTAAAACTCGTGATTGTCGGGTTGGCTCCCTGTGGAATGTTGCCTTGCGTATAGATAGGACTCATCAGCACAACTTCAAACGCCGAAGCGGGCACGGTTTTCAACGCCGCGAGATCGTTGTTGTCCCAACGATTGTCCGGATCTCCGGTAATGAACATCGAGCTGCCGTTGTCGGCCATGATCATTCCATATTGCTGCAGCGCAGTCAGAATTACCGTGGACTGCGGAGGAAATCCCTCGATGTCAAAGCTCGACTTGAGGCGCAAACGCATCCCCATCGGTGCGGCATAAGGGTTGGTCGAGTTCGCGGCCCAATGGCTTGCAGGAGGCGTAAATGCCGCTTGGCTGTATTGCAGCGTAAAGCGCAAAGCATGCTGGATGGCGCCATCGGCAACTTCGTCATAGCGAGCCAAACCGGGGAAAACCGGCAAGCCCGCTGCGTCGGCTGAAGTCCAGGTATAAGGCCGCTGCTCGTTATTCAGCAGGTCCCACACCGCGCCAGAGCCGGCGTTCCAGTCTCCGTTCTTCAGCGAGTGCGAATAGTAGAGCTCGTAGAGCCAGCAGTTGTCGCGATCGAGCACGAGCACGTGGCGGTCGCCATTGCCAGGCTTGGGATATCCCTCGATCGGAGCGTTCTGCGGGATTGGCATCGGGCCCGGATCGCTTTCGTCGCCATACTTGGTGAAATCGATTTTCACCGGTGGCTGTCCACTCACCACGATGTAAGGGATTCCGATGCTTTGTCCGGCGTAGTAGCCGGAGCCAAAATCGGGATGAAGTGGCGTGGTCGTGCCGATGAAATTGATATACGCGTCCGAATTCGGATCGACGGGTAAGCTGGCAACATTCTGGTTCCAGAGATTATCGGCGGGAAACGGGACGAACCCGTTCAGACTGGCGCCGATACCGAGGGACATGCCGGTGCAACCGGTTTGTGCGGGCAGCGGCGAGCAGAAGGTGCAGACAATCAGTGCAATCAAAGAGAAAACGATCGTTCGCATGGCAGCAACTCCGCTGAGAATTTCGCAGAGGCAACTAGCGCACGATAACACGGGTTGAGACGGCGGACACTACTCGGATGTTCCATGGTTTCAGGCCCACCCGTGCAGGTGGGGTCGGTGTCCTTTTTCGCGTAGTTCGCCTTGTAATCGTTGGCCTTATAATCTGGTCATGAAGCGCGTTGTTCACGCAGCATGTCCGCACGACTGTCCCGATGCCTGTGGCGTTTTGATCACGATTGAGGATGGCCGCGCTACCCGGATTCAGGGGGACAAGCAGCATCCCGTTACGCGCGGATTTCTCTGCGCCAAGGTCGCCAAGTATCTTGATCGCGTGTATTCGCCGGGTCGGGTGCTCTATCCGATGCGGCGAGTGGGACCGAAGGGGCCGGCCGCGGCTGCGGGGAACGCTGCCGGGGGCATGCTTGCCACCCCCGGTTTTGAGCGGATTTCATGGGATGACGCGCTGGATGAGATTGGCCAGCGATTTCGGTGGATTGCCGATGCTTACGGGCCGGAAGCAATTTTGCCCTACTCCTACGGAGGCACTTTGGGAGCGCTCAACGGTGCTTCCATGGACCGGCGATTTTTCCACCGGCTGGGCGCTTCGCAACTCGAGCGCAGCATCTGCTCGAGCGCCGGCGAAGAAGGGCTGAAGTCGGTGGTTGGCATTAAGCTGGGCACCGAGCCCGAGCAGTTTGCGCAATCTCGGTACATCATCGCCTGGGGCGCGAACATTCACGGCAACAATGTCCACCTCTGGCCGTTTATCGAGGAAGCGCGGCGCAAGGGCGCGAAACTGGTTGTGATCGATCCGTACCGCACCCGTACGGCGAAGTGCTCCGATTGGTATTTGCCCATCAACCCTGGCACCGATGCCGCACTCGCGCTCGGGATGATGCACGTCATCATCAACGAAAATCTCTTTGACGCTGCCTACGTTTCTCGTTACACGGCGGGATTCGAAGAACTGAAAGAGCGCGCTCAGCAATATTCGCCGGAGAAGGTTGCGCAGTGGACCGGGATCTCCGCCGATGACATTCGCAAACTGGCGCGCGAGTATGCCACCCAGCGACCGTCGGTGATCCGAGTCAATTACGGCATCCAACGCTCTGAAGGTGGCGGCATGGCGATGCGCGCCGTCACCATGCTTCCGTGCTTGATCGGATCGTGGAAAGAAGTTGGCGGCGGATTGCAGCTGTCGCTCAGCGGTTCCTTCGGCTTGAACAAAGCCTCACTTGAAATGCCGGAACTGATGCACAAAGCGCTGGGACGTCCGGCGCGTACCGTCAATATGGTGCAATTGGGTAGCGCACTGAACGCGCTCACAGCGCCGCCGGTCCAAGCGTTATTTGTTTACAACTCAAATCCTGCGGCAGTGTGCCCGAACCATAACGAAGTTGTCCGCGGATTGATTCGGCCGGATCTGTTCACGGTGGTCCACGAACAGTTCTTGACCGACACCACTGACTACGCCGATATCGTGCTGCCTGCGACCACATTTTTCGAACATAAAGACCTACAGGCTGCTTATGGCCACTACTACCTGCAGGTGTCGAACCAGGCGATGGAGCCACTTGGTGAATGCCGGTCGAATGTTGATTTATTTCGCGCGCTCGCCCGGCGCATGGGCTTCGAAGAGGATTGCTTTCGCGAGACGGTCGATTCAATGATTGATCGCGCGCTGGAGTCGCCGAATCCGTGGCTCATCGGCATCGATCGTGAGCGGCTGGAGCGGGAACACCGTGTCCGTTTGAACTTCGGAACTTACAGCTCGGCCCAAAATGAGAATTCCGTCGCGATTGCGCCCTTTCTACCTTTCGCCCAAGGCAACTTCTCTACGGCCAGCGGCAAAGCGGAATTTTACAGCGAAGCTTTGCAACAGCAGGGTCTTGATCCAGTCGTTGGCTTCACCCCTCCTGATGAGTCGAGACATGGCGCTGGATCAAAAGCTGGGTTTCCCCTCGAACTGCTGGCGCGCAAGCCGGACAACCATCTCAACACGTCGTTTGCCAATGTTCCGTCGGTACGCGAGATGGAGCCTTCGATCGGCGATCTGGAAATGCATCCCACTGATGCCAAGGCTCGTGGCGTACGCGATGGCGATCAGGTTCGCGCCTTCAACTCGCGGGGAGAAATCGTGCTGCAAGCGCGAGTCGACGGCGCAGTGTCTCCCGGCGTGGTGGCCGCTTGGCTGGATTGGGCGCGCTTCAGCCCCGGCGGTGGCAACATCAATGTGCTAACTTCAGAAAAACTTACCGACATGGGCAACGCGGCGACGTTCTTTTCCGTCTGTGTTGAGGTGGAACTGTTTCGGGCGCGACTCACCGGGTAGAAATTTGCCTTCGCTTTTGCTCTCCGCCTTGGACGGTTCTCACTCTCTACCGTATAATTACCGTTTTCCTAACTCTAGTTTTTCGAGGTAGTTGCAATTCATCGCCGTCATCAGGAAATCCCTGTGCGGGCCCCGCGACTCGGCCACGACACGGACCCGCGGAAATGGCCGAATCGGCCTCCATCTTCTTCCTCCACAGGAGTTTGGGGGTGTAGCTCTGTCCGGTTTTGCGCCCTTTTTCTGGCCACGTTTCTGTCATTGACGGCCCCGGTTCTCGGCCAACAAGAGCTCGTTGTCGGCATTCAGACCCACGGCAATCGCCGTATACCGACCGACACGATTAAAGCCCGCATCTTCACCAAAGTCGGCGACGTGTATGACCCGGCGGCCATCGAGCGTGACTTCAACGCGCTCTGGAACACTGGCTATTTTGAAGACATTCGCTTTGAGCGGGAACAGAATCCCAAGGGTTGGATCCTTCACATTTACGTCAAAGAACGGCCCACGATCCGCGAGATCAACTATGTCGGTCTGAATGCAATTTCGACCAGCGACGTGCTCGATCGCTTCAAGGAGCGCAAGGTTCCGCTTTCGGTCGAAAACCAGTACGATCCCACCAAGGTGAAGAAGGCTGAGGTCGTGCTGAAGGAGTTGCTCTCCGAACACGGCCACCAGTTCGCTACCATCCGCACCGAAATCCGTTCCATCCCTCCCAACGCCATTGGCGTCACTTTCGTCATCAAAGAAGGCCCGAAAGTAAAGGTTGGGCGCATTCGTTTCCGCGGCAATAAGCACGTACCCGACCGTACGCTCCGTGCGGCGATGAAAAACCTCAAGCCCATCGGTATTCCGCACTCCATTTTTCTGGAAAACCTGTTCGCCAAGACTTACGACGCTACTAAGCTTGAAGAAGATACCGAGCGCGTTCGCGCCGAATACCAGAACCGCGGCTACTTCAAGGTGCTGGTCGACGACCCGAAGACCGAGATCCACGACACCGGACACACCGGCTTCCACATTCCCTGGATCCAGCCCGGAGCGGGAAAATCGGTCGATATCCTGATGCCGATCGAGGAGGGTGACCGCTACCGTCTGGGCAAAATCACCTTCAAGAACAATAAAGCGATCTCCAACGTCAATGCGCTGCGCAGCCTTTTCCCCATGAAGGACGGCGAAATTTTCAGCCGCGAAAAAGTCGCCAAGGGTATGGAGAACCTGCGCAAGGCCTACGGCACGGCCGGATACATCAACTTCACCACCGTGCCTGACACCAGCTTCGACGACGAAAAGAAACTCGTCAACCTGACCTTCGACGTGGACGAAGGCAAGCAATTTTATGTACGCCGCATCGAGTTCCAGGGCAACACCACGACCCGCGACAAAGTCATCCGCCGCGAAATTGCGCTGGAAGAAGGCCAAGTCTACAACTCGCGCTTCTGGGAGCTCAGCCTGCTGCGCCTGAACCAGCTCGGCTATTTCGATCAGCTCAAGCCCGACGATCCCAATACCACCGAACGTCACCTCGATGAAAAGAACGGCACCGTCGATCTCACTCTGAAAGTCCACGAAAAAGGTAAAAACAGCATCGGACTGCAGGGCGGCGTCAGCGGTCTGGCCGGAGCCTTTGTCGGCCTCAATTACAGCACCAACAACTTTCTTGGATTGGGCGAGACCCTCTCCGTGCAAGCCAGCCTGGGCAGCCGCCAGCGCGATCTGGTCTTCGGATTCACTGAGCCATATCTGTTCGATCGCCCGATCCAGGCAGGCTTCAATGTCTACACGCGTAAGACCAACTACGACCAGGCCAAGCAGTACGCCATTGCAACCGGACAAAACCTGAATCTGCCTTCAGCCTATCTGCAGAACCTGCAGAACTACTCGCAGTCGAGCACCGGATTCAGCGGGAGCTTGAGTTATCCGTTGCGCCATTCCTTTAAACGCGTTGGCATCAGCTACTCATTCGACCGTTCTTCGCTGGTCGCAGTGAGCAACGCCTCCAAGCTGTTGTTTGAGAACCTCAATTTCCGCGGCATCACCGGTCCTAACGCGCTCAACGGGATTATCACCAGCAAAATCACGCCCAGCTTTACCATGAACACTCTGGATTCCTACTATGCGCCGCACAAGGGCAAGAGTCTGTTCATCGGCGGTGAGTTCTCGGGTCTGGGCGGGACAGTGCATACGATCCGGCCGATCGTGCAATTCAAGCAGTTTTTCCCCATGCAGAAGAAGCGCAACGCGCTCGGCTACAACGTGCAGGCTTCGTTTATCACGGGTTACGGCGGAATCGTTGCGCCACCCTTCGAACGGGCCTATCTTGGCGGCGAAAACGACTTGCGCGGTTTTGACATCCGCACCGTTTCACCCATCGCATATCTGCCCAGCGCGCAATCCGTCGCCCTCAGAAATCCTGATGGCACCTTCGTCCCTGCCAACCCGCGATTCCCGGTGATTCAGGGCGCGAATGGAGCGTGCGCTAGCAACTGCTGGAATATTCCGGTGCTGTACTCGCAACTGGTGACTCCAGGCGGCGATCTCAGCATGCACGGCAACCTGGAATACCGCATCACCATCGCTGGTCCGGTGGCGATTGCACCATTTGTCGACGTGGGAACCGATCCCATTCTGCGCAGCTCACAACTGCAGATCAACCCGATTCAGTACGAGAACCTGAAGAGTACGCTGTTCGGTTGTCCATACCTAAGCAGTGCATATGCCTGCGAAGGTGGTTCGACGATCAGCGGGATCTCGCAGAATCTCACGCCGGTTCCGGGAACGAACTGGGTTGTGCGCATGTCGACTGGACTGGAACTGCAGACGATGCTTCCGGTTGTCAATGCGCCGTTCCGCATTTACTACGCATACAACGCGCTGCGACTCGATGGCAGCGCCGAACCAGCCGTTCCTATCACGCGTGACATGTTCCCTAACGGAGCCGCAGGACTCTATACCTACCGCACGACACTCTCAACCTTGGGATCGCGGTTCACGCTGCTCGAACCGCGAAAGACCTTCCGCTTCACGGTCGCGACGACGTTCTAGGGATGAAGATCTTGGGACGACGTTCTTAGGGTTGAACGTTCTAGAATCAAGCTCTACCTTATTCGATGTTGATGAGTCCGTTTGCCGGCTGTTGCGCGGTTGGAGGCCATTGCGGCGCGCGCCATGCGTCGAGCACCGAAACCTGATGCACGCATGAAACGGTGCAGTGCGGAGCGCAGGACTTCTCGGTATAAAATTCGCGGCGTAAATCAGCGACTGTATATTTTTCCAGCGGGATTCCAGGATATCCGCGCTGTTGCGAGCAGTAATGGACGAGTCCATCTTCGCAAATGTAGAGATAGCGTCCGCCAGCGCGGCAACGCCACTGGTTCGGACGGCCTAAGGCAATGTTGTCCTGGAACGCATTCACGCGGGTGAAGCTGCGTTTCTCCAGGTTCTTCATCTCGTGATACACGTTGCGTTCTTCGTCGTTCAGCGGCTGCAGTTGTCCCGAGCCATCGTGAATAATGCCAATGGTCGAGCTGAATCCCAGTTCCAGCGCGCGTTTGCCGATGGTCAGCGCATCCTGCGGATGACTGACTCCGCTGCCAACGACGGAGTTGATATTGACGTGAAATTCGGCGTGCTCGGCGAGCAGCTGCAACTTCTTGTCGAGCACCTTCAGGCTCTTCTTCGAAACCTCGTCAGGATTCACGTTGTCGATCGAAATCTGCAGCCATTCCAGACCTGAGCGGTTGAACCTCTGAATGCGGTCGGCGGTCAGCAGATAACCGTTGGTGATCAAACCGGAGACAATTCTGCGCTGGCGCATGTGGTGAATGATGTCATCCAGCTGCGGATGCAGCATCGGTTCGCCGCCGCTGATGGTAATCACCGAAGTGCCGAGTTCGCCGAGCCGGTCAACGCGCCGCAACATATCGTCGGTCGGAACGGGTTTGGAAAAATCGTCGAACTCGTTGCAGTAAGTGCAAGACAGATTGCAACGCCGAATCGGAATCAGATGAGCAAGCAGAGGATGGTCGGTCGACACCAGGGCCTTGAGGATCTGCCACAATCCATGAACGTTCCGTTCGGCCGCTTTGAGCTTGCGGCGTAGTGCAACTGACCTGGTTGTCATTATTGGCCTGCTTCTATTTCACCACAGGAGAGCGAGCAGTGCCGAGTTCACCACAGTATTCGGGCAAAAAATGCGGTCGAATGGAGAGCGCGATGATGAATCGTGTAGCGTATATTAAAATGGTATTGATTGGTTG
>DATEBK010000231.1:0-16566 GCA_035287825.1 Terriglobales bacterium
AGCCTACTGGTGCCTCGGATACCTATATCAGCACGGCTACGCCGTGGCAGAGAATCCGAAAGAAGCGTTCCATTGGTACGAACAGGGAGCCCATGAGCGCAATGAGGCTTCTATGCTTGCTTTGGCCCATATGTACGAAAATGGCGCAGGCACCAAGCCTGATCGGATCCAGGCATTCGTGTGGTACCTGCTCGCCGCCGAGCGGGGAGACAAGAGTGCCGCCGCTGAAGCTAAGAGAATTCGCTCATCGATGACCCAAAAAGAGTGGAAGGATACGAAAAAGAAATTGCCCATCAGCATTAATGCGAATAAGGTGGAAAGCTTTCTGCAAGGTAATCCTCAGCCAACCAACCCGTAAGCCGGCACATTGGGCTTGCGGGTGCTGGAGCTACCTGTCCTAAGAATTAACTAAGTTGCGTGAAATTTGCGGGGCATTTTGGTACGAGAAGTCGTTTCAGAATGGTGGAGGGAAAAGGTAAAGGCTGTGACATTGGTTATGCTCTAGCTGCTTGCTCCTGCGAGGGAGCCCATCAGCGTGGAACATGCACCGTCACAGCCCTTGATGCGATCACCGCTTTCGTGGTCCCAAACCCCAACTGCCCCTCGCAGAGCCGTCGGTTTTTTCAGGTCTGGTAGTCTCGTCGGGTCGCCCCGCGCGGACCGATCACTCAGCCTACTTCGGACTGGCGAAACTTTCGTTTCGTTCAACCCTTTCAGCCGTCGACGGGACTCAACTTAAAGATTTGCATGCAAAATGTCAACGCCCTTTTTCGGTGCAATTGAGGTTGCGGGAAGCAGAAAAATCGGCAGCCGCAAATTGCTTATTCATAATCGGTTAATAAATGAAGGAATAATTGTTTTCCAATTTTCCACACAACCTTGCACAAGGGGGACGATGCGCAGATGGGCGAGGATGACGTTGAACAAAAGGAACGAACGAGAAACGCAAACAAAGTCTGAACCAAGCAAAGTTCTTGACGCGGGAAAATGTGTCCCGCATATTGATTGCAGGCGGCAAGTCGAAGATTTTCACGCGATGTCGGATTTCGTGGCGTATGTCGATGGCGGGTCACTCGGGAATCCGGGATCGGCGGGCATTGGAGTAGTGATGGACGGTTCGGCGGCGGGGCCGATCCGAATTGCGCGGTGGATTGGGCGGCAGGACAATAACGTGGCCGAGTATGTGGCGCTGCTGGAGGCGTTGCAATGCGCCAAAGAGCTGAAGGCGCGGGCGCTGCATGTGTTTTCCGATTCCGAAGTGGTGGTGCGGCAGATGAGCGGGGAATACCGCTGCCGCAGTCCGCGGTTGTACTCGCTGAATTGGATTTGCCGCAAGCTGGCCGGCTCGTTCGCCTTTACGATCTCGCACGTGAGTCGCGAGAACAATCGCGAAGCCAATCGCTTAGCCTCTTCGGCGGCTCGCAACGGAGCAGGGAAGCGCAGGAATTCCGAGTCTCGGGCTTAAGCGAATCTCGCGCCTAGGCGAGTTTCGCGCCGGGCGAGTTTCGCGCCGAACAACGAACTGGCATCCACCAAGCAATCAGCATATGCTGCGGTGCCATGAACGCGCATCCTTTGTCGATTCCACCGGGACAGAATCAGCTGAGCAACGAATCCAAATCTCTTACGCGCAATCAGGTCCGTGGGTTTTGGGCGTCCTGGGGAGGATGGACGCTGGACGGCATGGATTCGGTGATCTACGCGCTGGTTCTGGTGCCGTCGCTGCGCGAGTTGCTGCCACGCTCGGGCATTGCCGCGACCAAAGGAAACATTGGTTATTACGGAGGATTGTTGTTTGCGCTTTTCCTGATCGGCTGGGGACTGGCGTTTCTGTGGGGGCCGATTGGCGACAAGTTTGGCCGCGTGCGCACGCTGATGCTGACGGTGTTGTGCTATTCGGTGTTCACTTTGTTGAGCGCGTTTGCGGTGAGCGTGTGGCAGCTCGCTGTTCTGCGCCTGCTGGCAGGCATTGGCATTGGCGGCGAATGGGCGATGGGGGGAACTTTTGTGGCCGAAGAATGGCCGGAGCATCGGCGGATTTCCGGCGCCGGATTCATGCACACGGGATATTACTTTGGCTTTCTGCTGGCGGCGCTGGCGAACTACAGCATTGGCAGTCACTTCGGGTGGCGCTGGATGTTCGCTTTCGGAGGATTGCCGGCGCTTCTGTTGGCGTGGATTCGTTATGGCGTGACCGAACCCTCGCGCTGGGTGCAGAAAGAGAAAGTGGTGCAGAGCTGGTCGTGGTGGCGTCCGCTGGCGACGCTGTTTAATCCGATGCTGCGGCGGCGCACGATTCTGAATTCGATCTTCATGCTGGTTTCAATCTGCGGGTTGTGGGCGGGAACGGTGTATGTTCCGGCGGCGGTGACGACGCTGGCTGAAGCCAGCGGGCGAACGGGACAGCAAGCGGCACAACTGGCGTCTTATGCGACCATGCTGGTGGCGGTTGCGACCATACTCGGGTGTCTGCTGATGCCAACTCTGGCCGAGCGATTGGGGCGGCGCGGCGCGTTGGCTTTTTTCTTCGCGCTGATGATGGTGTTTATCGCGCTTACGTTCGGCAAGGTTTACTATCTGGGCGGAAACGGACTGCCACTGCTTTTTGTCTGCTTGTTTTTCCTGGGATTGGGCGGAGCGAATTTTGCCGTCTATACGTTGTGGCTGCCTGAGCAATATCCAACGGAGTGCCGCGCCAGCGCGTTTGCATTCTCCACGTCGTTTGCCCGCTTCGCCGGAGCTGGAATCACGTTTCTCGTCGGCGCGGGAGTGCGCCACTTTGGCTCCATCGGGACGCCGGTGGCACTTACGGCGATTGCATTCGCCGTTGGCTTGTTGCTAACTCCGTTCGGCGCGGAGACGCGCGGGCAGACGCTGCCATCGTAAGGAAATTACGTTCGTCATTGGTTATTAGTGGTTGGATCAATGGATCAGTCGCGTTATATGTCAGTGCGGCGTTCGGCGTTCCGGTTCAGATACCAGCAGGGAGGAAAGCCGGCGTGCGGGAACAGGCTATTGACGCAGGTCTGTTGAGCGGGAGGATCGAAGATCAGTTCGCTCCGGCCGTCTTTCTGGAGCACGGCATCGTAGTGTGAGATGGTCACGCTGCCGAAAGGCTGATGGTTGGTGGATAAACGATAGCGGAACACAGCCGAGTCCGCAGCATAAGCGACGGCCAGCAGGATGAGAAGCGCGAGCAAGGAACGCTGCGCAATCTGGCCGCGGGTGAATCCGCGTTGAGCAACGAATTTGCCGTCTTCGGGCGAAGTCACGGCCTGCATTATACGCGCGCGCCATTCCGCTCTACGGCGCGGAGGTAACCAGCCTCCAAAGCGCAGAGGCGTTGACAATTCTTCACAAAAAGTTCGCGCCGTAATGCCTTCTGACACGTCAAAATGAAGGTAGCGAAAATGGTAAGATGCAGCCAGAAGGCTGGGGAGAGAATTGTGCCTGCCGCTGCAACTTTCCTTCTAGTGTTTGTCCCAAGAATGTTTGCCCCATCTCTGCAAGTTTCAGAGGACAACCCCTAAGAGCTAAGGAATTTGTGCATCCGAGGACTACGTAACAATCGCCTGACATTATGGACACACAGACATCGCAGCAGCCGATCACTGAAAAATCACAGCCACCGATTGTGGAAAATCCGATAACGGAAAATTCAACCCGATCCGGCAGCCGCTGGTGGGTCTGGGTGCTCGTAGTGGTTGTGCTATTGGTTGGCATTACGATCTGGAGCCGCCGCGGGGGTGATAGTGAAGCCAAAGCCGGGGGCGATCCAGCTTCACGGCCCGTCTTGGTTTCAACAGCGACGGCGCACCGGGGCGACATCGGGGTCTTTTTGAACGCACTCGGCGCGGTGACGCCGGTATATACGGTGACGGTGACCAGCCGAGTGCAGGGTGAAATCACCAAGGTCTACTATCGCGAAGGCCAGATGGTGAAAAAAGGCGACCCGCTGATCGAAATCGATCCGCGTCCTTATCAGGCGGCGTTGACGCAGGTGCAGGGACAACTGGCGCACGATCAAGCGGTACTGAGCGAAGCCAAGATCGACCTGGACCGTTACAAGCAAGCCCTGGATCGCAACGCCATCGCCAAGCAGCAATACGACGATCAAGAGCAAGTTGTGTTTCAGGACGAAGGCACGGTACAAAACGACGAAGGTCAACTGGCCAATGCCAAAGTCAATCTGGTGTACACGCAGATCACATCGCCGATCGCGGGACGGGTTGGACTGCGGCTGGTCGATCCGGGAAACATTGTGCAGGCCAACAGCACGACGTCGCTGGTGGTGATCACGCAGCTGCAGCCTATTACGGTGATTTTCAGCATTGCGGAAGATTCTCTGACGGCAATTCAGCAGCAATTGCGCAAAGGGAAGACGCTGACGGTGGACGCATTTGACCGCGCTGAAAGCACGAAGCTGGCGTCGGGCAAATTGCTGACGCTGGATAACGTTATTGATCCGACGACGGGAACGCTGAAGCTGAAAGCGGTTTTCGACAACAACGACAATGCACTTTTTCCGAGCCAGTTTGTCAACATAAGGCTGCTGGTTGACACGCAGCATGATGTGACGCTGATACCGACTCCGGCGATCCAGCGCAACGCGCAGGGCGCTTATGTCTATGTCATCAAGAGTGACGGCGGTGGGGCGACGGCGTCGATCCGCACGATCACACCGAGTACGACGGACGGTCCGTCAACCGCGGTGCAGGGACTCGAACCGAATGAAGTAGTGGCAGTGAACGGATTTGACCGGCTACTGGATGGAGCGAAAGTTACGATCCGCCAGCCCAAGGCCGCGGGCACGACCGCGGGACAGCAGCCGACGGGGCAATCGCAGGCTGGTCAGGCTCAGAGCGGCCAGTCGCAGAGCGGTCAGTCGCAAAGCGGCCAGAGCAACGGGTCTGCTTCCGGAGGCAAGAACGGAGCCGCGCGTCAGTGAGTCCTTCTCGTCCATTTATTTTGCGACCGGTAGCGACGTCGCTGTTGATGGCGGCGATCTTGCTGGCGGGCTTTGTCGCCTATATTCAATTGCCTGTCTCGGCGCTGCCCGAGGTGGATTACCCGACGATTCAGGTGGTGACGTTTTATCCGGGCGCCAGTCCGGACGTGATGGCGTCGGCAGTTACCGCTCCGCTGGAGCGGCAGTTCGGCCAAGTGCCTGGCCTGAATCAGATGACTTCCACCAGTTCGGATGGAAGTTCCATTATTGTTTTGCAGTTTGCGCTGGAGTTGAACATCGACGTAGCTGAGCAGGAAGTGCAGGCGGCCATCAATGCCGCGCAAACTTACTTGCCTTCCGATCTGCCGGTTCCGCCGATTTATAGCAAGACGAACCCGGCCGATACGCCGATTCTTACGTTGGCTCTTTCGTCGAAGACGATTCCGCTGTCGCAGGTTGAGGACTTTGCGGATACACGCTTCGCGCAAAAGATCGCACAGCTTCCTGGGGTTGGCTTGGTCAGCATCAGCGGAGGCCAGAAGCCAGCGGTGCGGGTGCGGGTGAACCCGACTGCGCTTTCTTCTTACGGGATCAATCTCGAGGATGTGCGGACGGCGTTGCAGCAGACCAGCCTCGACCAGGCGATTGGCAACTTCGACGGTCCGCAGCAGGATTACCAGATCCAGTCGAATGACCAGTTGCTGACGGCAGCCGACTTTGAAAAAGTCGTCATTGCCTACCACAACGGCTCGCCAGTGGAGCTTTCGGATGTGGCGCTGGTCCAGGACGACGTGGAAAACGTCCGCCAGGCGGCGTGGATGAACGAGACGCCGGCGGTGATCGTCAATATCCAGCGGCAGCCGGGCGCAAACATCATTCAGGTGGTCGACCGGATCAAGAAGCTGCTGCCCGCACTCAAGAGCAACCTTCCGGCTGCAGTCCAGATCAACGAACTGACTGACCGTACGACGACAATCCGGGCTTCGGTTTCCGACGTGGAATTCGAGCTCATGCTCACTGTCGGGCTGGTGGTGATGGTTATCTTCCTTTTCCTTCGGAACGTTGCCGCCACGATTATCCCCAGTGTCGCGGTACCGCTTTCGATTGTGGGCACGTTCGGGGTGATGTATCTGGCGGGGTTCAGCTTGAACAACCTGACGCTGATGGCCCTGACTATTTCGACTGGCTTTGTGGTCGATGATGCCATCGTGATGATCGAGAACATCATTCGCTTCATCGAAGAGGGAGACCGGCCGCTCGAAGCGGCGCTGAAGGGATCGGAGCAGATTGGGTTCACGATCGTATCGCTGACCATCTCGCTGATCGCGGTGCTGATTCCTCTGCTCTTCATGGGCGACATCGTGGGGCGGCTTTTCCGCGAGTTTGCGATCACGCTCAGCGTGACGATTCTGGTTTCGGCTGTGGTTTCGCTGACGCTGACTCCGATGATGTGTTCGCGTCTTTTGAAGAGCACGCACGGGCAAAAGCCAAGCCGTTTCTACGTGGCTTCGGAGCATGCGTTCGAGAGCATTATCGCCTTTTACGGAAGAACTCTGAAGTGGGTGTTGAAGCGGCAAACGGCGACTTTGGTGGTCGCTGCGGGCACGCTGGTACTCACAATCATTCTCTACGTCATCGTTCCCAAAGGCTTTTTTCCGGTGCAGGACACGGGCATCATTCAAGGAATTTCCGAAGCCACGCAGTCTATTTCGTTTACCGCCATGTCGGAACGGCAGCAGGAACTCACGCACACGATTCTGGAGGACCCGGCGGTAGAGAGCCTGTCTTCGTTTATCGGCATCGACGGCACGAACACGACTTTGAACAGCGGGCGCATCCAGATCAACCTGAAGCCGCTGGAAGAGCGAAAGATCAACGCCTCGGATGTGATCCGGCGGCTGCAGCCAAAACTGGAGAAGATCGACGGCATTACGCTCTACATGCAACCGGTGCAAGACCTCACGGTGGAAGATCGGGTGAGCCGGACGCAGTATCAGTACACGCTGGAAGACCCGAACCAGACAGAACTGAATCACTGGACGGCGGAATTGATGAACAAGCTGAAAGCGATTCCGCAGCTTCGCGACCTGGCGACGGACCAGCAAACTTCCGGGCTCGCCGCGTCGTTGTCGATTGACCGGGTGACAGCGTCGCGCATGGGCATCACGCCGCAAGCGATCGACCAGGCGCTTTATGACGCGTTTGGGCAGCGGCAGGTCTCAACTTTGTACACGCAATTAAATCAGTACCATATCGTGCTGGAAACTGAACCGGACTTCCAGAAAAACCCGGCGAAGTTGCAGGACCTCTATGTCCGGTCGGCGCTGGCACCGACGGCGCTTACGACGACCACGAGCACGCAGACGGTCACGGCGACAACGGCGTCGGGCAATTCCGCATCATCGGCTGGGGCAAGCCCTTCGGCTTCGCCGAATACCAGCACCAGTTCAGGGTCGGCGAACCCCACTGCTGTGAGTTCAGTGAATGGCGGCGCGGTGCCATTGAGTGCGTTCACTCACTTCGAAACCAAGAGCAGCCCATTGTCGGTCAATCACCAGGGTCAGTTTCCCGTGGTCACGATCTCATTCAATCTTGCGCCGGGCGCATCGCTTGGCGAAGCTACGGACGCCATCGACAAGGCACAACGGGAAATCAACATGCCGCTGAGCGTGCAGGGAGCGTTTCAAGGGACGGCGGCTTCGTTCCAGGCATCGTTATCGAACGAGCCGCTGCTGATTCTCGCGGCCCTGATCACGGTGTATATCGTGCTCGGCGTTCTCTATGAAAGTTACATTCATCCCATCACGATTCTGTCGACACTGCCTTCGGCCGGAGTGGGCGCCATATTGGCGTTGTTGATTTGCGGCCAGGAGTTGAGTGTGGTGGCGCTGATAGGAATCATCCTGCTGATCGGCATTGTGAAAAAGAACGGCATCATGATGATCGACTTCGCGCTGGAAGCGGAGCGCAAAGAGGGCAAGCGAGCCGAAGAAGCGATTTACCAAGCATGCCTTCTGCGTTTTCGTCCGATCATGATGACCACGATGGCGGCATTGCTGGGTGGATTGCCGTTGGCGCTAGGCACGGGAATCGGTTCGGAACTTCGGCGGCCGCTGGGCATTTCGATGGTGGGCGGATTGATTCTGAGTCAGATCCTGACGCTTTACACGACGCCAGTGATCTACATTTTCTTCGATCAACTGGCGCAGCGCTTCGCATCACGCCGGGCCGACGACGCCGGATTTGAGGGGATGCCGGCGGACTAGTTTTGGGAGCGATTGGGTTTGAGCTAATACGATGAGTCTTTCTTCTCCATTCATTGAGCGACCGGTGGCGACCACGCTGCTCACGGCGGCCATCGTGCTGGCGGGAGCGGTTGCCTTCCAGCAGTTGCCGGTCTCGGCGCTGCCGCAAGTGGATTTTCCGACGATTTCGATTTCCGCCAGTTTGCCGGGAGCGAGTCCGGAGATCATGGCATCGTCGATCGCGACTCCGCTGGAGCGGCAGTTCGGGAGAATCGCCGGCATTACGGAGATGACTTCCTCCAGTTTTCTGGGCACCACCAGCATCACTCTGCAGTTTGATTTGAACCGCAATATTGACGGAGCGGCGCGCGACGTTCAAGCGGCGATCAATGCGGCGCGCAGTTACTTGCCTGCGAATCTCCCCAGCAATCCGACGTATCGCAAGTGGAACCCGGCAGATTCTCCGATCATGATCGTGGGTTTGACGTCGAGTGTCTATGACAAGGGCACGCTGTACGACGCGGCCTCGACCATCATGCAGCAGCGTTTGTCGCAGGTGCAGGGGGTTGGGCAGGTTAGTGTGGGCGGCAGTTCTTTGCCCGGAGTGCGGGTGGATGTGAACCCCACGCAGCTCAATAGTTATGGTCTCGGCATGCAGGATGTAGCCTCGATGCTGAGCCAGCAAAATGCGAACAGTCCCAAGGGCCAGATCACGGACGAGTCGACGACGGCCGACGTCACTACCAACGACCAACTTCTGAAAGCGGCCGACTATATGCCCCTGGTGGTCGGCTATCACAACGGGGCCGCGGTCAAGTTATCCGATATCGCGCAGGTACAGGATTCCACGGAAAACATACGCGCCGCGGGATACGTGAACGGAAAGCCTTCCGTTCTCATCATCATCTACCGTCAGCCGGGCGCCAACATCATCGAAACGGTGGACCGGATTCGCGCCGCTCTGCCATCGCTAAGGGCGTCAGTGCCTTCGGCCATCGATACGGAAGTTGTGCTCGACCGCACGCAGACCATTCGCGCTTCGGTCCACGATGTCGAGCGCTCGCTGATAATTTCGATTTCGCTGGTCATTCTGGTGGTGTTTCTATTTTTGCGCAATGTGCGCGCCACCCTGATTCCGAGCGTGGCCGTTCCCGCATCCTTGATTGGAACGTTTGGCGTGATGTATCTGTGCCACTACAGCATCGACAATCTCTCGCTGATGGCGCTAACCATTTCTACAGGCTTCGTGGTCGACGATGCGATCGTGGTCATTGAAAACATCACTCGCTACATCGAACACGGCATGGCGCCGGCGCAGGCGGCGTTGAGGGGCGCTAAAGAAATCGGCTTCACCGTGCTCTCCATCAGCATCTCGCTGGTTGCGGTCTTCATTCCGATTCTGATGATGGGCGGAATCGTCGGACGTTTGTTCCGCGAGTTTGCCGTGACTTTGTCGGTGGCGATTCTGGTTTCACTGGTGGTGTCGCTGACGACTACGCCGATGATGTGCTCGCGCCTGCTCCAGCACATTCCTGATGAGGAACGGGGCAGAGCCTATCGCGTGAGCGAACGCGCCTTCAATTCTGTTCTGGGAGTCTATGAGCGCAGTTTGGGCTGGGTGCTCGAACACTCCGGCTTGACACTGATCGTTCTCGCGATCACGATTGGCATCAACATCTACCTCTTCGCGATCATCCCCAAAGGGTTTTTTCCGCAGCAGGATAATGGCCTAGCGTTCGGCGGCATCCAGGGACCGCAAGACATTTCCTTTCAGGCAATGCAGAAAGCCGTGCAGGGGATCGTCAGCGTAGTGAAAACGGACCCGGCGGTGGATAACGCCATGGCGTTTACAGGCGGCGGCGGCGCCACCAACAGCGGCTTTATCTTCATGGGGCTGAAACCCTTCAACCAACGCCATGCGACCTCAAGCCAGATCATCGACCGTCTGCGCCCGAAACTTCTGGGGGTCACCGGGGCCAACACCTTCATGCAAGCGGGGCAGGATGTGCGCATTGGCGGACGGGCGAGCAGCGCCCAATATCAATACACGATCCAGAGCGACAACGTGCAAGATCTGGTGGAGTGGGGGCCGGTACTGCTGCAGCAGATGCGAAAGCTGAAGCTGCTCACGGACGTCAATACCGACCAGCAAAATAGCGGATTGCAAGCCAGGCTGACCTACGATCGCGCCACCGCGTCGCGTCTCGGCATTACGCCAGAGATGCTAGACAATTCCATGTACGAAGCTTTTGGACAGGCGCAGGTTTCAACCATGTACACAGCGATTAACCAGTACCACGTCGTACTCGAAGTCGAGCCCACGTTCTGGCAGTCGCCGGTGAAATTGAATGACGTGTATATCCGGGCATCGCAAGGGAAAGTCGTTCCACTGAGCGCGGTTGCTCATTACGAGCCAGCGACGGCGCCGCTGGCGGTGAATCACCAGGGCCAATATCCCTCGGTTACAATCTCCTTCAATCTCGCGCCCGGTGTTTCGCTAAGCCAGGCGTCGGCCGCTATACTCGGGATGGAGCAAAAGATTGGTTTGCCGAGCACGGTGACTGGAATGTTCTCGGGAACGCTGCAGGCATTCGAGGCGACCAAGGCGACGATGCCTTTTCTTATCATCACCGCTCTGATGGCCGTGTATATCGTGCTGGGGATTCTTTACGAAAGCTACGTTCACCCCATCACGATTCTTTCGACTCTACCCTCGGCTGGAGTGGGCGCGGTGCTGGCGCTGATGATTTTTCACAAAGACCTCAGCGTGATTGCGATCATCGGCGTAATTCTGCTGATCGGGATTGTCAAGAAAAATGCAATTATGATGATCGACTTTGCGCTGGCGGCCGAACGCAATGAGGGTAAAAGCCCGCGGGACGCCATTTTTCAGGCCTGCATCCTGCGCTTCCGGCCCATTCTGATGACTACGATGGCCGCTCTTTTTGGCGCGCTGCCGCTGGCCTTCGGCACAGGGCCGGGTTCGGAACTGCGCAATCCGCTGGGGATCACGATTATTGGTGGATTGTTTTTGAGCCAGATGCTGACACTATATACCACGCCGGTTGTCTATCTTTCGCTCGACCGATGGCGGGTGCGATGGCTGCGGGCTCATGGAAAACTCGAAGGACAGCACGAACTTGCGTCCTTCGGATGACATCTTAATGCTGGGCGCGCTTGCCGTGGAACGGGCGAGTTGCGCAAGGAGTTCGAAACGCCGATGAAGGCAACGAAGAAAATGCGGGCCGCAGTCGCGCTACTGTCGAGCGCTCTTTTGTTAGAGGGCTGCGTGGTCGGACCTAAATACAGCCGGCCCTCGGTGGATACGCCGGGAACATTCAAAGAAGTCACGCCCGACGACCTGAAGAAAATGGACGGCTGGAAAGTGGCGCAACCGCAGGACAGCGCTCTGCACGGCAAGTGGTGGGAAATCTTCGGCGATCCGCAACTGAACGCGCTCGAGGAGCAAGTAAGCATTTCCAATCAGAACGTCGCTGCTGCATTCGCCAACTTCATGGCGGCTCGCGCCCTGGTGAGGGAGGCGCGGGCGCAATATTTTCCAACGCTTTCAACGGCTCCGAGTGCCACTCGGCAGCGCACTACGACGAATGTGAACAGCGGCGCGACGACGGGGTCTACTTTCAACGAATTCTCTCTGCCGTTCGATGCTTCCTGGACGCCCGACTTGTTTGGCCGTGTGCGCAACCTGGTGCGGGCGAATGTTGCGAACGCGCAAGCGACGGCTGCTGACCTGGAAAACACGCGCCTGACGGCGCAAGCCGAACTGGCGGCCGATTACTTTCAACTGCGCGGACAGGACTCACTGAAGAATCTGCTGGATGACACGGTGAAGGCTTATGCCGAGTCGCTGAAATTAACCAAGGCGCTGTATGAAACCGGCATTGATTCCGACGAATCGGTAGCGCAAGCCGAAACACAGCTGGAGGCAACCCAGGCGCTCGACACTAACCTCGGCATTTTGCGGGCTCAATACGAGCACGCGGTCGCGCTGTTGATTGGCAAACCGGCCTCTTCGTTCTCGCTTCCCGCGGAGGCCTTGACGACCCCGCCGCCTGCGATTCCGATTGGCGTGCCGTCGCAACTGCTGGAGCGCCGTCCGGATGTCGCGGCCAACGAGCGCCTGATGGCGCAAGCGAATGCGCAGATTGGTGTCGCGGTGGCGGCCTATTATCCAACCGTAACGCTGAGCGCAGCGGCGGGATTTGAAAACTCGAATTTCACCAGTTGGTTGACTTGGCCGAGCCGCGTCTGGTCGGTCGGCACCTCAGTCTCCGAACTGATTTACGATGGCGGACTGCGGCGCGCGACGGTGGAACAATATCGCGCGCAGTATGACGAGACGGTCGCCAACTATCGCAACACGGTCCTCACCGCGTTTCAACAGGTCGAGGACAACCTCGCAGCTTTGCGCGTTCTTTCCCAGGAAATCCAGGAGCAGGACACGGCGATTACTTCTGCCGAGCGCAGCCTGAAACTGGCCACGGACCGCTATCGCCTGGGTATCGATCCTTATCTCAACGTGATTACGGCGCAGACTACGCTATTCAGCAATCAACAGACAGCGGTGCAGTTGCGGATCACGCAGATTGTGGACAGCGTGCAGCTGATTGAGGCGCTGGGCGGAGGGTGGGATGCATCAACCCTGCCGACGCCGCAGCAGATCATTTCGCGATCGGCGCAGATGTCAGCGACGACCGCGGCACAGCCTCCCGCGAGTCCGCCGGCGGCGAGTGTAACGCCGGCTGCGCCCAACCAGTGACGCTCTCGCAATGAGAAAGGGTACCGCCTGAGCGATACCCCTGTTTGCCATTCGTTGTTATAAGTTCCGCTACTCGCGTTCTTTGCGGATTTTCTTGCGGGCACGCTTTTGCGCCAAAGCCTGCTTCACACGGCGTCTCTCACCCGGTTTCAGGTAGTAGGAGTGACGCTTGACTTCTTTAATAATGTCTTCCGTCTGGACCTTGCGCTTGAAGCGGCGCAGGGCGTTCTCTAACGATTCGCCCTCTTGCAGTCGAATTTCTGCCATAGTCATCACCCCCTAACCGGTAAAATTGCTGACACTTAAGCTTATCGCATTGTGCCGATTTGCGCGCGGCAATCGGCCGGGTTTCTTATATGCGTGTCTTGGCGGCTTTGTGTACGATCAGCAGGTCGGCGCATCGAAATTAGGCATCAAAATTCACCTCAGGAGGTCCCATGAATCACGATCATGTTTCCTCGAAATATTCCGGGCTCGAATTGGACCGGCGCAGGCTGCTGAGGTTCGGTCTGGGCTCCGGGCTGGTGGCGTCGTTGCCACGCACGCTGGTGCATGGGCAATCCGTACCACAAACTTGCGCGCCTCCGATTCCGCGGGACCACGCGCCGGCGAATGGCGGACCCTGCCCGTATCCGATTCCGTGGCTCGATAAAAACGGCAATCACAATCAGAGCCCGATGGCGAATACAGAACTTTCTAACATTTATCACTTCAAGGGGAAATTGGCGCGCTGCAATGGTTTTACGGGCATGGGCACCGACAACCAAGGGAACCGTCTGGCGTGGGGCACGCCTACGACCGACTACAGTTACATGTCGGGAGAATACTGGGCGGCGCGGCAGGCGCATCAAGCCACTTTCGCCCATACCTGACTTACGGTGTTCAAGGGACCGGCGGTCCCGGCGAACCAGATCCATGATTTCCATCCACCGATTTCTCCCGAAGGCCTGTATTGGGTTACGCCGGTAGCGGCGGCAGGCATCACCTTCAGCGGCGACGAAAAAGTTGCCACCTTGCAGATGTCCAACGTTCCCATTATCGACCAGCCGCGCTGGCCGGCGATGGACGCGGAGACGAATCCAGCATTCATGGATTTCAAGCTTGTGTTTACCGCAACCGGGGAGCCGGTAAAATATGAAGACCCGGCGCGTCAATACCGATTTGAAGGTTTCAAGGCGAGCGCGCAGCTGGAAGCGACATTTCGCGTGCCTGCCATCAATTTCACTTTCAAGACGGATCCGCTGGAGACCTCGAAGAGCAGCTTTGCGGTAATGGGCACCGAAGTCAATGGCAGGTATTACGAGGCGGCCAAGGCATAGGGCAGGTCGGCGTCCATGGTGACGATCCGGGAATGGATCGGGTTCCGCCTTCGACTGGTACGAGCTTTCGGACTCCGCAGAGAGCAATGCCGGATACAGTGTTTACTGTATTTGGCATTTGGACGGATTGGCTAGCATAGACCAGCAGTTCTCGCGAACGCCGCCCAAGCGACGCCGGCGGGGACGCTGTTTCTACTTATGAGATGGGACTTAGCGCCCTGATCTTCGCGCAGTATTTCGACGACAACTTAAGTGGGGTAAGTCCTCGTCACAGGATATGAGCGAGCCGAAACAAGCAGAAGAAATAACGGGCCTGTTGGCTGCCATTGTAGCTTCCTCCGATGATGCCATTATCAGCAAGAACCTTGATGGCATCATTACGAGCTGGAATAAGAGTGCTGAACGGATATTCGGGTACACGCCTGAAGAAGCCATCGGGCAACATATCACCCTGGTCATTCCACGAGAACGCCACGCAGAGGAGTCAGACATACTAGACCGCCTCCGGCGAGGGGAGCGGGTTGACCATTTCCAAACTGTCCGCAGGCGGAAGGATGGCAGCTTGCTGGATGTCTCATTGACCATTTCTCCGGTAAGAGATTCGTCGGGGCGTGTAATTGGAGCCTCGAAAGTGGCTCGGGACATTACCGCGGAAAAGCAGGCTGAGCGAGCATTGCGGGAAAGTGAACAACGCTTTCGCGTGATTACAGACGCTTCGCCCATCATGGTCTGGATGTCAGGGACGGATAAGCTTTGCTATTACTTCAACAAGGGATGGCTGGATTTCGTTGGGCACACCCTGGAACAGGAGTCTGGCAATGGCTGGCTAGAGAACGTTCATCCGGAGGACTTCGACCGCTGTCAGCAAATTTACGTCAGCAACTTCGATGCTCGTCGTTCGTTTGAGATGGAATACCGGATGCGGCATCACACGGGGCAATACCGCTGCATACTGGATCGAGGAGTGCCGCGCTACGCGCCGGATGGAACGTTTGAAGGATATGTTGGCGGTTGTCTAGACATCCAGGACCAGAAAGAGGCGGCAGAAAAGGTTCGGACTGCCGATGACATGACGCGCCTGATGAAGACGCAGGATGAGGAACGACGGCGTATTGCCCGCGAACTGCACGACAGCGCCGGGCAAACCCTGGCGGTACTCGGCATGAGCCTGGCGCAATTGGTTCACCGTGTAGAGGCCGCTGCGCCGGAGTTGGCGAGAGAGGGAAAAGAGATCGAGGCGATGGTTCAGCAATTACATCGCGAGATACGCACGACATCCTATCTGCTACATCCGCCGCTGCTGGACGAAAGCGGTCTTGCGTCGGCGCTTGGTTGGTACATAGACGGGCTGGCAGAACGCAGTGACATAGCTATTACGCTGGATGTTGGCGAGAATGTTGGCAGATTGCCAAGTGATATGGAGCTTGCCATCTTCCGTCTGGTGCAGGAATGTTTAACCAATATCCACCGCCATTCTGGCAGCAAGACTGCGCTGATTCGAGTAGCTCGCGATGGAGGAAGTGTCCGAACAGAGGTGCGGGACCAAGGAAAAGGCATATCACCCGAGCGCTTGATCGACATTCAGTCCCGCGGCTCCGGCGTTGGCATCCGGGGAATTCGAGAGCGTATACGTCAATTCCACGGTGAGATGAATATCGAATCGAATGGTTCAGGCACCTCCGTTGTTGTAAGTATCCCAGTTCCCAAGGAAGCGCTTTCACCAGACAGCGAACCACTGCAAGCTGCGGTGTAGGTGTTGTGTTGTAAAACATGGGATCGCTATTGCTGCCGCTGGGAATTCGTTGGGATCGCCTTTGCTCGAGAAATGCAGAATTTACTTTGGTGGCTGGGAGTTAGGGGGATCGGTGACAGGGCCATCCTGAATTCGGAGCAGATTCCTGCGATGCTCGGCTTCATCGTGCTCCAGGCGAGTTGCGATCTGAAGTTCAGCTTCAGCCTCTTCCTTGCGTCCGAGGCGGGCGAGCGTGAGGCCGAGATAGTAGTGAGCTTCACGGAGGGATTGGTCGCCGCCGATGGCCTGCCGCAGTAGATCGATCGCGTCGGGGTAGTGCTTCTGTTCGAAGGCTACTCGTCCCAGAGCCGACAGGACTCCTGGATGTTTCGGCTCATGAGCCAATGCCTGGTGGAGGTTCCGCGCCGCCTCGTCTAAATCTCTGGCATCGAGATCGATGAGCCCGAGCCGGAAGTACGATTCGGTTTGCGCGGGAGCGAGCGCGATGGATCGCTCAAATTCTTTCCGGGCTTCTGCGTCAT
>DATEBK010000232.1:0-2971 GCA_035287825.1 Terriglobales bacterium
CGCGTTTGCGGGCTCCCTTTGCTCTTGTCATCGTCACCCCCCCGCTTGATCATTCGAAGGAGAACCCGTCGGGCGTGAGTTTTACCGGTCGGCGGCCTACATTGCCGTAGTCAAGGTCACGAATTTCGCTTTTGTCACCACTATAAAAGCAACCTCTGAACGCCCCCCAACAGGCCCCGCGCTCGTGAGGTACGACGCTGTTTCAGGTGGGGATTCCGGGGCAAGATGAACGCGATTCCGGGATGATTCCGAACGGCGTTCCGGGTTGATCCCGAACAGGATTCCGGGATGAAGGTGAACACCGGTTCCGGGATGAAGCCGAACAGTTTCAGGCCGATCCCGGAACTGCGTTCGGCTTCGCCGGAATGATTTCCACAGGCACGTAGTAGCGCTGGACAACACAATGGCAGGCAGCCTCCCCCTCGAAAGGGAGGATCAGCTTGCCAGCCAGGAGATTGTCCGTGCGCAAGATCAAAGAAGTTCTTCGATTGAAGTTTGAAGTGGGCCTGGGGCTGCGAGCGATCGCCCGAAGCTGCTCGATTGGCCTCGGCACTGCCCACGAGTACTTACAGAGGGCCGAAGCTGCCAAGATCACGTGGCCGCTTGGACCCGAATGGGACGATGACCGCTTGGAGGCGGCGCTGTTCGGCGGCCCGCCGCGCAGCCGCCCGACGGCGCTTCCCATGCCCGACTTCGCCGATCTTCATCGGCAGCGGCAGCAACATTCACACGTGACCCAGCAGTTGCTGTGGGAGGAGTACCGACAGGCAAACCCAGACGGCTATCAGTACAGCCGCTTCTGCGAGCTGTATCAGCGGTGGCGACGGAAACAGGACGTTGTACTGCGGCAGGAGCACAAGGCCGGCGAAAAGCTGTTCGTGGATTGGGCCGGAACAACGATACCGATTCATGATCCGCGCGGTGGTCCGGTGCAGCAGGCCCATCTATTCGTCGCCGTGATGGGGGCCAGTTCCTACGCCTACGCCGAAGCCACTGCCGACGAGCAGTTGGCAAGCTGGATCGGAGCTCACGTGCGGGCCTTCGAGTTCTATAACGGCGTGCCAAAGCTCGTGGTGCCGGACAACACCAAGACCGGCGTAACCAAAGCCTGCCGCTACGATCCCGATCTGAATCCGACCTATCAGGAGATGGCCATGCACTACGGCGTTGGAGTGGTTCCGGCGCGGCCATACAAGCCTCGGGACAAGGCCAAAGTCGAATCAGGTGTGCAGTTGGCCGAGCGTTGGATCATCGCGGCGCTACGCAATCGGAAGTTCTTCTCGATTGAAGAGTTGAACCAAGCGATCCGGGAGCTTCGCGACCGAATCAATCAGCGACCGTTCCGCAAGCGCGAGGGCTCCAGAGCGACGCAGTTTGCGGCACTGGATAAGCCCGCAATGGGTCCGCTCCCGGCGGAGCGTTTCGACCTGAGCGAATGGTCTCGCGCTCGGGTCAACATCGACTATCACATCGCCTTCGACACGAACTACTACAGCGTGCCTTACAACCTGGTTCAGGAACTGGTGGAAGTCCGCTCGACGCCGACAACCATAGAGATCTTCCACAAGAGCCAGCGCGTGGCGTCACACCTACGCGCACACGGCCATGGGCACGCCGTCACGATTGCCGAGCACCGTCCGCGTTCCCACCAGGCGCATCTGGAATGGACACCGTCGCGGATGGTGCATTGGGCGCAGACGATTGGCCCACATACTGCCCGGCTGTTTGAACGCATCCTCGGCGACAAGCCGCACCCGGAGATGGGCTACCGATCTTGCCTGGGCATCATTCGGCTCGCTGATCAGTACTCACCAGCTCGTGTGGAAGCCGCGGCGGAACGGGCACTGCTTACCGGAGCGTGCCGTTATCAGAGCGTCAAGTCGATCCTGAAGAACTCGCTCGACGTAATTCCTCCGTGCACCCCGCCGCCGTCATCGCCACCGTCTCCGCACGACAACATCCGTGGCGCAGAGTACTTCGAGTGAGGAGACGGCGATGCTGAAACAACCCGTGATCGAAAAACTGGCGGCGATGCGTCTTCTTGGGATGGCCGAGGCGTTGAAAGCCCAGGAGCAAGACCCCACGGCTCGCGAGTTGAGTTTCCTGGAAAGGTTCGGCCTGTTGGTGGATCAACAGTGGAACTGGCGCGAGAACCAGGCGCTCTCACGACGCCTGAAGAATGCAAAGTTGCGTACGCCGAACGCTTGCGTTGAGGAGATCGACTATCGGACCGCTCGCGGCCTCGACAAGAGCGTAATCCGTTCTCTAACACAGCAGTCCGCCTGGGTCGGAACGCACGAGAACGTCTTCGTCCTCGGGCCAACCGGCGTGGGAAAGAGCTTCGTGGCATGTGCCTTGGCCCAGAAGGCATGCCGCGATGGTTACTCGGCGCTTTACACTCGCGCCCAGTCGCTGTTTCGTGATCTGGCAATGGCGCGGGCGGACGGCAGCTTGCGCAGTTTGCTGGCTCGGCTCAGCCGAATCGATGTGCTGGTCATCGACGACTGGGCAATGGCTCCGTTGTCGGAACCCGAGCGCCGTGACTTCTGGGAGATCTGCGAGGATCGCTACCAAGTGCGCTCGACCATCCTCACTTCGCAACTGCCAGTTTCCCGCTGGCACGAGCAGATCGGCGATCCCACTCTGGCCGATGGCATCCTCGACCGGTTGGTTCACAACGCTCACCGTATCGAGATGCGTGGCGATTCGATGCGGAAGAATCGCGGCAAACCGAATGCATAGGTGCACTTGCTCAAGGTAGGCGAGATGCGGTCTTCTTCAAAGCGTCCGACTGTTGGACGCGTGACGCGAAGTCGACGTCAGACCCTGAAAGAAAATCCGTGCAGTAATGTTCCAGGTCTGTTCGAAGATGCCTAAAGTCGTCCAATGGCTCCTTTGAGAATCCCGGATACTCACTTTTCCATCGTTGCCCGAGCATCGACCACATGTAATCCTCGTGGGAAAGCGTTAA
>DATEBK010000233.1:0-6367 GCA_035287825.1 Terriglobales bacterium
CAAGATGTCGTCGCTTTGCGATTGGCCATTCAAGCTGGTCCCGCCGGCCCGAAAGGTCGCGTGGCGACCTTCGCGACTGCAATATCGAAAAATGGCTGCTACGTGATCGATGTTCTTTGGTTGTGCAATCACTTTCGGGATATACCGGTAAGGGCTGGCATCCGATGCATAGCGCACCAAGTCGCTGATACGATGCCGCACAACATCCTCGCCAAGTATCCCGATCAGCTCTCTCTTGAGTTCTTCTGGAGTTCCCCCGATAAGCTCTTCGTCTACAGCGTCCGAGCAGGGTGGCACATCCGGACGACCGATGCGTTTCGGGTCTGCTGATAGGAATTTGTGCATGATCTTCTCCTATTCGTGATGCGGAGACGAAGCCCCTACTTGTGACCGACGGATGGCATGACCTGCCCCATCTCCATCGCATTGCTCGAGGAAATTTCCTGGAGGGATATGGCTAATTGATCGGTCGGGATACCGGTGAAATCCTGGAACATCGACCACAGTTGCTTCAGCATCTCGCTCTTGTCAGCATCAGTGTGGCCGCTTCGCAGAACACAGTTCAACGCTGCCGTAGAAGCCTTTTCGCCCGCCGCATATCCCGAGCCCTTCGGATAGGAAAGGAAAACCACTCGAACGAAATTGTTGGGGACTTTCATCACCGTGGTATGGATCCGTGTGATTTCCTTCGCGATCATTGCCTTCTTCTCGTCGGATACAAATCCATCTTCGGTGACAGCGGTATACAGCGGCATTCGCGTTACCCTCCTAAGTGCCCGTTGGGAACAAAGATCAACTTCCTGTGACGCTGCGGTATGACACAGTTGCTCCTTATTGCTTCGAACCGGTTCCTCAAACAACTTGTCTGCTACCCCGAATGTGCAAGCATCGGGCCAATCAGTTTTTCTGCAGAATCCATCAGTAAGGGCTTCAAATTGAATAGTGGGACTCGCAACCGGGGAACCGTCCCATTGGCACGCAGTCAAAGTGCTGTCAGTGTCAATAGCGCGTCAATCTTGTTGAGCACGCGATCGGACAATTGACGAGACAAGACGAGCTAGGCCACAAGAGAAGGAGCAGGCCTTCCACCCAGTTCGCGCACTACTCGACGCGGTTCGCCATGCATGGTGGAGGGGCCTTCTCAAAAAATCTGTGATTTGGCAGGCGACGTGCATTCCCTGTTACACAATGCGAATCGACAGTGAAACGCGAACACAAACGGCCGACGATGATTCCGGCATGGGTATATCTGGCCACCGAAGCGCAGTTCTCGAAACGAAAGAAGTTCTGTACCTCCGCCTGCCGTCTTTCTATCGTTGCGCCTTGCGACTTCTGGGCAAGTGACGCGAGTCCCGCGGGCGTGCCTTGCACCGAGCCCACAGCGCCGCTCCCAGCATAGCGTTAGCGTTTGCTATGCTGGTTGGTCACATGAGATTGCACAACGAATGGTTTATCTATTGGCTGATCACCAGCCGGGACCTTAGCGATCACTAGATCGATAACATTCACTATTGCTGAATAACACGACAAGGAGACGATTCCATGGCCACGATCACAACCAAAGATGGCACCGAGATTTTCTACAAAGACTGGGGCCCGAAAGATTCCCAACCCATCGTGTTTCACCACGGCTGGCCTCTGTCATCCGATGACTGGGACACGCAGATGCTCTTCTTCCTGGCCAAGGGCTATCGTGTCGTTGCGCACGACCGGCGGGGTCACGGTCGCTCCGCGCAGGTGGCCACTGGCCACGACATGGACCATTATGCGTCCGACGCCTCGGCGGTGGCCGAGCATCTCGACCTGAAAAATGTGATCCATATCGGCCATTCCACCGGCGGCGGCGAGGTAGCTCGCTATGTCGCGAAGTATGGCGAGCCTCAGAAGCGCGTCGCTAAGGCCGTGCTTATCGCCGCTGTTCCTCCGCTCATGGTCAAAACCGAGAAGAACCCAGAAGGCACTCCGATCGAAGTGTTCGACGGCTTTCGTAAGGCGCTAGCTGCGAACAGGGCGCAGTTCTTTCTAGACGTGCCGTCTGGTCCGTTCTACGGCTTTAACCGACGCGGCGCGAAGGCCTCGCAGGGAATCATCCAGAATTGGTGGCGTCAGGGAATGATGGGCAGCGCATTCGCTCACTACGAAGGCATCAAGGCTTTTTCCGAGACCGACCAAACGGGCGATCTGAAAGCGATCACGGTGCCGACTCTCGTTATGCAGGGTGACGATGATCAGATCGTGCCGTACAAAGACGCCTCAGTGCTGCAGAACAAGCTGCTCAAGCACGGCACGCTCAAAATTTACCCTGGCTATCCACACGGCATGATGACCACGAATGCCGACGTAATCAATGCGGACATCCTCGCATTCATCAAAGGGTCGGCGGTCAAGGCTGCCTAACGCTTGACCACTACCAGCCGCGGTCTTTTTTGTGAGATGGACTCAACGTGTCCGCCGGTGAAGATCGCGGCTTTGAGAATGCAAACTATTTGGAGTCACAAGAAAAACGTTCAAACCTGCGGCACATGAATTGAATGCAGTCACTGGATCTGCAGGAAGATGATGATTTGTGATCACTCTCAGCCAGTCGCCCGCTTCGGGCCCCTGCCGTAACACCCTTGCCTGTCACGGCCGACGATTCCTCTCGGTCACGACGGGGGTAGAAATATCGGAAGACGAGGCTTTGCCTCAGGCAACCAAGGGCGATGACTCCGTGGCCTGGATCGGCAAAGTGAAATGAAAGGTCGCACCTTGTCCGTCGTTAGCATCCGCCCACAACCGGCCGCCATGCGACTCTACAATGGAACGGCTGATGGCCAAGCCCATCCCACTGCCTTGCGGCTTGGTGGTAAAGAATGCAGAAAAGATCTGATCCATTTTCTCCGAGGACAACCCCCGGCCCGTGTCTCTGACGCAGAACTGGAGTTGACCGCCCGGTAATTCCGACTTCACCGTAAGCTCTCCGCCATCCTCCCTCATGGCTTCGATCCCGTTGAGCATGAGGTTCATGAATACCTGCTGAAGCTGCACACGGTCTGCCATGATTTTAGGCAGTTCTGGCGCGAGTTCGGCGCGCATGGAGACAGAATATCGATCGGCCTCACCTTTGAGCAGGGTGAGCATTTCCCGGATGACTCCGTTTGCGTCGACCAACTCACGTTGCGGAGGAGATTTCTTGTAAAGGGATCGTATACGGTCGATGATCTCCGCGGCACGATTCCCATATTCATCGATTCTGGCTGCTGCCGCACGAGCCCGGTCAACGTTCGGCGGCTCTTGCGCCAGCCATGCAATGCAACTGTTGGCGGTGGTGACAGCGGCAGCAATGGGCTGCTTGATTTCGTGTGCCAACGACGCCGCCATTTCACCCAAGGTGCTTACGCGGTTGACGTGGGCTAGATCCGCTTCGAGCTGTCGCAGCCTTTCGCGCTCGCTCTCAGCGCGCTTGCGATCTTCGATGTCGGTCGAGATGCCGTACCACTTGACGATCTTGCCTCCAGAGTCCCGGAGCGGCACACTCCGGCTCAAGAACCAGCGATACTCACCGCCCGTCGCACGTCGGAAACGCACCTCATGCTCGAAGGGCTCTCCAGACGCCACCGAGGCGCTCCGTCTCTCCACATAACGCGGCAAGTCTGCTGGATGAACGGCGGTTTTCCATCCTGAGCCCATCGTCTTCTCCGTCGACAAGCCCGTGTATTCCACCCAGTGATGATTGATGAAGTCCACTTCGCCGTCGGGCAGAGCGGTCCAGGCAAATGTTGGAATGGTTTCAACTACATCCCGCAGCTTCTTTTCCTGACTCCGCAGTTGCCGAACGCGAAACCGATAAGCTGCATAAACCAAGGCCAGGAACGCCACCACGCATAGTGTGCGGAACCAGTTCGTCTGCCAGAAAGCTGGAGCAATCGCGAAGTCGAGTGTCGCGCCCTGCTCGTTCCACACTCCGCTGTTGTCGTTATTGGACGCAATTACACGAAAGCGATATTTCCCGGGACCCAGGTCCGTATAAAACGCTTCGCGACGAGTGCCCGCGTCTTGCCAATCGCGATCATGCCCATCAAGCCTGTACCGAAACTTCACCTTTTGAGGAATGAGAAAACTCGGCGATGTGTAGCCAATTTGGAGATCACGAGTCAAACGCGGGAGCTGAAGAGCTTCCTGTGGTTTATATTGCTTTCGGTCGGCAACAACGGTCTCGACGTAGACTGGCGAACCCGTCCCGTGACCAGAGAGATGGGACGGGTCGATCATCTGAAGCACCACACCGTTTACAAACCACAGGCGCCCATCGGGAGATTTCGCGGCCGGGTTGAAAGACACCCTACCGGGTCGAGCTCCGTCCAAAGTATCGAAGTGTCGTGGATGTACGAAGGTGTCGGGATGAATCCACCATCGTTGGAGATCCGCGGCTGCAATCTCTATAAATCCACAGGGCGTATTGAGCCACAAGTTCTTGTTGTCATCCACAACGAAACCATTGACCCCGTCGCAAGGAAGTCCGTTTTCTTTGTCCATGCGCTGAACTTTCTCGTCGCGGAGCGTCACCAGCCCGTCAACAGATGCGGTGATCACTGACCCATCGGGCTCAACGGCGATCTGATAGGCCCAGTGTTTGCTCTTCAGGTTTAAGGGAAATGTGCGCGCAATACCTTCCCGGAAAAGCGTCAGATCGCCTGTGGCGGTGCCCAGCCAAATTCCACCCTTCGGGTCGGCCGCAATGGACTTTGCCTTCGGAACTTGAGGCTCGGCGAATTCCTCGCGCACCTTGAAGTCGCGGATGCGGATGAGTTTTTTTTGGCCTTTGCATTCGGCCCAAATATCGCCGTCGACATCCTCTGTGAGACCGAGCACCAGACCCAGTGGGTGATGATCAGGTTCCGGGATACGCCGGAAGCGGCCATCTTTGTAAATGAAGAGGCCGTCATCAACGCCAACCCAAATGTTGCCCTGACGGTCTTCGAGCAATGAACTAACTTGCTGTCCAGGCACGCGAACTGAGGAAACGGCGCCGTTTCGAACGAAATCGAGAGTGCCAACAGTTCCCACCCAGATCGTTCCGTCTCTAGTGGCCATGACCGAAGCAGCACCGACTCGTCCAAGCCCCTCGGAACTCGAAAAGGTAGTGACCGGAAGATCGCGAAAATTGTCAATGCCATCGGACGTCGCCGCCCAGACTATGCCTTCGTTGCCTTCGTATAGATCAAAGACGGCATCGCTGGATAAGCCCTCCGCTCGTCCAAAATGGTCGACGGTTTGGCCGTGAATGCGGTAGATGCCATTCCCGTACGTTGCAATCCAGAGGTTCTTATCGGAATCCTGCATGAGCTTCTGGATAATGAGCTTAGTTCCGTCGAAGCTTGGCAGAACTACCGGCGTCATAACACCATCGCGGAGTGTTTCAAGCCCAAGTCCCGGTCCCGCCGCCTGGATACCGACCCATAAGGAACCGTCGGAATTCTCCACCAGACTGCTGATGCCGCTTTGCCCCGCGTTCGATTGAAGGTTGTGAGGACTGTAGATCTCAGAGGCTGCACCCATTTTCCAATCGAGCAAAGACGTGTCGCCTCCGATCCAAAATCCGCCCTTCCCATCGGGTGCTATTGAGGTGGCATTCTGGATCGCTATTCCCTCTGCCTTCCCGAAGCAGCGGATCCTCGTATCCGTCGCCTGACATAGAACTCGGCCCACATTCCGAAAAGAAAGGGCCCACACAGATCCGTCAGGATCTTTGTACATGCCGCCAATTCCCGGCAGATCGTAATGGGAAGTCACGACATTGTCCCTGACGTGAGCGAGCCCGCTGTCAGTGGCAATCCAGAATTCTCCCGGCCCCACACTGATGAGTTTGTTGACAGGGGCCGAAGGGAAACCTTCCACGATCGGAGCTAACCAGGGAGTAAATCGGACGCCATCAAATCGCCACGTACCGCTACGCCCACCTGCCCAGAGGTATCCGTCCTTTGTTTGTGAAATCCAAAACGGAGTGTTCGACAAGAATCCGTCTTGTATTCGCCATGCCGTATGCGCGTATTGAGTGAGGCGTTTGTTCGCATCCAATGCCTGAGCCGCGGTAAGCATTAGCCACAGCAATGACACGCAAACCATAAACGATCGCAAAACGCGGCAGTCCCGGGCTCTCGATGTGCTCATGGCGCGAGGCGACGCGGAATCAACAGGGGTACCCATGTGCTGAGAATCTTACCAAACCCGACCTGGGCCGGATGTCATATCACCGCATCGACGCTCGTCAATACCTCGGAGCGCTCGTTGTTGACGATGCGCCTGACAGCCTCCTCCGGGATGACGGCTTACAGCAGAAAGAAGTTCCTGTTTCTCTTAAGAAACTGCGGAGTCCTCGTTGACCGTC
>DATEBK010000234.1:0-4136 GCA_035287825.1 Terriglobales bacterium
CATCTCGCCCAAGAAGACTGCGTTGTGGTATCAGATCGATCGCCGCATCGATCTCCTTATCAATCTGCAGCTGTCCACGCAGATTCCGATGGTTGATACCAACAAGTAAAGCCGGCGGGGAAGTCTGCTCCGCCCTCAACGATACTGCTCTCTCGAGACGCCGCGACCCAAAATAAGAACCGAGACAACAACCTCGACCTTGTCGTCATTGCTGCCGGAATCAGGCGATTTCATTTACTTGTTACCCGGTTTGGCGGGCGGCTGTTTCTGCTGTAACTCCTGCCGTTCCTGATCATGTTTTTGCTGTAACTGCTGCGTCTGTTGCTGGTGCTGCTGTTCTAACTGCTGCCTCGTCGGGTCGTCCGCCCTCTGTTTATCCAGCTGCACGTGCTCCTCGTCCTGTTTCTGCTGGAGTTTGTCCCGTTCCTCTTGCTGCTTTGTCGCGAGCTTGTCCTGCTGCTTCTGATATTTCTTATCCAGCTTCGGGTTGCCCGTATTCGGAGCATCCCTCGCCAACGGCGGAAGGTCGTGAGGATGGATGGCTGGGTTCGATGGCGCGGCCGCGCTCGGTCGAGCAGCCATGGGTTGCCCGCCATTGTTCTCTGAACGTGCCGGAGTTCCTCCGTGATTGGCCGGAACATAGGCCGCTCCCGCGTCTCGGGCCGGCGCGGCCGCGCGATCATTGAAATCTCCCGGCCGCGGAGTTACCGCGACACCGGGCTTCCCCATATTCGCCGACGCACGCTCCTGCGGATTGGCTCGAGCCGCCTGGGCATGTTCAACTTGAGCCGCTACCGGCGCAACATGTCGCTCACGTCCCGCTGCCTCTTCATCGGCCGTCGGACGCGCGTTGATTCCACCATTGCCGCCGTTGTAACTGACACGGCTTACGTTATTGTTGACGATAGTCGTGGTGTAAACATTGCGGACGGTGGTGACGTTCACGTTATTTACAGCAGTGTTGTAGAAAAACTGTCCGTTATCCCAACGCCCGCCCGCAAAACCGACACCGAAATAGCCGAAACCATAATTGATGCCGCCATAGAACCCTATGTGCGGACCCCAATAGCCATCATAGAAAACAAATCCATCGCCACCCCAGCCCCAATATGGCGGAGTCCATAGAAAGCCGATTTCCGGCGCCAGCACCCAAGTCCCCGGCACCCAGTAATAATCGCTGACGTCATAGTCGTAAGCCCAATACCCCGGCGTCCAAAGATAACCATCCCCCGGACAGACAGGCTGCTCATAAACAGGGAGCGGAGGTGGCCCGATAGTGATCACCGCGCCGACTTGCGCGAACGACGCTCCGGACATTGACAGCACCACCAGTGCGAACACTAAGGCCGACGAAAATCTGCGAATGGAACTGATCTGCATCTGGTTCCTCTTCCCATCATCCCTCGTTAGCCCGGTGCTGCCGCTACCTCGCGGGCTTCGTGGCTGCGGGCTTCGTGGATAGAGGCGAGATTGTTAGCGATCTCATCCCCTAACCCGTGCGCCCACACTTGGAGGTTCCATCCCGTTCATGGGTTGCCTCTGGACCGTTAACAGGCGACTACACTCAGAACCGGGTCAATGAGTGTAACCACGTTTTTCCCCAACTGGCGCTCCGGCCGCCACCAACTTCCACCCCTTCATTGACTTGAATCACTCCCGGCCCTAAGATGTCAGCCCAACGATTGGGCAGACAACGATTGGGCAAAGCATGATTGGGCAGACCATCTCTCGCTATCGCATCGTCGAAAAACTCGGTGGCGGCGGGATGGGTGTCGTCTACAAAGCTGAAGATATCAAGCTCCATCGCTTCGTCGCCCTGAAATTCCTGCCCGATGAAGTCGCCAATGACGCGCAAACTCTCGCCCGCTTCCAACGCGAAGCGCAAGCGGCGTCTGCGCTCAACCACCCCAATATCTGTATGGTTTTCGAGATCGATGAGTGCGACGGGCGGCACTTCATCGCCATGGAGTATCTCGATGGCGTGACGCTCAAGCATCGCATCGACGGGCATCCGATGGACACGGAATTGATCCTCTCGCTCGCGATCGAGATTGCCGACGCCCTCGATGCCGCGCATGCTGAAGGCATCGTCCACCGCGACATCAAGCCGGCGAACATCTTCGTCACCAAGCGTGGTCACGCCAAGATTCTGGACTTCGGATTGGCGAAGGTCGCCGCCAAACCCGAGAGAATTGGCACGAGCGCCCCGACCGTCGAGCTCGAGGAGCATCTGACGAGTCCCGGCAGCGCACTTGGCACCGTGGCCTACATGTCACCCGAACAAGTGCGAGCCAAGGAACTCGACGCCCGCACGGACCTGTTCTCGTTTGGCGTGGTGCTCTATGAAATGACAACGGGTCAATTGCCGTTTCGGGGTGAAAGCACGGGAGTGATCTTCGAGTCCATTCTGAGCCGGGCAGCGGTTTCCGCAGTACGGCTCAATCCTGACGTGCCTCCCGACCTGGAACGGATCATCGCGAAGTGCCTGGAAAAAGATCGGACCCTGCGCTACCAGCACGCCTCCGAGATTCGAACCGATCTGCAACGCTTGAAGAGGGATACGGAGTCAGCGCGAATACCAGCAGCATCAAGGGCTGAAGCGACCACTCCGCCGCGAATGCACTGGAAGGTCGCGCTCTCAGTTGCATTCGTTGTTGTGTTACTCGCTGTTGCCGGCTACTTCTATCTTCATCGTCCGCCCAAACTCACTGCGAAAGACACGATCGTCCTCGCCGACTTCACCAACACCACGGGCGACCCGGTATTTGACGACACGCTCAAGACGGCACTGGCTGTTTCTTTGGGGCAATCCCCCTTTCTAAACGTGCTCTCAGACAACAAAGTGGCCGCGACGCTGAAGCTCATGACGCGCCTTCCCGACACCAGGCTCACACCCAATGTCGCTCGCGAACTTTGCCAGCGCGCGGGCAGCAAGGCTTACCTTGCCGGATCAATTGCCAGCCTGGGCAGCGAATACGTACTGGGGTTGAAAGTAGTGAACTGCAACAGTGGAGACACGCTGGCGCAGGAGCAGGCAACGGCAGCAAGCAAGGAAAAAGTGCTGGACGCGCTGGGCGAAGCGGCGTCGAAGCTGCGAAGCGAACTGGGGGAGTCGCTGGCGTCGGTGCAGAAACTGGATGTTCCGCTGTACCAGGCCACAACTTCTTCTCTCGAAGCGTTACAGATGTACAGCTCGGGCTTTAAGGCTCTCACGGAGAAAGGGCCGAGCGAAGATTTGCTCTACGAACAACGCGCCATCGATCTCGATCCGGATTTTGCCATGGCGTACTGGAGCATGGGCGAAGATTACTATGGGTTGGGCGAGTTGGGGCGTGCCCGCGAATACCTCACCAAGGCATTCCAATTGCGTGAGCACACCAGCGCGAGGGAAAGGCTGGTGATTTCCACTGAATACTACCGCAACGTGACCGGAGAACTGGACCACGCGGCCCACGCGAGTGAGGAACTGATTGCAAACTATCCGGGGTGCAACGGACAGGCTGGACTGGGCTTGGTTTACTTTGAAGAAGGCGAGTACGAGAAAGGAGCACAGACTTTTCGAGGGTGTATGAAGGAGTGGCCTGACCAAGCCGGTGGGTACATCAATCTCGCCAACGCCATGCTGGCCCTGCAACGCTTGGATGAAGCGCGCCAGATCATTGCGCAAGCGCAGGCGCAAAAGGTGGATATCTACATATTGCACCTCGCCCAGTATGCTGCTGAATTTCTGAATGGCGATACCGCCGGGATGGCGAAACAGCAACAGTGGTTTGCAGGCAAGCCTGAAGAAAACCTGGGGCTGTCACTGGCATCCGACACCGAGGCATACACAGGTCACCTCGGCAAAGCGCGGGAACTGACCAAGCGGTCGGTAGAGTCGGCGGTTCGCGCCGACAGCAAGGAAAGTGGAGCAATCTGGCTGGAGAACGCGGCATTGCGTGAAGCCGCGTTCGGCGACCTGAAGCAGGCCAAACAAACAGCGGACGAAGGACTCAAGCTGGCTCCCACCAGCCAGGGTGTCGAGGTCGAAGCTGCGCTTGCCTTTGCCATGGCGGACGATCCCGCCCGAGCCGAATCGCTTGCACAAGAACTGAACAAGACCTACCCACTCGACACACAGATGCAATCTCTCTGGC
>DATEBK010000235.1:0-11131 GCA_035287825.1 Terriglobales bacterium
AACTGGAACCTCGACGGCGGAAGCAGCGGCCGTCCCAACTCGAGTGCTCAGCACGTAACGTTCAGCCGAAATACGTGGGCCAATGGGTGGTGCACGGGTGGTAACGGGTTCGGGTTGGGTGGCTGCGCAGCGCAGGGCGCCACGCCGACAGCCGCCAATATTCCTACCCTGACTCAGCCGTGCCTGGGTTGCACTGGCAACTTGGGCCGCAACAACTTCGTGGGCCCCGGCCAATGGTATTCCGATATGTCGCTTAGCAAAACCTTTGTGATAACGGAGCGGTTCCGTCTGAAGTTTGAAGCGCAAGGGTTCAACGTGTTCAACCGCGCCAACTTCCTGTTGGCAGTGAACGGCGGTGGGGCGCACAACTCGATTCAGGACCCGTTGCTGGGTGCAGCTGCTGGAACGCTGATTTCCCGCAACCTGCAATTCGGTTTGCATCTTTCGTTTTAGGCGATTGACATTGCGGGCCCAGCCTAGGATCTTCTTCAGATCTCAGGGTGGGCCTGTTTCTCTTTGCGGGTAGATCCAGTGAAGCGCATGTTCCGCCGACTTCATCCCTTCGCCGTGATTCTTCTGGCATGCCTCCTGTCCCCTTTTGCGTTTTCGCAGGATGCGGGCAGGATCATCGGCCAGATCCGCGTCCAAAAAGGAGACTTTCCCGCCCATCCGATCATGGTGGAATTGCAACTCCACAACGCGACAATCAACAGCTCGTATGCCGATAATGAAGGGCATTTCGGTTTTTACGAGTTAGGATCCAATCCTTATCACATCGTGGTGAACGACGGAGATTTCTACCCTGTCGACGAATTGGCGAATCTGAACCTGGAACAATCGCAATTCACGATGGTGCAAATCCAGTTGCGTCCACGCGAGAAAAAGACCGCCGATCCATTACCCAAACAACCGGCGGGCAGCAACCCTTATATCGTGGATTCGGGAGACTACGATCGGCGCTTTCCGAAGAAGGCGGTGAAGGAATATGAAAAGGGATTAGAGGCGGAGAAAAAGGGCGCAGCCGACGCAGCGATCCAACACTATCAGGAGGCATTGAAGATCGCTCCAGACTATTATCCGGCGCACAACAATCTTGGCGTGCTCTATTTGGGGAAACTGGATTTCAAGGCGGCGGAGGAGCAGTTTCGGGAGGCGGTGCGGATCGACGAAAACGAGGCGCAAGCTTACTTCAATCTGGGAAACGTGCTCATGCTTACCACGCGCTTTCCGGAAGCCGAGACGACGTTAGCGGCGGGACTGCGGAGGCGGCCGGATTCTGCCTTTGGATGCTTTCTGCAAGGAAGCTTGTACGGACGAATGGGCAAGCTGGCGGAGGCGGAGAGCAGTCTGCAGAAGGCGGTGCGCCTGGATGCGAAGATGCCGCAGCCGTATCTGCAACTCGTCAACCTTTATGTCAGGCAGAACCGGCGCGAGGATGCCATCACACAGCTGCAGGCTTTCCTGAAGGGCTTTCCGACAGCGGCAGCCGCGCCGCAAGCGCAGGAGATGCTGGATAAGCTCCAGAAGCAAGGAAGCGCAGCGCAGCGGTAGGCCAATCAACAATGGCTCCGCAACCAACGATAGCTCTGAACCCACACACCTGGAACGATGACGCGGAGAAGGAACGGGGCCAGCTTATTTGGGAACGAAGGCGCAGAACTTCGGCTCCAACTGACAAGCGGTTGCGTATTCGGAATGCGCATTGGCGATTTTGCCGACATGCTGGTAGGCATAGGCGAGGTTGAGGTGGGCTTCGGCGAGGTTGGGGTCGAGTTTGATGGCGAGTTGATGTTCGCGAACAGCCTGCGACATGCGGTTGGTCTGGCTGTAACAGATGCCGAGGAAGTTATGAAGGCGGGCGTCATTGAGGCCGAGTGCGATGGCTTTCTCCAGGTGAGTCGCAGCGTTGACGTAGTCTTTCTGCTGATAAAGCGCTAAGGCCGTCTCGCGCTGCGCCGGCGAAAAATTGGGCTGAATCTCAATAGCCTTCTCGTAGGAATACAAAGCTGCGACGGGACTGCTTTTCGCATCGAGCAAACCGATTTCATACCACGCACGGTAGTTCTGAGGATTGATTTGCAAAGTTTTCTGCAGCCAGGTTTTGGCTTCGTCGGTGCGGCCGAGTCTGGTCAGGGCGCGTGCCATCCCGGTCATGGCATTGTCGAAATTCGGATTCAGCGCGAGGCAGCGCTGTAACTGGTCGACGGCTTCTTGCCAATTCTCACGGCGCAAGGCCGACTCGCCGAGCATGAAGGGAATGACGTAGATGCGGGGATCCTTTTCTTGCACCTGCTGAAGAAGAGCGTCGGCTCGATCGTCTTCGTTGAGTTGAAAAGCATCTCCAGCTTTGAGGATGGAATTAAATTCCCACAACTTGTCTTTAGGGTCGGCGAGCTGGGAATTGGCGAGCTGCTGGGACGAGTCGGCGGAAGTGGGAGCGCGGAATCCGAAATATCCAAGGGCGCGCAGCTTTTCTTGAGCGTCGGGAGTGAGATTGGCGGCTGTGTCCTGACGCGTGAAGGGATTACGCGCCAGGAGCGTCTGCAGTTTTTCGCGAAACACGGCGACGGCGGCCGATTCGGTGGCGGCGAGATTGTGAGTCTCTCCGGGATCGGCTTGCAGGTCGTATAACTCGGGCTTGGGGGCGTCGATGTAGTGGAAACGCTCACCCTCGAGCGCACGCAGCGGACTCCATCCGAAAGAGCTGAAGGGATAGAACGTCTCGCTGTAGGCGGGAGCGTTCTCAGTTTGATGGGCAACGTCATTTCCATTCAACGGCAACGCATCCTTGGGCAACAGGGAGTGTGACTGGAACTGCGCGTGAATCGGATCCGTTGGATCTTCTATGCCGGCCAGTTCGAGAAGCGTCGGGGCGATGGCAGTGGTTTCGACCGGTTCCGACCGGCGTCCGGTTGAAATGCCTTGCCCGGCAGGCGGTTTCAGGATGAGCGGGACATGCACGGTGGAGTTGTAGACGAAGAACCCGTGTTCGTCTTCGCCATGTTCTCCGAGAGACTCGCCGTGGTCGCTGAGGACGGCGATGAGTGATGAATCGTAAAAATGATTGTGTTTGAGCCAGGAGATCAGGGTGCCGAGTTCATGGTCGGCGTAGGCAATCGCTCCATCATAAGGATGGGTGCGGTATTCGGAGCGGTAGGGTTCGGGAGAATCGTAAGGGCTGTGCGGATCGTAAAGATGCAGCCAGAGGAAGAAAGGACGGGGTGCAGTTTTGATCAGTGAGCTCGCATGCGAGTTCTTACTCGCCGCGTTTTTCTGGGACGCGAGTTTATTGAACGAAATATTGTTCAGCCACAAGATAGCGTGCGCCACACTCTCACCGGCGGGACGTTCTACGAGGCCGATCTGTTTTGTCGCAAAGGTTTTCGCGGCGAAGGCATCGTCGTAGGAATCGAAGCCGCGGGCGAGTCCCCAACTGCGGTCGAGAACGAAAGCGCTGATGACGGCTCCGGTGGCGTAGCCTGCCTGCTGGAAGGCTTGAGCGATGGTGCGAAATTGCGGCGCCAGCGGCTGCCCGGTGAAATCCTGCACGCGGTTTTGAAATGGATAAGTGCCGGTCAGGATAGCGGCGTGAGACGGCCAGGTAAGCGGGACCTGAGAGATGGCGCGCTCGAAAACCAGTCCGTCGCTCGCGAGCGCATCAAGGGTGGGAGTCTTGACGGTTTGCGCGCCGTAGCATCCGACGTGATCGGCACGCAGAGTGTCGATGGTGATGAGAATCACGTTAGGTTTGGTGGGGCTGAGCTTCGTTTTAGTTTGCGAGGCGGCGGTTTGCGAAGAATCGGTTCGCGGATGCGTTTTCGGAGAAGTCGAACCCGCCGAACCGGACTGAGCGCAGGTGATCGGCGCCAGCGCGACGGCGAACAAGAGCGGAAGAGCGGAGCAGCGTGGAAAGCGCCGGAACATGCGTCTATTGTGGCGCTGGCTGTTGCGCGCGCCGCGTCTCCTCGTCTGCCTCGGCGGTCAGTCCTTTGGCATTCAGCGCTTTGGCCAGGGATGCGTGCATTGCAGGCTCTTGCGGAGCCAGTTCGACGGCGCGGCGTAATTCGGCAATGGCACCGTCAACGTCGCCCTGATAGAGCAGAGTCTCACCCAGGGCGCGATGTCCGCGGGGGAATTCAGGATAAATGGTGATGGATTGCCTAAAGGCGGCAGCAGCGGGATCGAGCTGTTTTTTCTGCAGGAATGCCACTCCGAGATTGAAGGCAGCTTCGAAGTTCGTGCCATCGAGCTGCAAGGTTCGCTGCAACGAGGCGATGGCGGCATCAATCTGGCCGGCATGGGCTTGCGCCATACCCAGATTAAAAAAGGCAAGCGCGTAGTCGGGGCTGAGCTGGACGGTTTTTTGCAACTCATCCGCGGCTTCGGCGAACATTTTGAGGCGATAGTAATTCAGGCCCTGCATGTAATGAGCTGGGACGGAACTGGGTTCGGTTTTGATTACACCATTTAGCTTTTCGACGGACTGCTGATAGCGGCCGTGCTGGCTGTCGGCGATGGCATCGGAGATGAGCTCGTAGGTGGCGACGCGATCTTTCGGATCAGGCAGATCGCGGCTGCTGACGGTGGGATCGCCACCGCCGGAAAATCCGGCGTAGCCCAGGGACTTGAGGCGCTCCATGAGTGCGGGGTCGAGGCCAGTTTTTTCCGCGAGTTCTTTGCCGGCGCTGTAATCGCGGATGAGCGCGGCGAGTTTGGCGCGCATTTCTTCCGCGACCGCGCTCTTGTCGGCAAACAAATTGTGAAGCTCGCCCGGATCTTTGGTCAGATCGTAGAGCTCGGGGCGCGGCGCGGCGATGTAATGATATTTTGCGTTCTCTGAACCGCGCAATTCGCTCCAGTTGAAGTGAATGCGGGGCAGGAAGGTTTCGCCGTAAAGCGAACGATCTCGATTTACCTGAGCACCGGCTGCTGAAGAGTCGGAACGAATCTCGGGAAGCAGACTGCGGCCCTGCACTTGCGATGGCACATCGACGCCGACGGCACCGAGAACGGTGGGCATGAGATCGACGAGAGAAACCGGATCGTCGACGGTGCGCGCTGTGGCGGTCGCTGTTGCAATCGCCGTGCCGGTTTGGGGCAGGCGATTATCCGGCAAACGGATGATCAGCGGCACGTGCATGGTTGCGTTGTAGATGAAGAAGCCATGGGTCTTTTCGCCGTGTTCTCCAAGGCTTTCGCCGTGGTCGCCGCAGAGCACGATGATTGTGTTCTGATAAATCCCTTTGTCTTTCAGGAATCGCAGCACGCGCCCAACCTGTTCATCGGCGAAGGCGATGCCGCCGTCGTAGGGCTGGGCCGCATACTCGTGAGCGTAGGGCTCCGGCGGATGATAGGGAGCGTGCGGATCGTAGAGATGCATCCAGAGAAAAAACTTTTTCTGCGAATTGTTCGCCAGCCAGTCGAGCGCCGCATCGGCGACGACATTACCGGGACGCGCCATCTCGTCGAGATTCGCTTCGTCGAGGCGATTGAATTCGAAGTGATCGTAGTAGAAATCGAATCCCTGATTCAATCCGAAGCGAGAGTCGAGCACGGCGGCGGCGATGACGGCTCCAGTCTGATATCCGTTTTGCTTGAGGACCGAGGCCATGGTGGGCTGAAGGGGGTTCAATTTGTTGCCGCTGAAATCGTGCATGCCACTCAACATCGGGTAGGTGCCGGTGAGGATCGAAGTGTGCGAAGGCAGGGTGACGGGAACGACGGCGAAGGCGCGATCGAAGCGCGTGCCTTCGGCAGCCAGGGCATCGATGTTTGGCGTCTTGATGTGCTTGTATCCGTAGCAGCCGAGATGATCGGCGCGCAAGGTATCAATGGTGATGAGGAGAACGTTCGGGGCGGGCTGGGCCGGCATCTGTGCGGCCGCATTCAGAGCGGCGAGCAGCGCGAGTGGGAATAGCGTCAGGGCGCAACGTGTGAGGACGAGAAGTTTCTGGACGACAGCCGGTCGACGACAAAATGGCGCCATGGGGTTAGTCCAGTTTATCGCATGTTATTGACTGTGGAACGCGAATGGACTGGTGATCGGCGATCATGTCCCGCCTCTGATCTCAGGCTAGAGACTGTGATAGGCTGGGCGCTGATGAGACGAACAGCGATTTTCCTTTGGATTATTTTTGTCTTCCTTCCGGCAGTGAATGCGATCTTCGGCCCTGCAGTCGTCCCTGTCGCCTGGGGGCAAGCTGCCATATCCGGGAAACCTTCTCCCGACGTTTACCTGATCACGATCGACACGCTGCGCGCCGACCATGTTGGCTGCTATGGGTACAAGGATGTTGAGACCCCGGCGCTGGATGCGCTGGCGGCCGATGGCGTGCGGTTCACCGCGGCGTTCACGCATAGTCCGATCACGAACACTTCGCATATCACGATTCTCACGGGTCTACTGCCGAGCGTGCATGGAGTTACAGACTTTGCCGTACCGCTGGCGCCGCAGCATGTGACGGCGGCGGAACTGCTGAAGAAGCAGGGATACCAGACCGCCGCATTTATTGGCGCTGTGATTCTCGACAGCAATACGCTGGCTCCGGGACTCGATCGCGGGTTTGATTTCTACGACAACTTTCCGGCCACGGCCGATACGCCGGACGCGGCAGGGAAAAACAAAGAACGCTGGGGACGGGTTGAGCGGCGGGCGATGACGGTAGTGGACGACGCTGAGGCCTGGTTCGACAAGCACCGCGCCGGGCCGCATTTTGTGTGGGTGCACATGTACGATCCGCACGATCCCTACGAACCGCCGTCGCCATTTCTGGAGAAGTATAAGGACCATTTGTATGACGGCGAAATTGCGTATGCCGACTCGGCAGTGGCGAACTGGATTGCGTTTCTGAAAAAGGCCGGTGTGTATGACAACGCAATCATCATCGTCACCGGCGATCACGGCGAGGGTTTGGGCGAGCATGGAGAAGATACTCACGGCCTGTTTCTTTATGACTCGACGCTGCATATTCCGCTGATTATGAAGACGCCGGGAGCTGCGCATCGCGGCTCGGTGATTGATGCACAGGTGCGGACAACGGACATTCTGCCGACGATTCTTTCGGTCACCGGCGTGGCTGCTCCGCCGGAGTTGAATGGCGAGTCGCTGCTTCCGCTGCTGAACACCAATGGTGGCGCGTCTGCCAACCGCGAGCTGTTCGGTGAGACCGACTATCCGCTGCGCTGGGGATGGGCTCCGTTGCGGGCTTTGCGCGCCGATGGCACGAAGTTGATTGAGGCCCCGCGACCGGAGCTTTATGACCTGCAGGCTGACCCGAAGGAGCTGAAGAATCTGTATGCTCCGGCAACGGCGAAAGTTCAGGCGATGCAGGCCGAGATGGCGAAGTGGAAGGCCAAATTGCCGCCGCAGAGCGGTCCCAGCAAAGCTGACGAGAGTCTGCCTGATCCGAAAGACAAGATCGGAGTGCAGAATTTTCTGCACGATGCCATGCTGGCAAGCGATGACAACCGGACGAATGACGCGCGGCAATATTTGGAAAAGGCGCTGCAACTGGATCCGAATTCGCCGAGCGCGCTGCGGCAACTAGGAGAACTCGAATTGGCTGCGGGCGATTTCGCGAAGGCGGCTGCGCACCTGAAACGGGCCTGCGAGCTGCGTCCGGATGACTCCACGGCGACGTTTGAGTTGGGCGAGGCGATGGAGAAATCCGGCGATTACGCGGGGGCGCGGGATGCGCTGGAATCGAGTTTGAAATTGCAGCCCGGCCAAATGCCGGCGCGATTGATGCTGGGGCGGGTTTACCTGCAACTGAAGGACGCAAAAAACGCACAAGACCAATTCGAGGCGGCGCTGCTGGTGGATTCGAATAATAGCGAAGGACGGTTGGGATTGGCGGAAGCGCAAATTGAGCAGCACGATTTTGCAGGAGCTTTGCCCGATCTCGAAGCGTTCACGAAAGGCGATCCGCGGAACGCCGGCGCTCTCCGATTGCTGGCGCGAGCTTACCATGGACTTCACCGCGAGCAGGATGCCAAGCGGGCGGAAGAACGGGCAGCGGCGCTCGAGAAAAAATGAATTTACCTGGTCGCTTACAGCACCAACAAATGAAATGCGCTCTCTATCGGTTTCGTCGGCTTTTCGTTTTGCCTCTCTGCTTTCTTCGGCTTGTCATTCTTTTGTTCTTCAGTGTGAGCGCGGCTTACGCGCAAGAGAGGGGAGCTCCAGCCATGTTTGATGTCGGCGCGGCTGAGCGGTTTGCGAATCTGGCACTGGCTTGCGTGCACAAAGAATATCCGAACAAACTGAGTCACAGTTTGAATAGCGATGCCGACGTCGCTCCACCGCGAAAGCTGACGCCCGCCTTCTATGGCTGCTACGACTGGCATTCATCGGTGCACGGGCATTGGCTGCTGGTGCGGCTGATCAGAACGTTTCCGGACGCTAAGTTCGTTCCGGCTGCGCGCGAGGCACTGCGGCAAAGTCTGACGGCTGAGAACATCGCGCAAGAAGCCGCCTATCTACGGGCCGAGGGGCGCGCCAGTTTCGAGCGGCCTTATGGTCTGGCATGGCTGCTGCAACTGGCGACGGAATTGCGCGAGTGGGACGATCCGCAAGCGCGTGAAATGGCCGCGAACCTGAGTTCGGCAGAGATGGCTGCGCAGAAGCGCCTGCAGGATTGGTTGCCCAAGCTTTCGTATCCAGTGCGAATTGGAGAGCATTCGCAGACGGCCTTCGGTCTAGGATTGATTCTGGATTATGCGCGCGCGACGGGCGACAAGAAATTTGCCGATCTAGTGGAGGCGCGAGCCCGGCATTTCTATTTGGCGGATAAAGATTGTCCGATGGCGTATGAACCGTCGGGAGAAGATTTTCTTTCGCCGTGCCTTGGGGAAGCGGACTTGATGCGGCGGGTGTTGACGCCCGACGAGTTTGCTGGATGGCTGGGAACTTTTCTGCCGCAAATTGCGCAATCGAAAAATGGAGTGTCCTGGTTGGAGCCGGTGGTTTCGCCCGATCCGAGCGATCCGAAGCTGGCGCATCTGGACGGACTCAATCTGAGTCGCGCGTGGATGCTGGAGGGTATCGCTGCGGGATTGCCGAAGGGAGACAAACGGTTGCCGCTGATCACCGGAGCCGCCGAAAAACATAAGCGCGCCGGGCTGGCTGCCGTGACTGGCCAACATTATGAAGGCGGTCATTGGCTGGGAAGTTTCGCGGTATATCTGGTGACGAAGCGAGGCATCGGCGCTGAATCGGGCGGCCAGTGAATAGCTTCGCGGATACACTATAAAGAGAGGATGCGGGCGCATCCTCAGTAGTAGTGCCTGCGTGAATCAGTGCGTCAACGAGAATTGGACGGCCTGTGAAAACCAGCATCTTTGAAATCTTCAAAATTGGTATTGGTCCGTCGAGTTCGCACACGGTTGGTCCGATGCGCGCGGCGCGGGAATTTGTGACGACGCTGCGGCGTGAAGAGCTGTTGACGAGGGTTGCGCGGCTGAAGACGGAGCTCTATGGTTCGTTGGCGTTGACCGGGCGAGGTCATGCGACGGACAGGGCGATTCTGCTGGGATTGTCGGGAGAAGTTCCGGACGAGGTCGATCCCGGGTTGATCGAGGCGAAGATCGGTGGGATTCGGGAGAGTAAATCCATTAGCCTTCTGAGCACGCATCGCGTTCCGTTCGACGAAGCTGGCGACCTGCTCTTTCTGAAGACGCAAATTTTGGCTGGGCATCCCAATGCGATGCGGTTTACCGCCTTTGATAAAGCGGGCGACGTGCTGAAGACTGATGTCTATTACTCGGTTGGAGGGGGCTTCATTTCCCGCGTTGGAGACGCGGCCGCAACTGCGACGCGCAAAGCGCCACCGTATCCTTTTGGCAGTGCGGCGGAGATGCTGCAGATTGGAGATGACCGCGATCTTGCGATTTGGGAAATTGTTTTGGAAAACGAAAAGACATGGCACGACGAGGATGCGGTTCGAGATTACATCCACAGGATCTGGGAGGTCATGCAGAATTGTGTAGCGCGCGGGCTGGAGACGGAGGGGATTTTGCCGGGAGGGCTCAATGTGCGGCGAAGGGCTCCGCAGCTGGCGAGAAAACTCAGCGTGCAGGGAACGTCCGATCCGCTGGGCGCGATTGACTGGGTCAACGTTTTCGCGATGGCGGTGAATGAGGAAAATGCGGCCGGCGGACGGGTGGTCACTGCGCCGACCAATGGAGCGGCGGGGATTATTCCCGCAGTTGCTCATTACTATATGCGTTTTGTGCCCGAGGCCTCGATCGAAGGATTGGAGAAGTATTTTCTGACGGCGGGAGCGATTGGCATCCTCTATAAGGAGAACGCTTCGATCTCGGGCGCGGAGGTGGGATGCCAGGGCGAAGTCGGGGTGGCATGCTCAATGGCGGCGGGCGGATTGGTGGCGGCGATCGGCGGATCGAATCGTCAGGTTGAATACGCCGCGGAAATAGGAATGGAGCACAACCTGGGAATGACGTGCGATCCGATTGGCGGGCTGGTGCAGATTCCGTGCATCGAGAGGAACGCGATGGGATCGGTAAAAGCGATCAACGCCTGCCGCATCGCCATGCGCGATACGGATGAGCACAAGGTTTCACTCGACCAGGTGATTGCGACGATGTACCAGACGGGATTGGACATGCAGTCGAGGTACAAAGAAACTTCTTTGGCCGGGCTGGCGGTGAATGTCATCGAGTGCTGAGAGAGCGAACTGAATGAACGGCCTCGTGGGTTGGGCGTTGATCGACAGCAGCGTCGATCAATCGCAGTTGAAGCATTTGCACTAGCGGAGCAATTCGCACAAAAAAAGCCCCGCCGAAAAGGCCGGGGCGTGCAAGTGAAACAGTATTTGACAAGACCAACTACGAAGCGCGGCGCTGACGGTCGCGGTTCTGGTTCTCGTCTTCCATGTTGTCCTGGCCCTGACCGCCCTTTTTCGGCTGTTGCTGACCGGGCTGTCCACTCTGCTGGCCCTGACCGTGTTGTCCCGATTGACCGGACTGGCCACCTTGCTGGCCCTGCCCGTACTGACCGCTCTGCTGACCCTTTTTCTCCGTATCGTCTGCCATGGGTTACTCCTTATCAGAACGCGTGCATTCTTCGCGCTCCGTGATTTATTGACTTCAAGTTAGTTGCCAGAACAATCCG
>DATEBK010000236.1:0-9252 GCA_035287825.1 Terriglobales bacterium
CGCGAGAGCGATCGCAATTACCTTCGTGCCCGTTAGACTTCGCTCGCCTTCGCGCATAGCCGCCGGCACTGATAATCTGCGGTGGAGCAGGCTGCGCTCCTTAGAACATGCTGAATCGTCCCACACTTGTGCGAACCGTCCTCACAGTTACGCTGTTTGCGACCGTTTTGGCGCTTTCGCTGAGCCGCAGTTTTTACAGCGATGCCATGGTCGATGCGTTCATGGCCCTCGCGCTCGGCAGCGCGCTGATCACCCTGCTCGTCCTTCAACCTTCCTCGATCAACTTCGCGGCCGCGGTTCTCGGCAGCGTTCTCTTGGCCAGCCTTGACTATCGCGTTCTGGATTTCACGCCAAAGTTCATGGCGGCATTTTCATTCCTCGGCCTCGGCAGCCTCTCCGTACTTGGCGCGCGCACCATCTGGGCGCGAAATCAGGAACGCACTCTATTGCTCTATGCTTTTCTTCCCGCCATCCTGTTCGCGGCTTCGGAATACATGGCTTCGACCTTGCTCGATTTCACCGAAGCGCTTCATCCCAAGACATTCGATCTGTATCTCTATTCTTTTGATTCCAGTCTCCGCGTGCAAATCAGTTTTCTCATCGGACAGATCTTCAGCCTGCACCTATGGTTTCGCTTCGCCGCGCTGGTCTTTTATATAGCTTTGCCGCTGCCGCTCGCACTGGTGTATGCTGCCCATCTTCGTCGCAAAAGCAAGAATGCTTTCCCCGTCATGCTGGCGTTTCTCGTCACCGGACCACTCGGCGTGCTTTTCTACAACATGGTTCCGGCCACTGGCCCCGTCCACATCTTCGGACAAAATTTCCCGTGGCATCCCTTGCCCACTCAGCAAGTGATGCATCTCGTATTGCAAACCTTGCCAGTTAAAGGAGCGCGCAATGCCATTCCTTCGCTGCACATGGCTTGGGTGCTGCTGATCTGGTGGAACTCCAGAGGCCTCTCGCGATGGATTCGCGCCATAGCCTTCGCCTTCGTTTTCTTTACCATCTTCGCCACCATGGGCATCGGTGAACATTACTTCGTAGACTTGGTCGTCGCCTTCCCGTTTGCGCTGATGGTACAGGCGCTATGCATGTATCGTTTGCCGTTCAAAGACGGGGCGCGCCGCGTGGCCTTCTTGTTTGGAACTTTCGCCAGTCTTCTCTGGATGGCCTTACTCAGCTTCGCCACTCCGTTCTTTTGGATTTCACCTCTTATACCCTGGGCCCTGGTGATCGCGACCATCGCTGTCTCCTGCTGGCTGATCTATCGCCTGCAAAACGCCTCTCAGTACTCAGAGGCAGGCAACCGACTGACAAAGACACTCCAAGACGAGCCGGTCGGCCAGGAAACCGATCCCGCACAACCGCTAAGCTTGGTTGAGCAGAGTTGAACCTATGAGTGCTTCTTCTGCCGCTGCCGCGCCGCAACCTCTGGAAGCGCGAGCACCCGCGACTACCCAGCTGTTTCAATCGGCCCGCCAGCGCACCCTGCTGCTGTGCCTGCTGTTGACCATAGTCGTGCTGGTTTCTTACAGCCCAATAACCGCCAACGGATTCCTTAACTACGACGACGATGGCTACATCACGGGCAATCCTCAGGTGCAGGCCGGTCTCACGTCGGCGACGGTGAAATGGGCTTTCACCACCTATGACAAGGCGAACTGGCATCCGCTCACGTGGCTATCCCACGCTCTCGACTGCGAACTCTTCGGGCTGAAACCTGCCGGACATCACTACACGAATGTCGTACTGCACGCAGCCAATGCCGTCGTTCTTTTTCTGTTTCTGCAAACCGCAACCGGATACCGCTGGCGCAGCCTGATGGTCGCCGCGCTGTTCGCCCTACACCCGATCAACGTCGAGTCGGTGGCTTGGGCTTCCGAGCGCAAGAATGTGCTGAGCATGTTGTTTTTTCTGCTCGCGCTGTACGCCTATGTCTGGTATGTCCTCAAATGGCAAGCACGCACGCCTGGTTCGACCCAATCAAACCTGGGCCGATATTCCGCCGTGGCTTGTCTGTTTGCGCTCGGGTTACTCAGCAAGCCACAAATCGTTACGCTTCCATTCCTCCTATTGCTGCTGGACTACTGGCCGCTCCAGAGAATCGGTTTGCCGGCTGGCACTAACCAAACCGGCACTAACAAGGTTGTGGCGGGCCGGGAGGCTCGGCCCGAGCGCACGCCAAGCGTGTCACTCGGATGGCTCGTCATCGAAAAACTGCCGCTCCTGCTGCTCTCCGCCGCCAGCGTGTTCATGACCATGAGGGCGCAAAGAGCCGGAGGCGCCGTCAAGACTCTTGCCCAGTACAGCGCGCTCTTGCGCGTCGAAACCTGCGTGATCTCGTACGTCGGTTATCTGCAAAAAGCCTTCTGGCCTTCGCACCTCGTCGCGTTGTATCCGCATCCCACGCAACTCTATCCTGCCTGGCAAGTGGCTGCGGCCGCGCTGGCACTGATTCTGATCACCGCAGCCGTTCTCACTCCGCCAGCTCGCGACCGCCGCTATCTCGCCGTCGGATGGTTCTGGTTCCTGGGCAGCCTCGTGCCCATGATTGGATTGGTGCAGGTCGGCACGCAAGCGATGGCCGATCGTTACGCGTATATCCCATTCATTGGCTTGTTTCTGATGGTGACGTGGCTCGTGGCGGATTGGGTCGAAGCCCACCGCTTCTCCATTCGATGGCTAGCCGTCGCCTCTGTCGCTTGTCTGCTGTTGCTCGGGACCCTCACTTACCGCCAAGTCGGCTATTGGCACGACACTGAATCGTTCTGGCTGCGGACATTGTCCCTCACCCGCAACAATTTCGTGGCCGAAGACATGCTTGGGGACTTCCTGTCCAGCCAGGGCAGGCGCGAGGACGCCGCCATACACTACGGCGCTGCCGTGGTCATCCATCCCGACGATATCCCCGCTAACCTGAATCTCGCCTTTTACGAGCGTGATCGCGGCAATCTGCCCGCAGCCATCGACCATTATCAAATTGTGGTTCTTCGGGCTGCCAGGCTGAACAACGACGCCGCTGTCGCTGTTCGCATCATGGCCTACATCAATCTCGGATCGGCCTATACCCAACTCGACGAACCCGCAAAGGCAAAGCAGAGTTTCGAAGCAGCGCTACAATTGGCCCCCGATGCAGCCGAGGCCCCGGAAGCAATGGTCGGACTTGGCCTGCTTGCCCAAAAGGACGGCGATCTGCCCGAGGCCGTTCGTCAGTATTCCCACGCCATGGCTGTACAACCCACCGATGTCGGCTACCTCCTGCTGGCGCGTGCCTTGCAGCAGCAAGGACACACTGACCAAGCCAATGCCATCGTCGAACGCATCACCCGCCTTTCTCCCGACTTTTCCAAAGCGCAGAAAACGGCCGACTCGCTTCTCGCCGGAAGGTAAGACAACACCAATCGCCTCGCTGGCACTCATCGCAAGCCAGGACAACTCCAAATGCCCGCTATCCTCATCTGCAAGAAATGCAAACGCGACCGTTCCGAGAATGGCACTTGCCGCGACTGGCAAGCGATTTGGAGTGAATCACTCCCGCGCCGCTACCTGTCAAAATTTGTCAAATTCAGGCTCTGAAAGTGTCATACTGGAGCTACCGAAAGCGAGTTGAGGAAGTGACCATTCTCCAGCGTGCCATTGAAAACACTGAGTTTGCATCCAGAAGGGCATTTGACTAACGTCACTTGGGCCTCTGGCCCTAAGAGTGCGATAGTACCTGCGAGTTGGTCATCCAACCAAAACCAGTCAAACGGAGACGAGGAAACTAAATGCGGAAACAAAAGGGCTTCTCACTGATCGAACTGCTGATCGTGGTGGCGATCATTCTGATCATCGCTGCGATTGCTATCCCGAACCTGTTGCGTGCACGTATTGCGGCGAACGAGTCGTCCGCTGTCGCATCGCTTCGGACCATCAACACTGCTGAAATCTCTTACAACTCCAGCTACCCGACGGTCGGCTTTTCGGGTACCCTGTCGGCTTTGTCTGGCACCAGCTGCGCGCCGCCTAGCTCCACGGGCGCTTGCTTGATCGACACCACGCTGGCTTCCGGCACCAAGAGCGGTTATACGTTCGTTGTGGCCAACGCTTCCGGCACCCCGGTATCGACTTATTCGGCGAACGCCAATCCGTTGACGCCGAACCAGACCGGTGTGCGCTACTTCTGCTCCATCGCAGACGCTGTGATTCGTGTCAGCCCTGCGGGCGCAACCTGCACTGGTACCGAGCAGCCCCTGCAGTAAGCTTAGTTTTGGCAAAGTACCTGGGGGAGGGTACAAGCCGGAAAAGAGCAGAGGAGAAATCCTCTGCTTTTTTGTTTTTGCTTAAAGCTCTTAAATTCCCCGCGACGCCAATTTCTCAACGACTGACAAAATTTGGCAGAACTTCATCCGATCGCCAAGAATTGTCATCTTTCATCTCCCCCGGCCGTTACCTGGATATTGCTGGCGCAGAATTGACGTAACGAATTGTTAAGGAAAAATGCCGCTTCCAGCGCACCCTGAGTTACTCCCATGCATGTCCCGCAGAACGGTTCATGAACTGCAAATAGTCTGGCAGCTGTCGAAGTTATCTCGGGCCCCGAAGAGGACGGAGTTGGTCAGGAACCAATGAAGAAAACTAAAGGCTTTTCACTGATTGAGCTGTTGATTGTAGTAGCGATCATTCTGATTATCGCGGCTATCGCGATTCCCAACCTGCTGCGGGCACGCATCGCGGCCAACGAGTCTTCTGCCGTAGCTTCCCTGCGGACTTTGAATACGGCGCAGATCTCCTATGACTCCGCCTACCCAACCATCGGCTTTGCTACCACGCTTGCAGCGCTGAGCGGCACCAGTTGCGCCCCGCCAGGAAGCTCTCAAGCCTGCTACATCGACGAAACCCTGGCGTCCGGCACTAAGAGTGGATATACATTCGTGCTGTCCGGCACGTCGGGAACGCCCAACTCGACTTACAATTTTGCTGCATCGCCGTTGACCCCGAACCAGACCGGTGTTCGCTACTTCTGCTCGTTCGCCGACGCCGTGATTCGCGTCAGCAGCACCGCAATCGGCTCCGGCGCCTGCACTACCAGCATTGCGCCGTTGCAATAGGTTTTGGCCATGTGCCTGGGGGAGGGTACAAGCCAGAAAGAAGCAGAGGAGCAATCCTCTGCTTTTTTATTGGTGGGAGTTTTCCCGGCTCCCCGGATACGCGAATCTGTTGTGTGCCTCCGACAAGAGATGCCAAAAAATGTTACTTCCGCCGCGGTTCGTGTATCCACCCTATGCCCCTAAGATCGGGTCTCCGCATCGCCCTCAATCCCAAGGACATAGAATCTCTTCTCTGCGCTCGCGTCCGGCAACCAAAGTGCAATGGTATCTCTGGCAGTTGACCGGACAGTCTCGCCCCCGGTCCGAAAGATGCGATGCCCACGACCGCCCAAAAAATAAAAGGATTCTCGCTCATCGAGCTGCTGATCGTTGTAGCCATCATCCTGATCATTGCCGCGGTTGCCGTGCCCAGCTTTATCCGGTCGCGCATCGCGGCCAACGAATCTTCCGCCGTGGCTTCCGTACGTACCGTGAACACGGCGCAGATCTCGTATAACTCCGCGTACCCCACCGTAGGCTACGCGGGCAGTCTGACGGCCTTAGGTGGCACCAGCTGCTCGCCGCCAAGTTCAACCAGCGCCTGCTTGATTGATACGGTGCTTGCCGCTGGCCAACGCAGCGGCTATAACTTCGTGCTCTCCAACGTCAGCGGCACGCCTAATGCAAGCTACAACATCATCGGCAGCCCCGTTTTGTGGAACTATTCGGGCATGCGCTATTTCTGCTCTTTCGAAGATGCTGTGGTCCGTGTCAGCATGACCGCGATCACCACCTGCAATGAGTCCGTCACTCCGCAACAATAGCTGATGTCACGCGGAGATTCGCACCCTCAGAATCCTTTACCTTCGTAACCATCCTCTCCGCCAACCACCCACTGGACCTGTCAGAGTTGCTTATAATTCCTTCATCGGATGAAAACCAAGGTAAGAATGAAGACGAGAACCAGATTCGAATCAAGGTCACAGTTAGAGGCTCGGTAATCCACGCATGGCCATCGCTGCCATTGAAATTCTAGATTTGGAAAAAAGCTATCTTGTCGGATTCTGGCGCAAGCGCCCGAAGCTCGCCCTGCGCCCGCTTCGCCTGACCATTGAGGAAGGCGAGGTCTTCGGCTTCCTCGGCCCCAACGGCGCAGGCAAGACCACTACCCTCAAGCTTCTCATGGGACTGGTCTTCCCGACCGCGGGCACAGCCCGGATTCTCGGCATGGACATGGACGATCCCCGCGTCAAATCGCAGATCGGATTTCTGCCCGAGCAGCCTTACTTCTACGACCACCTGACCGCCCGAGAACTTCTCAACTACTACGGACAGCTTTCCGGAATTCCATCCAAAGAGCGCTCGGCGCGGGTGGAGCAGATGCTGGCGCGCGTCGGATTGAGCGATTCCGCCGGCATTCAACTCCGCAAATTCTCGAAAGGAATGTTGCAGCGCGTAGGGCTGGCCCAGGCGATCCTGCACGATCCCAAACTCGTATTTCTCGATGAACCCATGTCAGGCCTTGATCCCATGGGACGCCGCGAAGTGCGTGACCTCATTCAGCAATTGCGGCAGGAAGGCAAGACGGTTTTCTTTTCCACGCACATCTTGTCTGACGCGGAATCGCTTTGCGATCGCGTGGCCGTCATCCACCAGGGCGAATTGCGCGGAGTAGGCAAAGTGGCGGAATTAACTTCCGAGACGCAGGGTAAAGTCGAAATTGTTTTCTACGCCAACGCGAAAAAGGTACCCGCGGCCTTAACGGCCCTGGGAGCCGAGTCGCGATTCGGCGGCGGCAACATGGTCAACTCCGTGTTGCCCGAAGCCCAGCAGGAAGCCGCTCTCGACGTGCTCCGGCGTGAGCAACTGAAGCTCATTTCGCTGACGCCAGTTCGCCGCTCGCTCGAGGAATATTACATTCAACAATTGCGGCCGGCGGAGAACGAAGAAATCGCAAACAAAGAAAGCTTTAAGAAAGAACTTCGCCAAGAAGCCAGCCGGAAAGGAGTCGGCGTATGAACTCCAACGTTACCGGTGCACGCATCGGCTATATTGCCTTCAACACTTTTCGCGAGGCTGTTCGTGATCGCGTTCTCTACAACCTGATAGCGTTTGCACTTTTGCTCTCCGGGGCCGCAATCCTGGTCGGCGAAATCTCCATCGACATCGAGCGTCTGGTCGTCGTTAACCTCGGCCTCACCGCCATCTCGCTGTTCGGAGTCGTGATCGCCATCTTCATCGGAATCGGGCTCGTCTCGAAAGAGATCGATAAGCGCACTCTCTACACCGTTCTTTCGCGACCGGTGCGCCGATGGGAGTTCGTCGTAGGTAAGTTCTTCGGCCTCACGGGAACGCTGGTGGTCAATACGTTCTTCATGGCGCTCGGCGTGTTTCTCGCGCTCGTCTACGTCGCCCACAAGTTCGAACCGATGGATGTCTGGGTCCTGGCGGCCCTATATTTCATCGTGCTGCAATTCTTCATCGTCTGCGCTTTGGCGCTGTTTTTCTCGTCTTTTTCCACACCTCTGATGTCCGCCATCTTCACCTTCGCACTCTTTGTCATTGGAAATCTCTCGGAAGACCTCCGCGGCTTTGCCCGAGTAACGTCCGGCCTTGGCGGCGCTTTGGCCACCCTCATCGCTTACGCGGTGCCGAACTTTTCCGCGTTGAACGTGATCAGCCAGGTCGCACATGGCGACCCCATACCCGGACGCCTGATTCTCTACAACACCGCCTACACGCTTCTGTATTCGGCAATGGCCATTTCCGGAGCGGTCCTCATCTTTCAACGCCGGAATCTGAAATGAAAATGACGCCAACCCGGCGCGTAACTCTGGCAGCGACAGCGGTGCTCTTGCTCTCTGCCTTCGGCTCCGTCGCCGCCACTCACGCGATTGACCACCAGCGCACAAATTCTGTATCGGAACAAGCCCTCTACTTTCGCTCTACCAAAGTGTTGCGCCGGTTGAGCCTCGGTTACACCGGTTTGCTGGCAGATATTTACTGGACGCGCGCCGTCCAGTATTTCGGGCAGCAGCACCATAACGACTCTGGCGATTTCCGACTGCTGTCGCCGCTGCTCGAAGTCACCACCGAACTCGATCCCCAACTCTTGCCGGCTTACCAATTCGGGGCCAATTTTCTCGCTCCCAAGCCGCCCAATGGAGCGGGGCTTCCCGGCGCAGCGCTCGCGCTCACCCAATACGGAATCGCGCACAATCCCGACCAGTGGCGTCTTTACTACAACCTCGGGTTCATCTACTACACCGAACTCAACGATTACGCCAAAGCCGCCGACGCCTTCAGGCGCGGGGCCGCGCTTCCCGTCACCAACGATTTCATGCCCATCCTGGCGGCGCGAATGGCGCAGCACGCCGGCGAATTCGACACTGCCCGCATGTTGTGGTTCACCACCTACCAGAGCACCAAAGACGCACGCATCCGTCAGAACGCCGTAGAACATCTCTTAGCCCTGCAAGTGGACGAAGACATCACCCGCCTCGAGCAGGTTATCGAAAAGTACCGCGCCCGGACCGGACGCTTACCCTCTAGTTTCGGCGACATCGAGCACGCCGGCTTCATCCGTGGGACGCCCGCCGATCCCAAAGGACACGCGTACCTCCTGATGCCCGACGGCCGCATCCAAGTCGAGGATCCGCAGAAGCTCTACTTCATCACCAAAGGTCTTCCACCCGGGGCCGAACCGCCTCAACCCCCACACGAACCGCAACCAGATTTGAAATAGACGCGCACTCAGCAATTAGCATTTAGCATTCAAGGATCGGTGCGTCCTTAGACTAAGCGCTACTTGCTAAATGCTGATCCTTTTTCGAACCTGGTGGCGTGACCAAACCCAGGAACGCGGCGTCGCCAGCACGACATTTCTGCTCTTCCGAAATCTCTGGATCTTCCTCCGCGACTCGACGCCCGAACGCCGCCGTCAGCGCTACGGCGACATGGAGTACGATTGGGAGCACCGCGTCAACACTACCAGTGGAACTCTGAGCTGGCGTGAACGTCTGCTTGGCACTTTTCACTCGCCCTACCAGCCCACCGATCCCGCTTTGTTTCAGGAGATGATGTCTGCTCTCCCCATCCAGTTTGATGAATTCACCTTCATCGATATCGGCTCCGGCAAAGGCCGAACCTTGCTCATGGCCTCGGAATATCCATTTCAGAAGAT
>DATEBK010000237.1:0-4103 GCA_035287825.1 Terriglobales bacterium
CTGGCTTCTAGGCACACCGCAGCTCCTGGCGGAGCACCGGTACATGAGCAACAAGACCCGGATACATCAGCTAACATATTCGAGTGGAGAAACCTGTACCAGTTTCCTACATATGAACCGACCCGGCCCGTTATTCGCTCCTCCACATTCATCCGATCCTTCACATGCCTCCAAACGGCTCCTACCGTGGCTCGTTGCAGTCGCCTTTTTTATGGAGTCGTTGGATACAACGATTCTCAACACAGCCGTTCCCGCCATCTCTTCAGCCCTTCACGTCGCTCCCCTCAGCATGAAGGCCGTGCTGGCGAGTTATACGCTCAGCCTGGCGGTCTTCATCCCAATCAGCGGCTGGATGGCAGACCGGTTCGGAACCCGTCGCGTATTCGCATCTGCGATTGGTCTATTCACGCTTGGGTCTTTTCTGTGCGGAATATCAAGCGACATCCATTTACTGGTTGCTTGTCGCATCCTGCAAGGTTGTGGCGGCGCGATGATGGTGCCCGTGGGCCGACTCACGCTGGTGCGAACGTTTGCCAAATCAGGTCTTTTGCGCGCGATGAGCTTTGTTTCTATTCCGGCCCTGGTAGCGCCCATGCTCGGGCCCATCGCTGGAGGTCTCATCGTCGGTTATCTTCACTGGCGCGTTATTTTTTTCGTCAATATTCCAATCGGACTCATAGGTTTGATCCTCGTTTATGTCCATCTGCCGGACTATCGTGAGGAGCAAACCCCTCCGCTCGATGTTGTCGGGCTCATTCTCTTCGGTTCCGGGGTCGCATTACTTTCCTACGTGCTGGAGATATTCGGCGAACACAGTCTGAGTCCACTGGAGATGTCAGGGCTCTTGGCGTTGTCCATCGCCTTGCTTGCCGGGTACGGAATCCACGCAAGTAGTCTTCCGTTCCCTTTGCTGAAGCTGGGGCTATTCAGCATTCGTACCTTCCGCGCCGCCGTAAGTGGAAGCTTCTTCACTCGTCTCGGAATAGGCGGAGTGCCCTTTCTTCTGCCGTTGCTCTATCAGGTAGGCTTGGGCTTCACGCCCATTCAATCCGGTCTGCTCATCATGCCCCAGGCAATCGCATCCATGAGTATGAAAACGATCATGCCGAGGCTCTTGAGCCGCATCGGCTATCGTGGCGTGCTCATCTCCAATACTTTAATTTTAGGGGCTCTTCTGATGGTGTTTGCGACGATCGGTCTGCGAACGCCGGTTTGGGCCATCGTATTGCAGGCTTTCCTTTATGGAGCATTCACCTCGTTGCAATATACGAGCATGAATACGCTCGTCTACGCTGACATCGAGGAAAAAGACGCCAGCAGTGCCAGCTCCATCGCCAGCACCGCACAACAGATGTCAATCAGTTTCGGAGTGGCCGTAGCGGGTTTAGCCACCGCGTTTTTCGTTCCCAGCACACACTCCAATCCGACCGAAATGATTCATGGAATCCATAAAGCTCTCATTGCTCTCGGAATATTAACCATTGTGTCGACGATTGTCTTCGGCAGTTTGAAGAACGGCGATGGCGACGATGTGAGCCTGCACAAGGTTCTTCACCCGGGAGGATGACTCGACCTATCGATAGCCACCGGCTCAGCTTTGATCAATACCGATCGGCGCATGACGCAAGCGATCTCGGCCCACGTCTTGAGCGTCCGCATCCCGTTAAAGGCCGGCCCGTGAGAAATTATTCTGGGCCAGAAGTCATTCTGTAAATGAAAGCTAAAACCTACCTCAACGCTAAGCCTTACCACGAGAAGGTGTGGCTCGTTGGACTCAGGATGTTCTCAATCCAGATCTTTTCCAAAAAATCGGGCCGCCGCAACACTCGACTCGTTTCGCGACGTGCCATCAAGTGCGCCTTGCTTGCTTCGGCAATCCCCAAGGCCACCAGTTCCAATCACCTGCAAGACGAAGGAGCGCAGGGCCGATCACAATACGAACGAGTGTGGCGTCAATCAACACGGCGACTGCCAACGTAAATCCGATCATCTTGACCACCAGGAAGCTTCCGAACGTGAATGCCGCAAATACCACGATCATGATCGCCGCGGCGCTCGTGATCAAGCCTGCGGTTCTAGCCAGACCCTCCGGAATCGCATCCATTTCACTTAATCCGCCCCTTCTAGCTTCGAGAACACGTGCCACCAGAAATACCTCGTAGTCCATGCTTAATCCGAAAACGATTGCAAAGGCCACGATCGGAACAAGAGGAAACACGCTACCGGTTCCTCCAGGAACGCCCAGGAATCCGCTTCCGTGCCCGTTTTGGAAAACCAAAACCAGTGCTCCGAAGGACGCGGCAACCGAGAGCAGGTTGAGTATGATGGCCTTCAGGGGCGCGAAGATAGATCGGAACCCGCAGAGTAGCGCAAGGAGGGTCCCCCCGACTACCAGTCCCATTACTGACGGAAAGCGGTCTCTGATAATCGTTTCGTAATCGGCGTTGAGTGCCGGGATGCCGCCAACCAGAAGGGTTGCGTCAGGCACACCGGTGAGAGTGAGCGCGCCCGTTTTCCGGAGCTCCCGCACCCACTTGACTTGTTCGCGCAGGGAGACCGAACTCGCGGGTAGCAGTTCAATCAGCGCGGCTCGTCCGTCACTACTCAGGAACGTTCGACGGGTCTCGCGCGAGATGTCCAGTAAAGAAGACCGGTTGCCTTCCGCGATAGTGGTGATAGAAATCACGCGGCCAGAACGAGGGTCGCTCGCGAGGCGCTTGCTGAGACGGTCGAGCACATTCCACCCAGCGTCGGTCTGCGCGATAGAGTCGGTTGGAAGCTCGACAATAAGGCGCAAGGACTCAACCACACCTTCCCGATCCATTCCTCTCAGGGTGTGGAGAGCTTGGACAGACTCCGCCGCCGCTGGAAGCCAATCCCCTCGCGGAAGACTGGTATCCAATCGTCGGACCTGCCAGGCGAGCAGAAGCAAAGGAGTGCCTGCCACAAAGAGGGCAAGCCAGGGATGCGCGACGATCATCTTGCCCCATTGCCGCCAGCGAATGCCAGTGCGCTCAGCCCGCTTCGCATCCAGCTTGGGGGTGAAGGGCAATCGGCCAATATCAATCCGCGGACCGAGCCACGCCAGCGCCGTCGGAACGATGGTATTAGTAAGCAACACACTCATTCCCGCCACCAGAAATCCCGCGATACCAATGGAACGGATTTCGCTGATCGGAACCGTCAAGAGGGCTAGAAATCCGATGGCTACCGTCGAGGCTGAAATCAAGAGTGTGCGACCTGCCTGACGTGCCGCGATGACCGCGGCCGCGGGTCCGTCGTTCCCGGCGGAAATCGCTTCGCGGAAGCGGCTAACCATGAGGAGCGCATAATCGATGCCCAGACCCAAGCCCAGCATGGTGGCCAGATTCTGAACCAGAATTGACAAGTGCCAGCGCTGCGCCAGAAATCCCGTGATCGCCATAGTCGTCGCGATGGCAAGCTGGCCAACCGCCAATGGAATCAGGGAAGCGATCAGGCTTCCAAAAGCCACCAGGAGAAGTGCGAGGGTCGCGGGGATCACCAGACTTTCACCGCGTTGCACATCGTCGGAGCTTGCTTTCCGAATATCGAAATTCAGTGGGATCTCGCCGGTGAGTTCGATATTCAGCGACGGATAACGGCCACGCAGTTGATTTTCAAGCGAGCTTGCCAGCTGGTGAAGTTTCGGAACAAGCAACTCAACGGGACCCTCGGTCGACGTGAGTCCCACCAGAACAAACGTTCCCCCTCCCCGGCCGAGGAAGATGGAGTCGTGAGAGTCGAGATAGGACACCACTCCCGAAACGCCTGGTTGCTCTCTCAGTGCTGTCGCGATGGGTTCTAATGCTTGCGCGCCCTCCGTCGAATCCGCAGGCGGGAGTCCCCGAATCACCAGGACCACTTGGTCCACGAACGGCGACCGAAAACGGTCGGCCAATTCTTGCCGGACAATTTCCGCTTGGCTCCCTTCGACCCGGGTCGCAGTTTCCAGGTGACGCTCGGCGTGAAAAGAGAATGGGAGGATTGCAATGACTGCTGCGAGGACGATCCCTGACATCCATAAGCGGCGCACATGCATGGCACTAATCATGTCATACAACATCGTCGCCACTAAAGCTCTC
>DATEBK010000238.1:0-24433 GCA_035287825.1 Terriglobales bacterium
GGCCCAATAGGGATCTTCCTTTTCTCCGACCTCGCCGGCGTTCTCCAGTACGAACACGGTGCCGGGTTCCATCTGCTCGGGAATCCACTCGTTGATAATGCTCAATTCGCCGATCATCATGCCTCCCCGCTTTCCGATTGCGCTTGGTTGACGCTCATCTCTTACCCCAGTGCGGTTCTACGCAGTACGGCTTCGCCGCAACGACCGGAGCCGTACCGAACTTACTGACTTCTTGCGCGCCTGCGTTTTTGCCTGAGCGACCTCGGCTCGAACACGGCGTACTTCGTCGCTCAGACATATATCGAACATCGGCTGGCGCGAGTTTTTTAACAGGTCCAAAACCTGCCGCGCGGAGGTACGTAGATAAAGATGGGTGCCATCGCTGAGCAGGTGATACTCCGAAGACGCGCGAACTGCAGCCGCCAGGTTGGTACCAAATTCGCGATGCAAGAACGAAATCACCTTGCGCATGCGCTGCAGGGAAAAGCCGCGGCGGCGGAGTTGGCAGATTACCGACACGGTGACCAGTTGTTCCCAGGTGTAAATGCGGCGACGTCCTTCGCGGTCCGGCGACACAATGCCGCGTTCATCCCACCACTGCAGCTGGCGGGCGGTGATTCCGGTGAGGGCGATCACGTCGTTGGATGTGAACTGTCGATGCATTCTGCCAACTTTTGTTTCAAATCAAGAAGCTAAGGAAATGTTTGAAACATTCTAGGGGGCGGAGGCGCAATTGAAACAAGGTTTCGTTCTTCGCCATGTTGACTACGCGGGTACGCTGTTCAAGCCGTCTGAGTTTGTGCGTTCGCGCTTCCGGCATTAACATTGACTGCGATCAAAATCCTTTTATCGGGGCCAGTGAAATTCATGGTGCAAAAAGCGCGTGCCTGCTTTGTCTTGTTTGTCGTTCTCGTTCTGCTTTCATTCACGAGCTTCGCTCAGCAAAAGGAGCCGACGCGCAAACTGGAGGCCGGGCAAAAGAACACGCCTGCCGAGCCCGTAGCGTCGGCGACGGAAGACAAAGACGAAAAGAACGAGGGCGATCCACTGTTCAAAGGTATGAGCTACCGTCTCGTCGGCCCGTTTCGCGGAGGACGATCTCTGACGGCGGCTGGAATCCCCGGCGACCCCAGCACTTACTATTTTGGCGCGACTGGCGGTGGAGTGTGGAAGTCGACCGATGGCGCGAACACCTGGTCTCCCATCTTTGACCACGACGGATCGCCATCCATTGGCAGCATTGCGGTGGCAGTGTCCGATCCAAATGTGATTTACGTTGGCACGGGCGAAGCCTGTCTTCGCGGCAACATCGCACAAGGCGACGGCGTGTGGAAATCGGTGGACGCGGGAAAATCGTGGAAGAACATAGGTCTGAAAGACTCGCGTGCCATCGGCAAAGTTATCGTGAATCCACGCAATCCCGATATCGTTTTCGTGGCTGCGCTTGGCCATCCTTATGGAGCGAATGTGGAACGCGGCGTTTTTCGCTCGCTCGACGGCGGCAAGACGTGGGAGAAAGTTCTCTACAAAGATGAAAATACGGGCGCGGTCGATGTCGCATTCGATCCGCAGAATTCCAACATTTTGTTTGCGACACTCTGGGAAACTCGACGCACGCCGTGGACGCTCTCCAGCGGCGGACCGGGCAGCGGGTTGTATCGATCGAACGATGCCGGTGCGACGTGGAAAAAGCTGGAGGAGCACGGGCTTCCGAAGCCGCCGTACGGGCGCGTGGGTATCGCCGTGGCGGCAAACTCCGAACGTGTCTATGCGCTGATTGAAGCGAAAGATGGCGGACTTTACCGCTCCGACGATGGCGGCGACTCGTGGGACCTGGTCAATGGCAGTCACGGACTCTTGCAGCGCCCGTGGTATTACATGCATGTGATTGCCGATCCGCAGGATGCGAATACGGTGTATGTCGCCGATGTGGAGTTCTTCAAGTCAACCGATGGCGGCCGCAGCTTCAACAAGCTGAAAGTTCCGCACGGCGATAATCACGGGCTGTGGATCGATCCGAAGAACACGAAGCGCATGATTGCCTCGGATGATGGTGGCGTTACCGTCAGCCTCGACGGCGGGAAATCATGGACGCGCGAAGACAACCAGCCGACCGCGCAGTTTTACCACGTGGTCACCGACACGCGGACACCGTACTACATCTACGGCTCGCAGCAGGATAATTCGAGCGTAGCCATTGCCAGCCGCAGCGATGATGGAGCGATCGACGAGGATGACTGGTATGCGGTTGGCGGCGGGGAAGCGGGATACATTGCACCTGATCCGCGCGATCCGAACATTGTGTACGCCGGCGATTATCAGGGCAACATTACGCGGTTCGACCGCCGCACCAACCAGGTCCAGAGCATTGCGGTGTGGCCTGAACTTTCAGATGCGCGTGGCGCCGCTCCGCTGGACCATCGTTTTCAGTGGACCGCTCCCATCGTGATTTCTCCGCAGGACCCGAACACGATTTATTACGGAGGCGAGCGCGTTTTCAAAACAACCGACGCCGGGGTGCACTGGGAAGCGATCAGCGGAGACCTGACTCGCAACGACAAATCGAAGCAGCAGCCTTCGGGCGGAGCGGTGACGATTGACGATACCGGCACGGAATATTACGACACTGTTTTTTCCATTGCGCCATCGGCCGTGAGTAAAGGGTTGATCTGGGCGGGCACCGATGATGGGTTAATTCAGGTGACGCGGGATGAAGGGAAGAACTGGAGCAACGTTACTCCCAAGGACCTGCCGGAATGGAGCCGTATCAGCCTGATTGAAGCGTCGCCGCACGACGCGGGTACTGCGTTCGTTGCCGTTGATCGCCATCAGAATGACGACCTCGCGCCTTACATTTATAAGACGACGGACTACGGCGCGAACTGGAGCAAGATTACGACCGGAATTCCGGAAGGGAGTTTCGTGCGCGCGGTGCGCGAAGACCCGAAGAAAAAAGGATTGCTCTATGCGGGGACCGAGCGCGGCGTTTTCGTCTCGTTTGACGGTGGATCACATTGGCGGTCGTTGCAAATCAATTTGCCGATCGTTCCCGTGCACGACCTGATCATTAAGAACGACGATCTGGTGCTGGCGACGCACGGGCGTGCGTTCTGGGTTCTCGACGATGTCTCGCCGCTGCGACAGTTCGCCGACTCTGTCGCTCAGGAAGATGTGCATCTTTACCAGCCGGCGACTGCGTATCGAATCCATATGGCCGAATCGCCCTCGCATTTGTGGTTTGCGGGGAAGAATCCGCCCAACGGCGCGGTCATTTATTACAACCTGAGGCACGCTCCGAAAGCGGAACTGAAGCAGGAAGTGAAAATTGAAATCCTCGACTCGGCAGGAAAGGTGGTGCGTGAATATTCGAGCACCAAGGCCGAGGCGCTCGATGAACCGCTCGATCCGGATGACAAGAAGCCCGAGAAAGAGATCAAGCCAGAGGTGGGGTCGAATCGCTTTGTGTGGGACCTCCGCTATGACGAGGCGGACCGCGTTCCCGGTTATTTCTTGTGGGAGTACAACGACGGCGCGAAAGGGCCGCTGGCCGCGCCGGGAAACTATCAGGTGCGTTTGACGGCGGATGGCAAGAGCCTGACGGCTCCGCTCGAAGTCAAGATCGATCCGCGAGTTACCGTTTCGCAGGGCGATCTGGAAAAACAGTTCAAGCTGGAGCTTGACATCCGCGAGCAGCTCAATCGGGTCTATGATGCGGTGAACCAGATTCAGGACGTGCGCGAACAGTTGGCGGGACTGAAGAAACGTCTTGTGCCTGGCGACTCCACCAAGGCGGTATTCGATGGCGCGAACGCGCTCGACGGGAAACTGATTGCGGTCCGCGATCCGCTGATTAATTTCAAAATCACCGCCAGCGAAGACTCGCTCGCGTATGCGCCGGGCATCGACGCGAAGCTGGCTTATCTTTCTCTGGGAATCGCCGGCTTCGCTGACGCGGCTCCGACCGCATCGCAATACGAGGAATTTGAGAAGCTGAAAAAGCAGACCGACGAACTACTGGCGCACTGGAATGATGTCCGCAACGCGGATATTGTGAGCTTCCAGAAACTGGCGGCTGAACAGAACATTCACTCGATCTATGTGCCCGACGCGCGCAGCGAACGGGTGCGGGGTGGGGGCGAAGGCGGGGACGAGGAATAGACGACGGATTGCGAGCTGTCTAGGGGTAGACGAGGAAGTTACACCAGAAGGTCAGCACAGCTTCACGACGGCGGCCCACGCCCGCCGTGTTAGATAAACATTTCGTCGTGCGGAACGCCGGCGCCGTTTTTGGGGTGGCGTCTTTTCTGTCCCAGGAAAACTTCGACCCCAGTGGTGATTGCGGCCATAAGGCCGTTGACCTGACGCAAGGGCGAGACAACGGTTTTGTGCACGATTTCGCTGGTCTCTTCTACTCGATCCATGGTGCGGTTCAGGAGTTCGTCAGCGCGGATGACTTGCAGGCGCGTGCGGTCAAGAGCGTCGGTGAGCGTGGCATCAATGCGCGCGAGTTGATTGCGAATCAGATTGCTCGACTCCGCTGCATTGGTGCTGATGACGTCGATCTTCGGACGCAACTCAGTGAGTGTGCTCTGGAAAGCTTCAATGGTAGGCAGGGTCTTGCTCGTTACTTCGGCGGCCAGAGCTTCCATGCGCGCGGTGCTCTTGCGGACGGCAAGGAAGAGACCGAGCAGAATTCCGGCCTGCAGCAACACGGCGAACGTCGTTATCGCGATAAAAAGTTTTAGGAGGTTGTCATCCATAGATGATCCTGTTTTTGCTCCGACCGCTTTTTGCCTTGACCGCGCGCCGCTAGATATTCTTGGGCGGTTCGGCTCCCGCGGCGGTCGTCTCGGAATACGCCTGACGGCCGGCTTCATAAGCGGAGCGGAAGCGCTCTTTCTGCTGGTTGAGCACATCGTTGCCGCGGTTCATCCACTCGCCTGCCTGTTCGCGGGCGCGGCGAGCTTGCTGGCGAGCTTTCTCGCTGCCTTCCTGCGCTTTGGAGCGAATTACATCGCGCATCTCATCGCCCGAGCGCGGAGCATAGAGCACGCCGACCACAGCCCCCACGCCAAGTCCCGCCAAAAACCACAAAAAGCCGTTGCCGTCACGTTCCGCCATAGCTGCCCCCTTCAATTCTTTTCGATACTCGCTCTCTACGGATGGTAGCACCCTGAAATGTGAAACACAATTCACTGCGTACCGTCCCGATGCGGTTACCGCCACTGTTAGAGAAGAACCGACGCCGCGGGGTTGCCGCCTGTTGCGATCAAGATGCGCGAAAGAAACCCTTGTGCGCGCCGCGCCAAAGACGGACAATGAGCGTTCGCAGGAGGCGCTTTTTGTCCGATCGCAAGTACCGGCAACGCGGATACCAGGATTCGGGAGCGGGAGCCAAGAAAGAGTTCGAGAAGCCATCGGCTCCGAAAAGAGAGAATACCTTCGGGCCGCGTCCGCTGAACATGCCGGGTACGCGCACGGTTTCGCGTTGCGCGGAATGCGGAGCTCTGCTGCAGAAACTTTCCGATCCTCTCGGCCAATGCCCGAAATGCGGATTCGACCTGCACGCCTGCAAACAGTGCGAACACTTTGATCCGTCCAGCCGCTTCGAATGCAATCAGCCGATTCCCGCCCGCATTTCTCCCAAAGACAAACGCAACGACTGCCAATTTTTCTCCATTCGAGTGATGGTGGAAAAAGAAACCTCGAGCAAGGGCAGTCAGCGTCCGAACGACGCGCGCGCGGCGTTTGACAGCTTGTTCAAAGACTGACGGTTCAGGCGATCGGACGAAAATCAGGCGTTTCCACTTTGAGCAGAAGGTACGCATCTTCCAGCGTACGAACTACCTGCAATTCAGGGCGAGTCTTTTCCGTGATCATCTGAAACATGCGCGCCATTCCGAAAATGAAGTCCTTGGGAATGACCAGGATTCGCATGTATCCCTTTGGGAACGCGGGCGGGGACGCGGCTATTTTCCTGATGGCCTCGCTCGAAAATTCGAAGTCAGTCACACCGGAGAAATCGAGAATGCCGCGACAAGGCGGATGCGACGCCATGTAATCGGTAGTTTGGGAGTAGAAATCCAACAGGATGGCACCGGTCATGCTGCCGGTGAGAGTCGCGCGAAGGACGTTGTTCCGGGCGTCGAAGTCCACTACCACGGCCATAGAGGGCCTCGCCGAACCATGCTGGAACCATTCTAACAGTTGGTTCTGGAAGCAGGTTCCGTTGCGTTCTCGCGCCCGCAGCCTCGTTACGGTTTCTGCGTGGGACGCAGCAGGATTTCGCTAGCGAATGATTGCGGCGCCTGGGTGGCGAGCATTCCGACGACGTGGGCGACGTCTGAGGCTTGCAGCATCTTGTCGGATTTCTTTCCTATGTGCGGGCTGAAGGCGGTGTGGACCGATCCGGGACAAATGACGGAGACGCGAATGTTGTAGGCACGCAGTTCTTCGGCGACGGAGTAGGTTAATCCGTTCAGTCCCCACTTCGAGGCAGCGTATGCGGCGCCATTCGGCAAAGGGTTCTTGCCGGCAAGCGAAGAGATATTGATGATGTGTCCGTTGCGGGTCTTGATCATGATCGGGGCCAGACTGCGGATGCAGTAGTAAATGCCGCGCAGATTGGTGTTGAAGATGCGATCCCAGTCGTCGGGTGCGAGTTGATGCAACGGTCCCGGCGGTCCGGCAATGCCGGCGTTATTGACCAGAATGTCGAGGCGCTGGAAGTCGCGCTCGATGAGCTTGGCCAGCGCCTCGACGGAGGCGAGCTCGGTAACGTCGCACTCGATGACTGAGGCTGCTGGCGAGGCTGGGCAGCTTGCCTGAATCGCGGTCTTGGTTTGTTCGAGCGCTGGTCGGGATCGACCGCAGAGGACAGTGTGGGCTCCAAGTTCGGAGAGCTTGAGGGCGACGGCTTGACCGATGCCGCGTCCGGCGCCTGTGACCAGCGCAACTTGGTTTGCCAGCGGCAGACTGGTCGAGGACGGGTTGGAAGAGGGCATCGGCAAAACAGGCTCCTTTGAGTCCCACTATTGAGTCCCACTACTTGAGTCCCGCTATTCTATTTTGTGGAGACCCTGCTATGGCAAGACGGAACCGGGGAGTGGCTATCACCTCTTGCTTGCTGCACCTGCTGTGGGAATCTGAGACGATGGGTCATTTGCCTGTAATCTATCGTCTGCGATCTGCCGTCCGTAATCTACAATTTTGTGTGTAATCCACAGTTTTGTGCTTTTTCCGCATCTAAGACGGCAGGAGGCGCAAAGCGTACAAGCCGCTTGCCTTAGCGGTAGTACATCCTTATAATCCGCACACCGGAATAATGTTAAGCCTGCTTTTTGAGGCGGCCCAAGGTTTCCGCGACCGCCGACATGGCAACAGAAATGCCGGTGGGTTGGTAAAAGTACTGGTGGCGAAAGACCGATCCATGGTGCAAGCTCGACGCCAGGCTTGATTGACACTAGGCAAGATAGTAAAACTCCCGCTTCCCCCGAAGAGTTAAGGAGCCATAGGAATGAAGAAGATCGTTCTCGCGATGTTGCTGGTAGCCGCGGTTACCGCCGTCGCTCAAACTGCTCCCGCGCCGGTGCCACAAGGCACTGCGCCAGTGCCACAAGGCACCGCGCCAGTGCCGCAAGGCGCAGCCCCGGCCCAAGCGGCGCCAGCCCAAGCGCCTGCGCCGAAGAAAGAGATGAAAGACCCGGCCGAGTACAACGCCTACATGGGCGCCGCGAACCAGACTGACCCGGCGGCAAAGATCAGTGGATTTGAAGCTTTTGTGACGCAGTTTCCTAACAGTTCTTATAAGGAAGACGCGCTGGAGCTTTTGATGGGCGCGTACCAAAAGACGAACAACATTCCCAAGACCATCGAGACCGGGCAGAAAGTGTTGCTGGTGAACCCTTGCAACCTTCAGGCGTTGGCCGTGATTACGTATATCAAGCAGACGACGGCGGCTGGTGCGACCGCGCAGCAGAGTTTGACCGAGGCGGGCCAGAACGGTGACAAGGGATTGCAATGTTTGCAAACGGCAACCAAGCCGGCTGAGATGCCAGCGGCGGACTGGGACAAGCTGAAAGCGACCGCAACGGGAATCTTCAACAACGCAGTTGGGATGAGCGCTTACTCCGCCAAGGATTATGCGAGCGCGCAGACACATCTGCGGGCCGCGGTCGCCGGCGATCCGACGAATCTGACAGAAGTGTATTATCTGGCGCTGGCTGACTTGGCGCCTGGACCAGCCGAAAACGACCTGGAGGGACTTTTCTACGTGGCTCGCGCCTCAAACTTGCAGACCGGCGCGGGCAAAGCCCAGATCGCCGACTTCGGCAAGAAAAAGTATGCAAAGTATCACGGGACCGAGGACGGATGGAATGATGTGCTGGCGCTAGCCGCCACTGCGACCAAACCTCCGGACAATTTCGCGATTACGAAGTACGTGCCGCCGACCCCGGCCGAGCAGGCGGCCGCTTTGGTGAAGAGCAAGAAAGTCGAAGAAATGAGCTTCGCGGAATGGCAGATGGTGCTCTCCGAAGGCACTCCCGAAGACGCCGAGAAGGTGTTTAGCGCGCTAAAGGGAAAACCGCTGCAGATGCAGGCCCATATCATCACGATAGATCCTCCAGATAAGACGACCGACGCCAAAGGCAAGAGCGTCGACTCGCCTACCAGACTGCACTTGGCTGGTAGCCAGGACGATATCGATGCCAAGCGCGCCGACATCGATTTGACCATGACTGGGGTGATCCCGAAGGCGAGCATGCCGAAAGAAGATACGGACTTCCAGTTTGGAGGAACGCCGGTATCTTACGTAGCAAAGCCGTTTGTCATGACGATGACCGATGGAACTCTGCTGGTGAAAGCGGCGCCGAAAGCGCCGGTTCATCGCAAGCCAGCGGCGCACTAGGAGCGAGTCAGACGCGGGTCTTAGGTGTCAGGTCTTAGGTCCGAGGTCTTAGAAAAAGCGCTCGAACTCTAGATGTGGCGATAAATAAGGAAGGCGTCCCGATGGGGCGCCTTTTTTCTTGCCCTGGCATGTGTTGCTCAGTCACGACTTTCTGAGAACTGAGACCTAAGACCTGTGTTTCTACCTGACCTGCTTTCTTTCCAAAGTCAGAGGGCGCGCGCTTCTAGGCGGGCGCTTGGCGCCGGCGCGCAGCGGACGAACATCGATCTTCAGTTCCTGCATGGTGCGGCTTAGAGTGTTGCGGTGCATCCCCAGTTGTCGCGCTGCCTTGCATTGATTGCCACGGTTCTCTTCAAGCACGGTGATGATGAATCGCTTTTTGAATTCGCGAACGGCTTCCGAATAAAGGATATTGCTTTTGTACATCTGAAGAATGAGAGCTTCCAATTGATCTTTCACGTGCCGCCTCGATTCCGTATGTTTCCTTCGTCGTAATTCCTGGTCGTATCAATAATTACTTCGACTGCGGCAGGAGCTTCGGAACATTGTCCGTTGCGCCATGGGTCTGCCGCATGTAATCCAGGCCCTGATAGAAGCGATGCCGCAACTCCGGAGGAGCGAGCCAAATTGCGGCCCTTCCACCTACCAGAAAATATGGAGCCAACTCTGAGCCATCAAGCCACTTTGCCGCCGGTGCAAAAGCGGCCACTGCGGTGAGCACAATCGCCACCACCAGAACGCCGCGGAGAAGCCCGAGGACCGCACCCAGCAAACGATCCAACGAACTCAGGCCGGCTTTCTTCATAGCCCAGCGAGCGATCCGTCCGGCGATCCCGGCCACGAGCAGGACCGCGAAAAAAATAATCAGAAAGCCGGCAATCTCGCCCAGCCATGGCGATTTCAAATGGGGCGCGAACCAGTCCGCCAGGCGCTGATATTGCCAGGCGGCCAACAGGTATCCGATGGCCAAGCCAGCCAATTTGAAAGCCTCAAAGAAAAAGCCCTCAATGGCCGCCCCGATTACGGAAAACACCAAAAAGCCGATGATGATCCAGTCCGCAATGCCCATGCTTTGTCGGCGAACTAGATTTCCAATTTGCGTCCCGTTAATTGCTGGTAAGCCCCGAGGTACTTATCGCTCGTCCGCAGCGCAACCTCATGGGGGAGGGCTGGCGCGGGCGGTTGCTTGTTCCAGCGAATTTCTTCGAGGTAATCCCGAACATACTGCTTGTCGTAGGAATCCTGCGCCTTGCCCGGTTGGTAGGAATCGGCCGGCCAGAAGCGCGAGGAATCCGGTGTGAGCACTTCATCCGCCAAGGTGATGCCTTTGGCGGTTTGCCCAAATTCAAACTTGGTGTCGGCGATGATGATGCCGCGCTGGCGCGCATAGTCTGCGGCCTTCTTATAGATACGCAACGTGATGTCGCGCAGCTGCTGGCTCAGTTCGGGATCGACCAGCGTGCACATTTCTTCGAATGAAATGTTGATATCGTGGCCGGTGGTCGCCTTGGTTGCCGGAGTGAAAATCGGCTCGGGAAGTTGGTCGGATTCTTTCAATCCCGCCGGCAGCGTGATGCCGCAGACTTTGCCGGTTGCTTTGTATTCCTTCCAGCCGGAACCGGAAAGGTAGCCGCGCGCAACGCACTCGACGGGAAACATGTCGGCACGCATGACCATCATGGAGCGTCCGCGGAGTTCTTCGGCGTGAGCGCGAACCGCCGCAGGATAGCGGCTGACATCGGCCGTGACGAAATGGTTAGGGACGATGTCTTTGAGAAAATCGAACCAGAACAGAGAAATCTGGGTCAGGACGCGGCCCTTGTGTGGAATGCCGGTCGCGAGAACGTAGTCGAAGGCCGAAATACGGTCGGTGGCCACGAAGAGAAGGTGATCGGGATCGAGGTTGTACACGTCGCGGACTTTGCCGCTGGCGTGGAGCTCTAATTCGGGGTAGTCCGTCCGCAATAAAACGGTGTCTAGGATTTCGGGGCTCATGTGGATTTCACCGGCTAGAAAACTTTGCGTATTCTAGCTGTCGCCAAGAATTTGTCAACGCTTTCCATCATTGGCCCCAAGCAACACTGCATGCGGCCGGAGGGAAAGGAGTTGACAGTTCCAGTGTACGGGAGAACCCTTGTCTGTGGCGGGTTTTAGCGAGGCAGTGATGTGGAAAAACTGAGGAAGGCTCTGGAAAAAAGGGCAGCCGGTTTCTCGACGGAAAAAGCATCACGGCATGAAGGTTGTCAATAAGGTTTTAGCTTGTTTTTGGCAGGCGCGGTCATCGACGTATGGGTTTAAAAATGGCTGGGCCACTTGCGGGCGGCATGGAAGACACGGATCAACTGCACAACACCGCCGCGCACGCGATACGGAACTATATACGGCGTTCCCGAGACAACTAATTCGCGAGTGCCGGAGATCCGACCGGGACGGCCTGAAGATGGGAACCGCTCGAGATCTTCTACAGCACTCCGAATGACCGCAACAGTTCTTTCGGCGGCGGCTAGGTTGTCGCGCGAGATATACTCCGCCAAGGCGTCCAAATTATTGATCGCTGCTCGTAGCCACTCAACGCGCACGACGGATCCACTTCTTCAGCACCCGCTGCACTTCCTCCTCGCTGGCGAAGTCGCCAGCGTCAGCCTCGGCTAGACCCTTCTTGATTTCATTGATCTGCCATTCATTCACGCTGACATATTCCTGGATTGCTTGAGCGGCGACGAACGAGCGGGTGCGGTTCATCGATTTCGATATACGGTCGAGCTGTTTTTTCAGTTTGGCATCCAGACGAAGAGTGAGAACCGAAGATTCGGGCATAATGTATACATTATATACCAGATGTACACATCATCATCGGTTTCTTCATGGGGGTCGACCGACCTTCCGTTTACGCGGCCCCAAACCGCACCGACACCAGCTTCGATACGCCGGGCTCCTGCATGGTCACGCCGTAGAGTACGGGGGCGATGCTCATGGTCTTCTTGCTGTGCGTGATCAGAATGAACTGGGTCTGCACGCTCATTTCGCGCACGAGTTCGGTGAAGCGCGCAATGTTCGACTCATCAAGCGGAGCGTCAACTTCGTCGAGGATGCAGAATGGGCTGGGCGTGTACTGGAAGATTCCAACGAGCAGAGCGAGCGCGGTGAGCGCCTTTTCGCCGCCGGAAAGTAGAAGCACATTCTGCATTTTCTTTCCCGGAGGTGACGCCACCACGTCAATGCCGCTTTCCGCGCTGTTTTCGATGTCGGTCAAGCGCATGAAGCCCTGACCTCCGCCAAACAGGGTACGGAAGGTGACCTGGAAGTTCTCGTTGATTTTGTGGAAAGCTTCTTCGAATTTCTGCCGCGAGACCTGATCGATTTCTTTGATGGTGGCGGCGGTATCGGCGATGGCGTCGAGCAGGTCCTTTCTCTGGGTAGAGAGAAACTCATGGCGCTCAGCGGTTTCTTTGTATTCTTCGAGCGCCATCATGTTGACGGGACCCATGGCGTCTAGCCGCGCGCGCATTTCGCGGTGAGCCTGATCTTCGACAGCAAGCTCGTCGCCGGTGACGAGCAAAATTGCGGTGTCGGCCATCAGGACCGGACGCTCGATTCCGAGTTCGTTCAGGCAAGTATCGGCGAGGTGTTGCAGATCGGATTGCAGCTTGGCTGCGGCGGCTGAGAGTTCTCCGCGCCGGTCACGAGCGAGATCGAGCTGCTGGCGCGTGGTGCGCAGGAGCTCGTCAATTTCGGCGAGGCGGGATCGCACCTGCTCCGATTCGAGTTGCAGCAAGCCTTCCCGAGCTTCTCCAGCATTGCGCTCGGCTTCGAACTGCAGGAACTGTTCGGCGAGCATCACATTCTCGCTCTCGCGTTGAGCGATTTCGGCGCTGGCCGATTCCATTTGCGATTGCAAAGCTGCGGTCCGTTCCAGCATCTCGGCAAAAAGGGTTTCGACGCGCTGCAGCAGGCTGGTTGCGGAGCGGTGGCGCTCCAGCAAAGTAGCTACGTTAGCAGTTCGCTGCGAGGTGTTTTCAGCGGCGGTGTCGCGCTGGCTGCGCAGAGTGGCGAGGCGGTCGTGGCCTGCGGCCAGTTCGATTTCCAGTTGGCTGCGCGTCGCCTCGATGGCCGAAAGCTCGGCTTGCCACGAAGTGATCAGGCTTTCCTGCTGCTGGCGTTCGGCCGCGAGCCGTTGCACTTCGCGTTCGCTAACCGCGATGCGCTCATGCACCCGAGACATTTCGTTTTCCAGTTGCTTCAGCAAATGCCCGGAAGTCATCGCCTGCTTCTCGGCTTCGCGCTTTTCGTCTTCGAGGCGATCGAGCAGGGAAGTGTAGTCCTTGATCTCGCGGGTCAGGGTTAGCGCCAGAATTTCTTTTTCGCGCAGCGCTCGTTCGAGTTCTTCGAGCAGACGCAGCACATCGCGCAGTTCGCGCTTCATCGAAAGCGGGCCTTCGCTGCGCTGCTTGCCGCCGGTAACAGTCACGTTGTGGAAACACTCTCCGCTTTGCGAGAGAAAGAATGCGTCAGGACTGGACAGCGCCAGTTCGCGGGCCACTGCAGGATCCTGCACGATGTAGCCATTGCCCAGTTTGGGCAGAATCACTTCAAGCGATTTGCCGAATCCGTTGAGCACGCGAATCGAATTCTTGAGGGGAAGGACGGTGTCGTTGAGGGGAGTGTAATGAAGGCTCTCATCGGCGACGAATGAGAATTTTGCCTGCGAGTCTTCGGGATGGACGAGGAAAGTGGCGCGTCCATCGACATCGGAACGCAGGAGGCGCAGACCTTCGTCAGCCGCGCCCCATGACTTGACCACGACATAGTTCAGTTCGTCGCGAAGAAAGTCTTCTACCACGCGCTCGTAGCGCGGTTCGACTTCGAGGAAATCAGCGAGCACGCCAGCGGGAGTGTTTCCGCCTTGCATGGCGCCGGATTGAAACAGGCGACGAACCGACTCGGTGGAATAACCGTGCTCGGCGATGATGGCTTCGAGAGAACCTCTTTTGCCGAGCGCGGTCGCGTATTCGGAGCGGATGGAATCGAGGTGTTTCTTGGTTTCGCCTTCGGCAGAACGCTTCGCCTCGAGGGTCTCGCGCAGGCCCGCGATCTCTGCCGACAAGCCATCGACGCGCTGTGAAACGCTCTCGAACTCCAGGGTGATCTGGCCGCGTTGTCCGCCGAAAGTTTCCGATTGCGACGACGCGGTCGCAATCTCAGACTGCAGACGCTGCTCTTCACGGCCGATGCCTGCCAGACGCTCCTGCGATTGCGCGAGTTGATTGCGCAGATTGGATGCACTGCCCACCGCTTCGAGAATGTGAGTACGATGAGACTCCTGTCCTCGCTCAAGTTCGTCGAGGCTGGCCGCTGCGCACGTCATCTCGTGCTGACTTACGGCGAGGTCCTGTTGTGCGGCAGCAAGATCGGCTGCTGCCGAATCGAGTAACTGCTGGTGACTGTTGCGCTCTTCCTCGAGCGCGGTGAGGCGCTGTTGGGCGTGGGCAAGTTCCGCGCCGGCGGAGGCGGTGCGCGCGGTTAGTTCGGCGCAGCGCTCTTCATTGGTGCGAACACGCGCTTTGCCGCGATCACCCTCGATGGCAATCTGGTTGAGCCGGTCGCGATTCTGCCGGGTTTCGGTTTCGATCGCGTATCCGCGCTGCATGCGCTCGGAGTGGTCTTGCTCCAATTCGTGCACGCTCTCGGTTTGCAGGCGAATTTCCTCGCCCAGTTGCAGAATTTGTGAATCGAGCGCCACGGTTTCCTGGTCCATCTGGGTGAACTTGCTGGCGAGGACGACGCGCAGTTTAGCGCGCATTTCATCGCGCAACTTGGCGTAGCGCTCGGCTTTGCTGGCTTGGCGTTTGAGCGAGTTCATCTGCCGTGTGACTTCTTCGAAGATGTCGTTGACGCGGTTCAGATTCGTTTTGGCGTCTTCGAGGCGCGCTTCGGCAAGGCGCTTTTTCGTTTTGAATTTTGTGATTCCGGCGGCTTCTTCGATGATGGCACGGCGATCTGTGGGACGGCTGCTCAGGATCTGACCGATGCGTCCCTGCTCGATGAGCGCGTAGGATTCCGGACCGAGGCCGGTGCCCATAAAGAGTTCCTGAATGTCGCGCAGGCGGCAGAGCTTTCCGTTCAAGAGGTATTCGCTATCGCCACTGCGGAACAGGCGGCGGGTGACGGAGATTTCTCCGGCGTGATGGTTTTGCTGATTGAACTTGCGGCGGCGGATTTTCAGAACTACCTGCGGGACGGTCGCGACGGCGGCTTCGGCTACGGGCGATTCGCCAGTCTGTCCGGTTTCGGCGGCAGCGTCGTCGGCCAGTTCTTCGGTTTTTCCCGGCTGAGCTTCTTCTACGGCGCGTTCAGTTTCGGCGGCTGCCTGAGCACGCACCTCGGCTTCGTCCCAGTTTTCGCTTATGTTTTCGCCGGCGGGCAAGTCATCTAGAATCTCAATCTCGGTGGGCGCACTGGTGTCTGGTCCGCCATAAATCTCGGGGTCGATCAGGGTCAGCGACACTTCGGCCATGCCGGTCGGATTGCGGTCGCGCGTACCAGCGAAGATTACATCCTCCATGCGCGAGCCACGCAGGGTTTTGGCCGATTGCTCGCCGAGTACCCAGGAGATGGCGTCGGCGATGTTCGACTTGCCGCAGCCGTTGGGGCCGATGATGGCGGCGATGCCTTCGCCGTGAAATTTCAGTTCGGTGCGATCGCAGAACGACTTGAATCCCAGGATTTGCAGCTTTTTGAGTTTGAGCAAAGTGACTCCTTCGTTACAGACGCGGATACGTGCCATCCGCGGACCCGGTTGGCGCTGGCTGGAGGGCGCTGCAAATCGCGGGAATCAGGGGTTAACTTCGGCGGATCAGAGCTTTTGATTAGCCGACAGCTGTTAACTCTTCAGGTTCCTCGCTGCTCACATGATTGGATGCCGTGCCTTGAACGTCTGCCTGAACCGGAACGCCATCCATACTTTGAACCAACTCTAACGGCGAATACGGGGATGGGTCAAGTGATAAAACACCATATATTGTGGCACCCACTCCAGTAGCGCCTTTAGTTGCACACACACTACAACCATTTCGCGCAAAATGCGGGTGAGGAATGGGAAGGCGGGAGAATTGCGAGAGCAATAAAACTCTACAACCGGCTGAGGGGAGATTCAAGGGCTGGAAGTGCTTTGGCTGGCGGCTAGGGCAACGTCAAGTCGCGAATATCGGCGAGATCGAGCTCGGGATCGGCGGAGGCTGACGAAGAGGGCGTCGAGCAGCGATCGCGCAGCGGACCGCTGAAGAGCTTCTTGCCGTTCCAGATAATGCGGAAGTCGCCGGGTTTGGGCAGCAATTCGGGACGCAAGTAGAGCCGAATGCGTTTGACGTCGTGGCTGTGGATTTCGATGGTGTTGTCGGTCTTAACCCGTGCGTCGATGTCAGATTTGGAGGGCTTGCCGTCCAGTATTTCGACCCAGTAGGCGCGGGTGGCGAGGGCATCGGTTTCGACCAGGTCAACCGTGCGCGGAAAGGGATTGCGGACTTTGTTCTGGAAGAAAGGCAGAGTTAGTCCTTCATCGGATTCTAAGGTGATGTCGTGGCCGTGTTTGGGCAGAATTTTCAGTTCAGGCGCAGTCGCTGGATGGAAGTCGTTCATCGCGGACTGGGTCGTAGTGGAGCAATCGGGAGTGATGGTGGTGTCATTCTCTCCGTGGATCAGGAGCAGCGGAAGGTTTCTGGCGTTGGCGAGACCGGCTTTGACTTGCTCGTTGCACTGGCCCGCGCCCATCTGGGTCACGACGGCTGCGAAACGGTGCGGCCACAGCGTGGCGTAATAGAGCGCGCCAGTGCCTCCGTTGCTGAAACCGGTTATGTAGATGCGATCGCGATCGACGTTGAAGCGCTCCAGAACGTCATTGAAAACGGCGTCGAAGCGGCGAGCGATCTCAGGGGTCCACCAGTATCCGGCGGCTTGCGGATAGAGGACGAGATAATCCGTCTGTGCGACGACGTCTTCAGCGGAGTTCACGGCGTCGATGGCATAACCGGCGCCGCCACTGAGATAGACGAGCAGCGGTGCGGGTCGGTCGCCGGAGGCGCGGTACGAAGGCGGAACGCGAAGCAGGTAGGGAATCTCTGGATTGTCTTTTGTGGCTGGTACAACCTCGAACGAGGTCCCGGATTTTCGATGTGGAGGTCTCTGCGGCAACGGGCGATGGCATTCGTCAACCGTGGGCGATGGACGTTCAGAACCGCTATGGGCCTCGGTGAGCTGTCGAATTTCGGACTGGATAAGAGTGCTTGAACTTGGCTGCAGGTTGCGCAGAAGGGCAGCCGGGAGATCATTGCCAAGCAGATCAATGCTAAGCAGATCAATGCCACGCCGCGACGCGATCGCCAGCGCGAGAGAATGCCTGGCCGCGTCGTTTGAGAGAACAGCCGACGAGGGAACGTCCGACGAAAGAAGTGGGGTGAGTTGCCCTGCGGAGATGGGAACATCGGGACTCAGCAGAACCGACTCGAGGGCGGCCTGTTGCGTGTCCGGTGACTTGAGCCAGCCATCGAGCGACTCGCCTCGTGTGCGCGATTCGAGTTCCATTTGCGCGGTCTCATGAACGATGGTGTCGTAATTCGAATAGCTCCCATCCAGGATGAGCTGCTCGATGACGCCTGACTCGGGCGACCACCAATAGCTCAGCTTGATGGTTCCCGTGGGAGATGTGCCCTCGATGTGATGACACGACTTGCCATGGATGACTTCGTCGTCGACCCAGCGAAAACCCAGCCCCAGCACGGCACTGCCGTGCCAGATTTCTCCTCTGGCCGGGGGTGTCGGCGGAAGCGGCATTACTTCGTGCACGGTGCCAATGAGATGGCTGGTGGTTTCGCGCGCGATTTCCCAGGGATAGCGAGCGTCCCCGATCGCGGATACTTCCATGGCTTCGGAAAAATGCGTTGGTCGCGCCCGCATCCGTTTCTGAAAATCAGGCCGCTCGTGAGCAAGTTGGTCTTTGCCCTTGGAAACGTATTCAGTCAATTCCGCGGATTCACGATTGCGCTGAAAGCCAAGGGCGATGCTTCCGGAGTTCTCCGCGGTGACCAGTACGTGAGTGCGAAAACGGGCCTCGGTTTGAAACTTCTCTTCATCCCTGTCTTTGTTTTTGCTGCTTTGGCTCTGCCGATGAAACGAGTAACCATAGATCAGGTGATCGCCGGGACGCAGATCATAATGCCAGGCAGGCGTTGTCGTCGTCTGAGCGGCGGCGAGGGAGGAGAGGAAAAGGGACGAGAGGAAAGCGGCAATTCCCGGAACGATGAGAACAACGATGAAAACAACGAAAGGCGCTGACGGGAAACGAGCTTTGTCGGCAGACTTGATTTCGGCAAACTTCACGCAGTCATTTCTTGCGCTCGACGAGGTAGTGAGCGAGATCCTTGAGAGTAGACGCTGCGGGGCCGTATTCGTTTAGTTCGGCGCATGCTTTTTCGACCAGGGCATCGGCTTGGCGAAGCGACTGTTCGATCCCGAATAGCGCGGGGTAGGTTGTTTTTTCCGCAGCGGTGTCTTTGCCAGCGGTTTTGCCCAGTTGCTCGGAAGTTTGGGTCACGTCGAGTACATCGTCCACGATCTGGAAGGCCAAGCCGATCGACTCGCCATAAGTGCGCAGGTGGGCGATCTCAGGACTCGTTGCACCGGCGAAGATTCCCCCACTGACGACGCTGGCCGTGATGAGCGCGGCGGTCTTGGAGCGGTGAATGTATTCAAGGGTGGCGAGGTCGGGCTTTTGGTGTTCGGCTTCGAGGTCGACGACCTGGCCTCCGATCATGCCGTCGATGGTGCCGGTGGCGTGTGCGATTTCGCGGATGATGGCAACGCGAGCTTCGGCGGAACAAATCAGTTGGGCCAGCACTTCGTAGGCCTGGGTCTGCAGCGCGTCTCCGGCGAGGATGGCGATGGCTTCTCCGAAGACCTTGTGGCTGGTAGGGCGGCCGCGGCGCAGGTCGTCGTTGTCGAGAGCCGGCAAATCGTCGTGGATCAGCGAATAGGTGTGCAGCATTTCGAGAGCCGCCCCGACTTGCTCGATGCCGGGAGGCGGTGATCCTGCGGATGGCTTGGTATGGGATTTTGCGGCAATCATGCGCCCCGATTCCATGCAGAGGATCGGACGGAGACGCTTGCCTCCGGCGAAGACACTGTGGCGCATGGCCTGATGAATCGAGGTGGGATGTTGGGAAGCGGGCGGCAGAAGCTCCTCGAGAGCGATGTCCGCAGTTTCACGCCCCTGCTCCAAGACTTTTTTCAGCATGGCATCGCAGTATAACAAGGCGGGCAGGTGGGTGGGGCAGGTCTTAGGTGTCAGGTCTTAAGGTCTTAGAAAATCCTGGTTGCTTCGGTTTTCCTAAGACCCAAGACCTGGGGTCCTCATGCGGCGGCGCGGTGGGCCATTCCGTTTTGCAGCGAGCGAACCACTTCCAGACCGCGGGGCTCACAAATGTCGGAGGCGCCCAGGCTCATAGCTTCGGCCCAGAGTTTGTCATCCGCGAGGCGGTGCGTACCCACAATGCAAAGGGCGGGGAACTCACGGTGCAGACGCTCGACTTCGTCGGGTCCCGATGTTTCCAAATCAAGCACCAGCGCGTCGGCGCGGTTCCGCGCGATCGAGGAGCGAACCTCCTGGTAGGACTGGGTCCAACAAACGGAGTTAAAGTGGCGGCAAAGAGTGGCTACGAGAGTCTGACCGGTTTGAGGGTCGTGCTGATACAGAACTACCGAAAGTGACTCCATAATTCCCCCTGACTCGCTGCAGTTTCGCGGCGGCCTCGGCTGCGACAGCAAATTGCCAGCACAGGCGTTGTCATTTCCGATCCGAGTGTTGCGACGGCTGCGTCTTCGTTGTTTTACTTGCGCAGCGCTTTCTCGGCCGGGGGCTCGAACGGTTCAGTTTGCAGTTTGCCGTTCTGTTTTAACAGAATCTCTACTTTTCCTTCCGCGTCCTCCAGTTGTTTTCTACAGTTGGCGGAAAGTTGCATGCCCTCTTCAAAGAGCGTCAGAGATTGTTCCAGAGGAACCTCACCCTTTTCCAGTTCCTGCACAATTTTCTCGAGACGCTCGAGGCAATCTTCAAACTTCACCAATCGACTTGCTCCTGAGATTATTGTAACGCCGTTTGTGGTCGAGAATGCTCACCGAAATTGTCTAATGTTGTAAATCTTTCGGGCACCCGTTTCTCAAAACTAGACAGAGGCGGGACGTCCGGAGCCGAGGGCCTCGAGAACGTCGACGGCAGAAGTGTAGCGACCTTGTGGAGCGCTGATCTGCGCACCCTGCACGCGATCACGCACCGCGGCCAGCATTTCGCGGGCGATAGCGATTCCTTCCTCGCGGGCGGCTTCCGGAGATGCGGCTCGCGTCATACGGTTGAGGATCTCGTCGGGGACAGAAACGCGCAGTTCGTTTTTCATGAACTCGGCGTTGCGGGCGCTGACCAGGGGCCAGATTCCGGCGACCACCGGAATGCGGCAGTGCTCAATGCGCTTCAGAAAATTCTCCAGCAGGCTGAGATCGAATACCGGCTGAGTCACGGCATATTCCGCGCCAGCCTCCACTTTGTATTCGAAGCGCTTGATCTCTTCATCGAGGTTGGGCAGGCCAGGATTTGCGCCCACTCCGATGACAAAGCCGGTCCCGGAGCCGATCGGGTTGCCGCCAAGATCAAGACCTCGGTTCAGGTTGTGGACAATGTTGACCAGGCCGATGGCATCCACGTCGAAGACTGCCGTCGCGTCGGGATAATTCCCCATCTTGGGCGGGTCGCCGGTGATGCAGATCAGATTGCGGATCCCGATGGCCGCCGCGCCGAGCAGATCGGACTGAATGCACAGTACGTTTCTGTCACGACAGGTGTAATGCAGAATGGCTTCGATGCCGACGGCCTGCTGCATGAGCAGAGACAAGGCCTGATTGCTCATGCGCGCCGAAGCGCGAGGACTGTCAGGGATGTTGACGGCATCTACGCCGACCGATTTAACGAACTTCGCGCCTTCGATCTCTTTTCGGATGTCGATGCCCTTAGGGGGGACGATCTCGACCATGGTGACAAACTCACCGGACGCGAGCTTCGCGCCAAGGCGCGAGCGGTCCGCCATGGGAACGATGGCCGGTTCCAGTGGGGCCGATCCGGAATGAATGGCCTCGGTGATCGCAGTCTTGCCGCGGGCCTCACGCACGCGCAGAGCGGCCTTCATGGCGCGGATATGATCGGGGGTTGTCCCGCAGCATCCGCCAATCAGTTGGACGCCGGCGGCCACGAATTTTCGCGTGTAGCTCGCCATGTATTCCGGCGAGCAGAGATAAATGTTACGGCCTTCGACGGAACGCGGCATACCGGCGTTCGGCTGCGCGGAGAGCGGTAGTGAAGTCACCGCACGAACGCGTTCGATGGCATCGAGCATCGCGACTGGTCCCACGCTGCAGTTAATGCCGAGGACGTCGACATTCCATTCCGTTAGCCGGGCCGCAAAGGCTTCCGGGTCGGAACCATCGAGGCAGTTACCGTCCTCGTCGATGGTGACCTGCGCGATGATAGGAATCTTAGCGTTTACGTCACGACAGGCGAGGACGGCCTGATGCAATTCTTCGACGTAGCCGAAGGTTTCGAGCATCAGCAAATCAACGCCTCCTTCGACCAAGGCCTCGATTTGCTGGCGGAATGCCGCCCGCGCTTCCTCAAATGCGGTCTTGCCGAGTGGCTCGATGCGAACGCCCAAGGGACCGACCGATCCCGCGACCCAAACGTCGAAGCTTTTAGCCGCCTCGTGCGCCACGCTGGCGCCGGCCAAATTGATATCGCGGACACGATCGGCCAGACTGTGGCGAGCCAGACGGAAGCTGTTCGCACCGAAAGTATTGGTTTCGATGATCTCAGCGCCAGCTTGCAGATAGTCGTGGTGGACGGCGCGGATGAGTTCCGGCTGCGACAAGTTCAGCTCGTCGTAGCAGCGGTTGATGAAAATACCCCTGGCATAGAGAAGCGTCCCCATGGCTCCATCGCAGAGCACGGGCGACTGCTTCAGACGTTCGATGAAGTTTTGCGCCATCTCTTTGAGAATACAAGAAGCAGCGATCTCTGTGCATCCCTGCCGCGAGATAGAAAGGTTCGGAGCCTTAAGGCTTCAACCGACGGTTGTTCGGGTGGAGGTTGAGATTTTGCGCCCATCCAACCTTGAAACTGGTAACTCTTCCTTTTGCTATAATCCTTCTTCTTGCATCCAAGTGACTATCCTGTCTAAGGTTTGGAGTCCAAGATTTGAAACGAGTCGTGATTCTTTTGGCGGCACTGCTGTGCGTATGTCTGGCGGAGTTGGGTTGCGGCGGTAGTCAGGCCCCCAGCACCGGAACGACGGGCATCACCAATCGCGCTTTCATTTCGAATAGCGTTTCCGCCGGAACTCTGTCGGCGGGCGTGGATATCCTGAACGCCGAATCTGACATACGGGCGAGCGGACCGGCAATTCCCGCCGGCAATAATCCTGGGATGATGGTGGTCACGCCCAGCCGCGCCCAAACCCTGGTCTTCAGCGGCAATGGTGAACAAGACTCGGACAATGTGCTCACCTTCATCAATAACGCCAGCGAACAGGCTCCCTCTCACTTGACCATGCCGGGGATGACGGAGAGCTTCCTGGTTTCTCCCGACAGTTCCACTGTTTATCTAGCCATTCCGACGGCGCCGGTGGTTGGGCAACCTCCAGGGTTGGTCGAGGTCGTCTCGACGAGTTCGGGCACCTTTACGGGACAGGTTGCAGTTCCCGCGGTCCACTATCTTTCCATCAGCAACAGCGGCAACTTTCTGTTCGGCTTCAGTGACAACTCCGATTCGGTAGCTGTAATCACGCCGACGCTGATTGGTGTGGGGAATGCGGTGACCTACATCTGCTGCTTCGATAGTCCGGTTTCGGCATTCTTCAGCAGCGGCGATACCACCGCCTTCGTTGTGAACTGCGGCGCTGAGTGCGGAGGAACCCAAGCCAGTATTCAACCCGTCGATATGACCACCTCGCCGCCGACTCCGGGTGTTGCGGTTCCGGTACCGGCGGCCAGTATTGCGCTGGTCAACAATTCGACCATGTATCTGGCGGGAACGCCGGTTCCCGCTTCGCCGTGTACTGGAGAAGTCACGCAGGCCACGACTTGCGGATTGCTGACCATCTTCGACCTCAACAGCATGACCGTGACGAACACGACTCCGATCATCATTACCGACGGATATCATAACCGCATTGCCATGGGCGCGAACGGGCAGCTCTACATCGGCGCGCGCACCTGCACGGAAGTTGTTCCGCCGGTTCCACCACCGGTGGGAGCGGAGGTCCGCGGTTGTCTTTCCATTTACAACACGCTGAGCACCGCGGTGGGGACGGTTGCGGCGGGTGGGGTTGTAATCCCTCCCGAGAATGGGGACGTCACTGGATTCCAGCCCATCGCTACGCGAGTCGTCGTGTATGTAGTGCAGGGTGGATCACTACTTATCTATAGCGACCTGATTGATGCTTTGGAGTACAACCCAAACGATCCGAATAATCCCGGTCAGATCAATAACCTTGTTGGGCAATTCGTTGACATTAAGTCGGTGGATTTCTAGGCGGGTGTCGGGTCTCAGGTCTTAGGTCCTGGGTGTCGGGCAAATCCTCATTCAGTTTGGTCTCGGGAAACGACTACTTCGGTTCCAGAGTTATCTCGTGGGCTCGATGGTGCTCGACGGCATTTTGCGAGAAAGGAAATGCGAAGGTTGAGCCTTCGTACCACGCCTTCCATTGATCCAGGTAATACGGACTGAGGAATATTCCGCTCTCGCCGGTCACCAGATTCAGCGTGCTCTCGTCAAAGTTTGCGAAGTTCAAGGTCAGCCGTTCGGAGGGGCCAAAGCCGCGGCCCACGGCCTTTACGGTGTAATTGTTTCCGCTCAGCGGGTGCAACCCGGGCCCGGTGAATCGCCCGATTAACGGAAGCTGGCTGAGCACGAGATGATCGATTTCCACGGGATAGTCTTTTCCCCACTTCCACTGATTGAGGTCCGCAGGAGAATGGTAGCCGACCGGATCTCCATTGTTCGCGTACAAGCCTTCCTGCTTCACGACATTCTCGACTGCGGCCGTCAGCAGGGCTCCGTAGTCTGAAAATCCAGACGGCAGCCAGCGTGCCGGCTGCTTGGTGAGCACATTTTCCAGCCACACGGATGACATTGACCAGCGATAGCTCTTCCAAGTCAGAAGACCACGGTCTGGCCCTATGCCCGGCGCGCCCAGCTTCGGTTCGAGCAGCAGGCGCATCAGTTCCTGACGCGCCTTGGTTTCAATGGTTGGTGCTGGCGAGTCGGCCGACATGCGGCCGTCCCAGTCGCGCAGGATTTCTGCCGCACGCTTGGCGCGGTCCGAAGCATTGGTGGCGTGATCGATCGCGTAGACAAACTTGTCAGCGCAGAAGCGGTCGTAGGTGGACTTCACGTCCATCTGCAATGCCAGCATGTCGGCTGGGGCAAACTTCTTT
>DATEBK010000239.1:0-6623 GCA_035287825.1 Terriglobales bacterium
CTAACGATCCTTCGGAGGAATTGATGCACCCATGGCATGACCTAAGTCCCGGTGAAAACGTCCCGAAAGAATTCGACGCCGTAATCGAGATCCCCACCGGTTCGAGCGTGAAATATGAACTCGACAAGACCAGCGGGCTGATCAAACTCGATCGTATTTTGTACTCGGCGGTTTATTATCCGGCGAATTATGGTTTCATTCCGCAGACGCTGGCCGAAGATGACGATCCCATCGATGTGCTGGTGCTATGCCAGGAGCCAGTCGTACCGCTGACCATCATCCACGCGCGTGCCATTGGCCTGATGACGATGATCGATTCGGGCAAGAAAGATCACAAGATCATTGCCATCGCCACCGAAGATCCGGAATTCAACGCTTACCGCGAAGCTGCAGAAATGCCTCCGCACCGCTTGATCATGCTGCGCCGCTTTTTTCAGGACTACAAACAACTGGAGGGCAAGTCAGTCGAGGTCGACGAGATCGAGCCCGCAAACGCAGCGTTTCCGATCATTGAGGATGCCTTGCATCGGTATAGCGAGCAGCGCCGCAAGGGATTTGCCGGGGCTAAAGCCTGATTGCCGACGGGCTGGCTGCGCGCGGTCCTGGGCAAAATCGACCGCTATCAGCTACCAGCGGTCCAGAAATCGGAAAATGAGGGGATTGTCACTCGTAAAAATAAAGTCGATAAACTTACTTGACATTATCCGGGAACTGCCCTATATTCTGAGTCGTTCCCTCCTGGCCCGTACCGCCATCGCCTGGTGGTACGGGCCCACTTTTTGGACGTTTGGAGAAGCTCCTAGCTTCCTTCTCGGTCTCTTTCCCGTTCGTAGGGTTTCTGCATGTAGCGGCGGGACTCGTCGATCGCGCCTTGAGTATTGTCGTTCGTCTGGATGGCCTGGCGGTATTCATTGATGGCGCGCTCGCGCTGGCCGGTAATGTCGAAAATCTTGCCCAGTTGCAGATGGCTCCAAACCTCGGTCCAGCGCGGTTCGCCGTCGCCATTGAGAGACTCACGGTAGGCATTGGCCGACGCCTGATAATTCCTTTGCAGGAAAAATACTTCGGCAATCCTATAGTGCGCGAGCGAACTGTTCTTGTTGACTTCCAGTGCTTTGCTGAACTCGAGTAGCGCTCCGGCCAGGTCGCCTTGCTGGGTTAGCCCCTGTCCGCGCAGAATTGACGACCGCAGCTTGATGTCTTTGGAGTTCGTCAATACGCGGTTCTCAGGATCGATGGAGATACGCCGCGGGCGGCCAAAGGTTTCCACCGAGAACGGAGAATCGGTACCCACCACGTCGATGCGCTTGTCTTCGGTGCGGCCGTCAGTGTCGATTTTCAGATCGACCGGCATGCGGAACAAATCAAGGTCCTGAGTGATGGCGCCGACAATGCGGAAGCCTTTGTTGTTGCCGAGCCGGTAACAGGTGTATTTGGCCTTGAACTCGGGAGCGCTGGTCGAATCCATCCACTGCGAATAGAACCAGGTAAGTCTTTCGCCGTATACTTTTTCGCTGAGTTCGCGAAACTCGTCAGTGGTGGCGGATTTGCCCGCATACTTGGTCGCGAAGTCGCGCATGATGGTCAGATAATTCTTTTCGCCGACCACCCAGCGCAGCATGTGCAGGATCATCGCTCCCTTGTCGGTTACCAGGGATTGAAATTCGGGAGAAAAATAGTCCAGTTTGTCAGCGCTCGAAAGAGGAACGCTGTCGTAGGCGAGCGCGCCGACCGACATGTCTTTTACCATTTCTTCCAGGCCGCCGGCACCGGCGGCGCTTTCGACATAGCGCGCTTCGGAGTAGCGCGCGAACCCGTCTGTGATCCACCAGTCGTCTTTCGTTTTCGGACTGACCGAAGCCCCCCACCACTGATGTGCAATGGTATCGGCCAGCAGACGGTAATTGACCTTCTCGGTGACGGCGCGACTTGCCAGCATGGCCATTTCCGGCGCCCACGCTGACGGCACCGTGTCATCCGGAAGTTCGACGATTTTCAGAGTTGAGGACGGAGCCAGCCCATACTGCGTGATGAAGTAGGTGAACTCTTTGACCGCCGTTGCCGCGTAATCCGACTCCAAGTCCTTTTTGTCTGGCTTGAAATAGACGTGCAGGTCGATGCCCGCTTCATCGCTCTTGAATTCCTGGAAAGTGCCGGCAATGATCGTGCCGGGGAAGCTCGGCTTATCCCACTTAAAGGTGAAGGTTTTCGACTCGGCCAAATCGCCGGTAGCCTTCTTCGCTGCCACCGAGGCGGAGGGTTCCTTGCCGCTGCCGATCACGGTCATGTGCGCCGGGACGGTCACGCTGATGGTCGCAGTGAAGCGGTTGACGCCATATCCCGCGACCGGAAACCACAGCCCCGAATAAAACAGGTAGCTGGTTTCCGGCCCGACGTAGGCGAGTTTCAATCCCTGAACCGGGCTGTCGTCGGCGCTTTCAAGCGTCCCCTCATAATCAAAGGCAAAGGTGGTGCTCGCACTCTTTGCGATACCGCTGTTGAGAGCGAAACGTACGGTTGAATCCTGGGTATTGCGCTCGGGAGTGAGCGGCTTGTTCGCGGCATCGGTGAGTTTGGTAATGCGCAGGTCGTTGTTCAGTTGAAACGTAGCGACGTTAAGGTCGTCGAGCGCCGTGACTTTGACGACAGCATGACCAGTGAGCTTATGGCTCTGCGGCAGCAATTCAACGTCGATCTGGTAGTCATCCACCCGCAGGCGAGTTTTCTCGGCGGCGAGCGCTGGCCGGCTTGCGGCCAGACAAAAAAAGAAGCCAAGAGAAAGAGCAGCCGATAGAACGGTCGCCCGGCGCGCGGGTCGAGAGCAGCAGAGCTTCAAGTTGAGTCTCCTGGCGAGAACAACAATTCGTATGATGTTGATTTTCCCGCAAAAGATGCTGGGAGGACAAGGGTTAGCAAAATTTGTCAGGTCAATAAGTTGTCGCGCGATCTTTGGCTGGGCAGAGCCGTCGTGACGTTTGAACTGCGGATTCCCTGCGTCGATTCGCAGCTCGCGATGCATATCGCCCCTACGGTTCCACTGAAAAGAACGGAAAAATAAAAACCCAAACGGTCAAAACCGCTGCACATAGACTGCGCAAAGCTCCGTCCCAGTACGGGAAAGCAACGCTAGCTCTTTAAAAATGAACTTCCCAAATTGGCCTTGCCGTGGCGCAGAGGTTGCACAGTAAGTCCCGACAACAGTCGGATAACCGCCCGCGCCTCCTCCTATATCCGGCTCTACGACAAAACGCCAAAAAAGAGGGACATACTTGAAAACTCCGCGCTTGCTGGCTCTCACGCTCCTGATGGTTGCTCCGGTACTGGGGCAGGATCCGTCGTCCTCGGCCACACTTTCGAAAACCCCCGGCGAAGTTGACGTGCGAAAAGTGGACGTTATACGAGACGAAACTCGAATGTCAGGCCACGAGAGCAATGACCCGCGCGGAGAACTCAACCAAGTTGTGTCCGCGAACGGCTCGATGTCCGCCGTCGCGTTGGTTTCGCTGCCGGACGCTCCCGCGCCGCAGCCGGTACGCCGACCTGTCATTGACAAGAAGTTCATCGCGGTGATGGCGGCACTCGGTGGCGCCGAGACCCTGCGCTTCACGACGCATCAACTGGTCCTCACGCACGAGTTCGCCGCCGGGGCTCCCTGGGTCACGAGCGTGCCTAGGAACGACCATCTGGTCGCCAAGTATGCGGGTATTTATGCCGCCGAGGTGCTCGTGGCTTACGAACTCAAGAAGCCGCACTCCTGGCTTCCAGGTGACAAGTTCATCCGGAAACTTTGGTGGGCCTATCCTGCGGCCATGGTGCCGATCCACATTAAGAACGGAGTGCGCAGCATCCGTACGCAAGCCCCGTCGTGTCCCCCTGAGGAGTGTCAGTCACAATGAAGCTGGACGCGGATTTACCCGATCATCTGCAAAATGATCTCGGCCGCCAGATCAGCCGGACGCTCGCCTCCGGTTCCACGCCGCAGCCGCCGGTTCACTTCCGCCAGCCCTTGGATCATTCGTGTCCGCGCTTCGCCATCGGGGATGATCTTGTTCATCTCCGCCACGATGTTTTCCGCAGTGAACTTGTGCTGAACCAGTTCAGGCACGACCTCCTCGTCGGCGATCAAGTTGACCATGGCAAAGTAAGGAACCTTTACCCGCGGCTTGCCGAGCGCATAAGTCAACGCCGACACACGGTACACCATAACGAACGGAGTGCCCATCAGCGCAGCTTCCACTGTAGCCGTGCCGCTGGCAACGACAGCGGCGCGTGAGTAGAGCAGAGAGGCCCGAGCGTCCCTGGTCAAGGCAATGAATGGCCCAATCTTGCGCTTGGCCACGTGACTGTAGAAAAAAAGCTGGTCGTGGACCCACGGCAATTCCAACGTGGAAGCCACAGGCAGCACAAACTGAAAATCCTTCCCCAGCAGTCGCACGGCGTTAATCATCGTCGGCAGGTTCAGCCGGAACTCCTTGGGTCGGCTGCCTGGCAGAATCGCAATCCAGGGCTTCTCCGGATCCAGTCCATATCGAATTGCGAATTGCTCGCGAGTTATGTCCGGTGCCGGGAGATCGGCCAGTGGATGCCCGACAAACGTAGCGTCCACTCCACGATCGCGATAGAACTTTTCTTCAAAGGGAAAAATAACCAGCGCTTTGTCCACATACTTACGCAGAAGTTTGACTCGTCCCTGGCGCCAAGCCCAGAACTGCGGGCAAACGTAATAAACAACGGGAACCCCACGCCGACGCATCTGCCGCGCCACCCGCCAGTTGAACGCGGGAGCGTCGATGACAATGGCGACAGAGGGGTGCCGCTCATCGGCCGCGCGAATCAGGTCCTTGAAGAGCCCGAGAATTTTCGGAAGGTGGCTGACGATCTCGGTGATGCCAACGACGGCCAAGTCCCTGGCATCGACAATGATGTCACAGCCGACCCCGCGCATGCGTTCGCCGCCCGCGCCGAAAAAGGTAAGGCCGGGAGGCGGGCTTTGCCCGGTGCTCGCACGGGCACGCAGCGCTTCAATCAGCTGTGCTCCGTACATTTCGCCTGAGGCTTCACCGGCCGAGATCAGGAATTCCACGGGCCAATTGTAAATGCGGGCCTGTTCCACGACGGCCCTAGTGGTCGGCACTAACCGTAGGTTCGGCGATGTTCGTGGTCGAGGACTCCCGCGGCACACTAACTTCCTGATCTTTGTATTGCAGTTGATAGAGCTTGTAATAAATCCCGCGCTGCGCCAGCAGTTGCTGATGCGTTCCCATCTCCCGGACTTGCCCCTTGTGCATCACGATGATCTTGTCGGCGCGCTGGATGGTTGAGAGTCGATGGGCGATGATCAGCGATGTGCGGCCTTCGACCATTCGGTCGAGCGCGGCGCGGACGCGGAACTCGGTCTCAGTATCCACGCTCGAAGTCGCTTCATCCAGAATCAGAATCTTCGGATTGTGCGCCAACGCCCGCGCGAAACTGATCAACTGTTTCTGCCCCGTCGAAAGCGTTGAGCCGCGTTCGCGCACTACTTCCTTGAAGCCCCCGGGCAAGGTACGAATGAAGTCGGCGACGTTCACGTCTTCCGCGGCCTGCTCCACGTCCGCGTCTTGAATGCGCGCCGTTCCCAGCCGTATATTGCCCTCGACGGTGCCGCTGAATAGAAATGGATCCTGCAAGACGATGCCAAAACGACCGCGCAGTTCGTCGAGATTCATTTCTCGAATATCGACACCGTCGATGCGAATCGTACCGCGCTGCACGTCATAGAAGCGCATCAGCAACGAGATGAGCGTAGTCTTGCCCGCTCCGGTATGGCCGACGACGGCGACCGTCTCGCCCGGTTCAAGTGCAAAGTTCACGTCTCGCAAAACCCAGTCAGGAACATTTGCTGGCGGTGAAACGGGTGCCCGCGCTGCATCGTCGAGAAGGACGGGGGCGTCAGTCTCTCCGCCGGTCCGTCCCGCGTTATAGGCAAACCATACGTGGTCGAACTCAATCCGCCCCGGCCCCTGCGGTTGTATCGTTATCGGCGGCGAGGTCACTTCAATCTTCGTGTCAAGCAACTTGAATACGCGCTCTCCCGCAGCCATCGCGGACTGCAGAATGTTGTACTTTTCGCTCAGATCCTGAATCGGGCGAAAAAACCTTTGCGCATACTGCATGAAAGCGACGAGCACGCCGATCGACGCCACGCCTCTTATCACGTCGCCGCCGCCGAACCAGATGATGCTGGCAATGGCGACCGCCGACATGATTTCGACTGCCGGATAGTACAAGGCGTAGGCGAGAATCGCGTCTTTGTAGGCCTCCATGTGGGAGGCATTGATGTCTGAAAACCGGTGGTAGGCGCGCTTCTCGCGATTGAAAAGCTGCAGCACCAGCATGCCTGAGACGGCTTCCTGCAGGTAAGCATTAATGCGGGCAATCGCCGTGCGGATACGGCGGTAGGAGTCGCGCACATTGTCGCGAAAAATCCGGGTTGCGTACGCAATCAGCGGGAGCACCGCGAAAGCAATCAGTGCCAGCTTCCAGTTCATCTTGATCATGATGGCGACAATGCCGGCGAGCACGAATACATCCTCAAAAATGGAAACCACGCCCGCCGTAAACATTTCGTTCAGGGCGTCGAC
>DATEBK010000240.1:0-6902 GCA_035287825.1 Terriglobales bacterium
GTGCGGATTTCTTCCTGATCGTCCCTGATGACTGCTTGCAGCAGAGATAGAAGGTCGTCGGCCTTTTGCGGGTCTTTTTCGGCGACGATGCGCCGACACAAGGCACGGATTAGAGCTGTATCGTACAGGACAGGCCTTTCCCTTGGATCAAACAGAAATTAATCGATCAGAAGTGGCCCTTCCCCTGTGGTTATTTTCAAGGATGTTTCCACGACGCAAGCTGGCAGTGGAATACTGTAAATCTTGTATTTGCTGGGGGAAAACAACCCAACCTGGATTCCAGCAGCGAGGTCAGTTGGCAGGTTTCTTTCCGGTGGTCATCACTTTTCCTAAGATTGTCTGGACGTAGCATTCTTCGTGGACGGCTTGACCCATGGCATCAAATTTATTGGTTTCGAGCTCTATGGGTTTGTGGCAGATGGAGCAGACTACAACCAGCGGTTCGGACACGGAGCCCATCTCCCTGCGACGGGGATGCAAATCTAACAGGCAGCTCGATCTTTTACAAACTATTTCGGGATAGTCGATCGCTTAAGGGCCGCGTTTTTCCCAGTTTCGGAAGGCATTTCAAACTGGGGCACACTCAGTACCTTCTATCCGTTGCCACGGCCTGCAATGTGGAGGATAATCACATTGGCCACCCACACAGATTTGGCCTCACCATTGCGTGAATCTTCCTAATTCCATCACGCTCACCCGCATTGCCGCGATTCCGCTTCTAATCTGGATTCTTTGCACGCCGCGCTTTGCGGGGGAGAAGACCGGAGAGCGGGAGATGCTGGCGTCGGCCGTGTTCATTCTGGCATCGATCACCGACGGCATTGACGGATACCTGGCGCGCAAGCGCGGCCAAATCACGACCATGGGGATACTGCTCGATCCGCTGGCCGACAAGCTGCTGGTGGCGGCGGCGTTCATCACGCTGGTGCAGTTCAATCCCGCGCTGGTGCCGGCGTGGATGGCAGTGGTGGTGATTGGGCGGGAGTTTCTGGTGAGCGGGCTGCGCTCAATTGCGGCTTCGGAAGGCTTCACCATCCAGGCGAGCGAACTGGGCAAGTTCAAGATGCTGGTGCAGATTATCTCGGTGGTAGCGGTGATTCTCGCCCGGCGTTGGCACGAGTGGCCGCTGTTCGGAATTTATATCTTCCCGGTGTACTGGATTGCGTGGCTGGCGATCTGGTTCATGGTGTTGCTGTCGCTGGTTTCTGCGGTCGACTACTTTATCGCCTTCTGGTCGCGGATCGACCGCACGTCGGAAAAGCGGCGACGGCGTACGTTCGTCCTCGCGCGGCGGAGTAAACGCGATGTCCAGGCCGTTACCAACACCGTCCGAAAACCGATCTGAGAATCTCGATGGCGAGGCCGGCTCCGGTCCGCTAGCTGGAGAATTTTCGCGCGAGCAGCGGCGTATTTTGCTGGGGATCGCGCATGCAGCAATTCTTGCCTTTCTGGAGCAGCGGTCGCTGGCCGACCCTGAGGGCCTTCCAGCGCCCCTTGTAGAACCCCGGGGCGTTTTCTCCACGCTTTACCATCATGGACAACTTCGAGGCTGCGTTGGGTATGCGGCGGCGGTGGCGCCACTGCATCGGGCGGTGGCGGAAACGGCGCGGGCTGCCGCTTTTGAGGACTCGCGTTTTCCGCCGGTGACGCTTGAAGAAGCGAGTGGACTGGAAATTTCACTGAGCGTGTTGTCGCCGCTGTTCCCGGTTCGACCCGAAGCGGTGGAAGTGGGGCGTCACGGGCTGGCGGTATCGCTCGGCGGACGCCGCGGCCTGCTGCTGCCGCAGGTTCCGGTGGAACATGGCTGGGAGCGGGAAACATTTCTCGAGCAAACCTGCCGGAAGGCGGGGCTGCCGCTCGATGCGTGGCGACGGGGTGCGACCCTCCAGGCATTCACGGCAGAAGTGTTTGGCGACGGGGATGTTTAATCTCGGCGTTCCACAATTTTCGGGCTGTGCTGAATGTTCGTTTGCTGCTCGCGCCATAACAAGTCCGCGCCCTATCCGCGGCACACACGGGATCGGATGTTCACGGGACTTGAGTAACTTTGTCTTCTTCGCAGGACGACTTAAGCTGAACGCTGATCATTTTTGATTTGATCGGCGAGGGCAAGTTGGAATTGGCGATTGTGATTGTCGTGGTAGTAGTAGCGGGCGCGATGATTCCTGGAAATTCGAAAATCCGTTTCTTCCGCTAGGGCCACTTTCCCCGCCCAGGCTGTGAGTTGCATCCTTCCGAGTCACACTCCTTCAAAAAGAAAATCAAGGAAGCACAAAAGAAAAAGGGGAGATTTCTCTCCCCCGCTTCGATCAGATTTTGTTTTGGCTTACTGCTGCTGTTCGTCAAGTTCGACCGAATCACCAGCGTGGACATCTTCAAGAGCGAAGACAACCATGGCTGAGGAAGCGGTGGGAGTGACGTTGAGGACCACGACTTCTCCGACGGCGCGGCGGGGCAGATCGGCGACATGGATGTTCGGGCCTTTGGTTTTAGTGAAGCGATTGGCCTCAAAACTCGGAGGGCGCGCCTGGGTATCTTCTGAAGTTTGCGCCATGAAAGAAAGCGAATCGACCGGATCGCGCAGGGTTTCGATATAAGAACGCTCGACGCGGAAATAGTCTCCGACTTTCACGCCCTGGTTCGAACCTACATTCATGTAGAGCTTCATGCCGGTGCCGAGGAATCCGTCAAAGTCTTTGCCGAGAACGACGCGGCCACTCACTTTTGAGGTCGAGGGTGCGAAGCGATCGAAATGGCCGGGCACATGGAAAGCGACCGGAGGCTTCTCGACGAAGGGCACTACGACATCTCCCGGATTGATGGGATCGCAACTGAATTCGACTGTAGCGATGGCGCTGCGGCTGCGAGTATCAACCACGCGCACTCTGCCGATTTCGCCATAAGGGCGACCGGCGGCGGCCAGCAGCTTGTTCTGGCCGGGATAGATCTCATACTCGTTTACGTCGCGCAATTCGCGTACGACCGAATAGAGTTGTCCGGCTTGGTAGCCGGTTCCGGCGAGGTAGACCAATTCGCCGATCTCGAACTTGGTGGAGGTTGGCGTTTGCAAACCACCATTGACGTAGTTGGCGTCGGGAACGCGCTCCTTGGTAAGAAATCCAGCGCAATAAATATCGGCGGCGGTCGGCGTCTGGAAGCGGACAAAGGGCATATTGACCGAGGTGTGGACCAGACCGTCCGGTTCAGGTGTAACCGCGGTAGTTGCAGTGGACGAGACTTGAGATACGGCGAAGGTCGCCGTCAGCATCAACGCTACTAACAATCCTGTTTTCTTCATCTTATCTCCGAATCGCCTCAGACCCCGGAATGCTGGCGCCCCGCTCCGGCTATCCCTCTCGGAATGCAAGGGTTACAACCGAAAAGTAACAAGCGGCAGGGGAGGGGTCAAGGTTACGAGGGTGTTTAGCCCCTTTGCCCAAAGTGTGCTTTTGGGAGCGCGGCTTGCATCTGGGCTTACACCCCTGTAATATCGCGCCGACGTTGAAAACAAATGGCCTTGGCTTCGTCTTCTTCTAATCTCGCAACCCGATTGCTGCCCCAGCGGCTGCCCAGGGTTTGCCTGGCGATTAGTGGCGATACGGTGGAGGACCAGATCGCCATCGCCGAGTCCATGGCGCGGGACAACCCCTTTCTTGAGTTTCGCCTGGATTATCTGAAACAGCCTCTGGCGGCGTTGTCGAAGATCCACCGGTTTCTTGAGACCCACCAATACATCACGGCGGTGGGCACGTGCCGGCGCACCGAGAACGGCGGCAAATTCAAGGGAACGCTGGCAGCGCAGTTGGAAGTGCTGACCAAGGCGCACGCGGCAGGATGCCAGATCGTTGACCTGGAACTGCAGAGCGCGGCGAAAGCCAAGCCGGACGCGATTGCGCGGCTGCGCAGCCGCGCGGGGCTGATTCTGTCATTCCACGATTTTCGCGCCACCCGGAATCTCGACGAGACGCTGGAAAAAATGCTGAAGATTCCGGCTGACTTTTACAAGATTGTGGGGACGGCGACGACGCTGGCTGACAATGTGGCGATGATGAAATTCCTGCAGGCCCAGAGCGGCCAACATGCGCTGGTCGGCCTGTGCATGGGAGAACAGGGCGTAATCAGCCGCGTGCTCGGCGTGCGCGCGGGCAGTGTATTTACTTTTGGCGCGGTCAATGAAGATCTTAAGACCGCGCCCGGCCAGATCAGCGCGCGCGACCTGCGCAACATTTACCGCATCGATCAGGTCGACGCGGCCACACGTATCTATGGAGTTGCGGGCGATCCGGTGGAGCATTCGCTTTCGCCGATCATCATGAACACGGCATTGCGCCGCGAGAACGTCAACGCGGTTTACCTTCCACTGCATGCCAAGACGATGAAGGACCTGATGCAGTGTGTGAGTGGGATTCCGCTGCATGGCATGAGCATCACCATGCCGTACAAGCAATCCATTCTGACGCATCTTGACAATACCGATGCGCACACCACCAAGGTGGGCGCGTGCAATACGGTGGTGCGCGGACAGGAAGGCAAGCTTTACGGATTCAATACCGATATTGCGGGAGTGCTGCGTCCGCTGGAGCAGCGCATTGCCATCGACAAAGCCAAGGTGCTGGTGCTGGGTGCGGGTGGAGCGGCGCGGGCTGCGGTGTTTGGCCTGAAGGAGCGCGGGGCTGAGGTGTGGGTGATGAACCGGACTTCAGCGAAGGGACAGAAGCTGGCTCGCCAGGCGAAAGCGCACAGCATAAAGCGCGCCGATCTAAAGAAGGTTGCGTTCGATGTGATCATCAATGCAACGCCGGTGGGTATGGGAAACACCCGCGATTGTCCGCTGAAAGAGCAGGAGATCCAGGCGCGCGTGGTCTTCGACATGGTGTACGACCCGGTCGAGACGCGTTTGCTGCAGATCGCGCGCGCCAAGGGAATTGCGGTCATACCTGGAATTGAAATGTTTGTGCAACAGGCGGCGCGTCAGTTTGAGATCTGGACGGGGAAACCGGCTCCGGCGGCCGACATGCTGCGAGCGGTGACGATCGCGTTGCAGGAACGGGCGGCGGCGCAGAAACAGCAGAAGGCCTGAAGCTGAAACTTTGATATTTGATTTTGAGATAACCCTCCCAGCATCGGCTGAAGCATGATCGGCGAAACCATTTCTCACTACCGCATTGTCGAAAAACTCGGCGGCGGGGGCATGGGAGTTGTTTACAAGGCCGAAGACACGCGGCTGCATCGTTTTGTCGCGCTCAAATTCTTACCCGATGACGTGGCGCGCGATCCACAGGCGCTTGCCCGTTTTCAACGCGAGGCGCAGGCGGCTTCCGCTCTGAATCATCCGAATATCTGCACCATCCATGACATTGGCGAACAGGACGGGCACGCGTTCATCGCGATGGAGTTTCTGGATGGCGTAACGCTGAAACATCTGATGGCGGGGCGTCCGATGGAGATGGAGACGCTGCTGTCGACGGCAATCGAAATTGCCGATGCGCTCGATGCGGCGCATGCGGCGGGGATTATTCACCGCGACATTAAACCGGCAAATATTTTTGTGACGAAGCGTGGGCATGCGAAGGTGCTGGATTTCGGGCTGGCAAAGGTGGCGACGCCGGCCGGAAGTTCTGCCAATCAGGTTGCGTCGGCAAACACGATCACTTCGGTTGATGAGCAGCATTTGACCAGTCCCGGTTCGACGCTGGGAACCATTGCTTATATGTCTCCGGAGCAGGTGAGAGCGAAGGAACTGGACACGCGCACGGATCTGTTTTCGTTTGGAGTGGTGTTGTACGAAATGGCGACGGGCGCGTTGCCATTTGCCGGCGGGAGCACGGGCGTGATCTTCGACGGGATCATGAACCGGGCGGCGATTCCAGCGGTGCGGCTGAATCCGGCGCTGCCGGCGGAGTTCGAGCACGTTCTGGAAAAATCGCTGGAGAAGGACCGGGCACTGCGATATCAGTCGGCGGCGGAGTTGCGCGCGGATTTGAAGCGAGTGCAGCGCGGATCAGAGTCTTCGCGGACGAATGTGACAGCGAGTGCGGCCGGAAGTTCGGCGGGGCGTGGTGGAGCGCGATCGAAGCGCGGAATCGTGTTTGCGACGGCGGGGCTGGTGGTTTTGCTGGCTGCGATTGCGGCGGGGATTGCGTGGTATGAAAAGCATTCCCGGGCGCAGTCGTCGTCCGGTGGCGCGGCAGTGGCTGCGAAGCCTTCGGTGGCGGTGCTTCCACTGCAAAATCTGAGCGCGGAGCCGGACAGCACTTACTTCAGCGACGGGATGACCGATGAGATCACGACCAAGCTGTCAAAGATCGAAGGCATCGATGTGGTCTCGCATTCCTCGGTGATGGCGGTAAAAACATCTGACAAGAGCGCGGCAGAGATCGGCAAAGCATTCGGTGTCCGCTATCTGCTCGAAGGGAGTGTGCGCAAAGCGGGCGATCAGGTCCGCATCAACGTGCAACTGATCGACTCTACCAACGGATTTCAGGTATGGGCCGACGATTTCACGGGAGAAATGAAAGACGTTTTTTCGCTGCAGGAGCAGACCGCGCTCAAGATCGCGCAGTCACTCAACCTGAAGCTGAGTCCGAAGGAAGAGGAGGCGATTCAGCATCGCTACACGGGAAACCCGCAAGCCTACGACGCGTTCTTGCGCGGACAGGCGCTAATCCAGTATCCCGATCAACCGGACAAGCTGGAGGCGGCGCGCCGGGCCTACGAGGACTCGCTTAAGTCGGACCCGAATTATGCTCTTGCTCTTGCCGGACTGGCGTGGGTCGAAGTGCAGATCTATCGCAATATTGACTCGAAGCCGGTGCACCTGGAACGTGCCGAGGACTATGCACAGCGGGCGCTGGCCATCGACCCGAGATTAGCTGAGACTCATATCGCTCAGGGATCAGTCC
>DATEBK010000241.1:0-8731 GCA_035287825.1 Terriglobales bacterium
ATCAAATCCCGCGATGGGCAAATGTTTTGTGCAGACGCCGCTTGAAAATTCTCTCACTGCGATCTGCAACAGGAAGTCGGCAGTTATTCCAGCTCCAATTCAATCTTCTTTGCGGTTGGGTCGAGTTTGGCGATCCTGAACTTGCGAACCTGCCCGGCGCGCAGGGCCTCGGGCTTCGCTTCGTCGGCGGGCGGGCCACTTTTCCAGCGGGCTTGCAACATCGAGCCCAGGGACGACAGGTCGGGCTTGGCTGATGATGGCGTGGTCTGGTTTTCGTTCTTGCTCTTATTCTCTTTTGCGTCTTCTCTCGCGTCTAGTTTCGCGTCTGGGATGCGGCAGGTCGCGATTACGCCTTCTCCCAGTTCCACACGTGCTTTCCCGGCCGAAACCTCGGTCATACGTCCGGTGACGATGTCGCCTTCTTTGTGCTCCGCGAGATATTCGTCGAGGCCGGTGGGCACAAGTTGTTTCATGCTGAGGCGGATATTTCGTTTTTCGGGATCGAAGGCGAGCACTTGCGCTTTGATCACTTGGCCCACACGCAGAACTTCCTGCGGGTGATTGATGCGCTTTTCGGCACTGATTTCGCTGATGTGGATCATGCCTTCGACGCCTTCGGTCAATTGCACGAAGGCTCCGAACTTGGTCAGGTTGGTGACCGGGCCTTCGATGACCGCACCGGGAGCGAATTTTTCCGCAGCGCCAGCCCAGGGATCTCCCAGTGCCTGTTTGAGGCCAAGTGAGATGCGGCGTTCGGCGGGGTTGACACCGAGAATGACGGCTTCGACGGTCTCTCCTGGTTTTACGACGTCGCTGGCGGTGCGCACGCGCTTCGCCCATGACATTTCGGAAATGTGGATCAGGCCTTCGATGCCGGGTTCGATTTCGACGAAGGCGCCAAACTCCATGAGGCGAGTAACGGTGCCACGGACGCGCTCTCCGGGCTTGTATTTTTCGGCGACGGCGGTCCACGGATGCGGCTGCAGTTGTTTCATGCCGATCGCGATGCGGTGTTTTTCGGGGTCGATTTTGAGAATCACAGCTTCGATGCGCTGGCCGGCGGAAAGCACGTCGGAAGGCTTGTTGATGCGACGCCATGAAATTTCGCCGACGTGAAGCAGCGCGTCTGATCCACCAATGTCAACGAATGCGCCGTAGTCGGTGAGAGTGCGAACTTCGCCTTGCACGACATCGCCTTCCTTAAGTTCAGAGAAGCGGCGCTCTTTACCGGCGCGCTCTTCGTCTTCGGCAATGACGCGGCGATCGACCACGACGTCTTCGTCTTCCACGTCGATCTTGGTGATGCGGCAGCGAATCTCCTGCTCGACGAGCTTCTCGAGTTCGGAGGCATCTTTGGTGCCACTGCGCGAGGCGGGCATAAAGGCGCGAACTCCGATATCGACGGTAAGTCCACCCTTGACCACGCCGGTCACGGTGCCGACGATGGTCGACTTTTCGGCAAAGGCCTTTTCAAGCGAGGCCCAATCGGTGGGACGCTCGACCTTGCCGCGAGTGAGTTCGTAGTAGCCCTCGGGATCGCGGCCTTTAATGGTGACGGCAACCTTGTCTCCGGGCTTGGGAGGCTTGTCGGCGGGGAACGCGGTGAGGGGGAGAACGCCTTCGGTTTTGAATCCGATATCGAGCACGATGGAGTCGGCGGTCACGGCGATCACGGTGCCTTCGCGGCCCTGGGCGCCGGGTTCCGGCTTACGGGAATGGGTTTGCTCGTACTGAGAGAAGATGTTTTCGAAGGACTCAGCGGGCTCGCTTGCCGGAGTAGATTCCGGGGCGGCGGTTAAATTGGGATCTTGCGTATTTGGATTGGACATGAAGAGGTTAGAGCCCTGCGGCGTGATCCCGCCTAGGATAACACGCGAAATTGAGCTTCTGGCGCGTGGGCGGCGGGCAAGCGAGGCGGTGTAGACTATTTCTCGTCTCGAAAGTCTAATGTCCCGGACGAACCGGCCTGGCGGCCGGACGTCGTCGTGATCAGACGTTGCAATCAGACGCTCTAATCAGGCGTCTGTCAGACGCGGAATCCAAAAACAAATTGGCCCGGAGGGGTTGAAGATGCGAACGAAATTTGCGGCATTATTCCTGACGCTCGCGCTGGCGGCTTGTGGCTGGGCACAGACAGAGGCGAACAAAGAGATTGATATTCCGTACGAGCGTTTTGTGCTGGATAACGGCCTGACGGTTGTAGTTCATGAGGACCACAAGGCTCCGATCGTGGCCATCAACATGTGGTACCACGTGGGGTCGAAAAACGAGAAGCTGGGCAAGACGGGGTTTGCGCATCTCTTCGAGCACTTGATGTTCAGCGGCAGCGAGCACGCTCCGGGACGCTACATCGACGCGATGGAAGAAATTGGGGCCACGGATTTGAATGGCACCACCAATTCAGACAGGACGAACTATTTCGAGAACGTGCCGACTTCAGCGGTCGATTACACGCTGTGGATGGAATCAGACCGGATGGGGCACCTGCTGGGAGCGCTCGACCAGCAGAAACTCGATTTGCAACGGGGCGTGGTGCAGAACGAAAAGCGGCAGGGCGAGAACCGGCCTTATGGGGTGACGGAGCAACTGATCACTCAGAATACGTATCCGGCGGGGCATCCGTATTCGTGGACGACCATCGGCGATATGGCCGACCTGGACGCGGCATCGATGAAGGACGTGCAGGAGTGGTTCAAGACGTATTACGGGCCGTCGAATGTAGTGATCGTGTTGGCGGGCGATATCGATGTAAAGACGGCGCGGGAAAAGGTGACAAAGTATTTTGGCGACATTCCGTCCGGGCCTCCGGTGGCGCATCAGCAGGTGTGGGTTGCGAAGATGAGCGGGACGCACCGGCAAATAGTACGAGACCGGGTGCCACAGGCGCGGATTTACAAGGTGTGGAACATTCCGCAGTATGGCAGCGCCGATGCGGATTATCTCGACCTGGTGAGCGATTGCCTGAGCCAAGGGAAATCGTCGCGGTTCTATAAGCGTCTGGTGTATGAGGACCAGATTGCGTCCGAGGCTCTGGCATTCGCCGACTTGTCGGAAATTGGCGGACAGTTTTATGTGCGCGGGACGGCGCGCCCTGGGCAAAGCATTGCGCAGGTGGAAAAGGAACTGGATGAAGAGTTGGCGCGCTTCATAAAAGATGGACCGACGCCGGCGGAGATGGAACGGGTGAAGGCGCAGTACGAGGCGGAATTTATCCGCGGAGTTGAGCGCATTGGCGGCTTCGGCGGAAAATCGGACCGACTGGCGATCAACCAGGTGTTTCTGGGAAGTCCGGACGCTTACAAGATTTCGCTCAAACGCGTGCGCGAGGCAACGGCGGAGGATTTGCGGAGCGCGGCGCAGCGGTGGCTTTCCGATGGCGTGTACGCGCTCGAAGTAGATCCTTTTGGCGATTACAAAACGGCGGCGACGGGAGCGGACCGCAGCAAGGCTCCGGGCACGGGGACACCTCCGGAGTTGAAGCTGCCGAAATTGCAGCGGGCAACGTTATCGAACGGATTGAAGATTGTTCTGGCGGAGCGTCATGAAGTTCCGCTGGTAAATTTCACGCTGGCGGCGGATGCGGGATTTGCCTCAGACGCGTGGACTTCGCCGGGCACGGCCAACCTGGCGATGCAGGTGCTGACCGATGGGACGCGGACGCGGAATGCTCTCGAAATCAGCGACGAACTGGAAACGCTGGGCGCGACTTTGCGCGGATCTTCGAATCTCGATCTCTCGTTTATTTCGCTCTCGGCGTTGAGTTCGAAACTTAATCCATCGCTGGATTTATTTGCTGACGTGGTTTTGCATCCGTCGTATCCGGAGGCGGATGTGAAGCGGGAGCAGAAACTGGCGCTGGCGGCAATCGATCGCGAACAAAATAACGCTACAACGGTTGGCATACGAGTGTTGCCCGAATTGCTTTACGGGGCGGGACATCCGTACGGGAATCCGCTGACGGGGACGGGAACCAAAGAAAGCGTGGCAAAACTGACGCGGGAAGATCTGGTGAAGTTCCATGACACGTGGATCGCGCCCAGCAACTCAACGCTGATCGTGGTGGGCGACACGACGCTGACGGAGATAACGCCGAAGCTGGAGAAGCTTTTTGGGGGATGGAAGAGTGGCAGCGTTCCGGCCAAGAACGTGAAGACGGTTGCCCTGGCAGCGAAATCCACGGTCTACCTGATCGACAAACCGGGAGCGCAGCAGTCAGTGATTCTGGCGGGAGTGGTGGCGCCGCCGCGGGCGAATCCGCAGGAGATTGCAATCGAGGCGCTGAATGATGGGCTGGGCGGCATGTTTGCGTCGCGGCTGAACCTGAACCTGCGAGAAGACAAGCACTGGTCGTATGGAGTGGGAACGCGTTTGCGCGACGCGCGGTCGCAACGGCCATTCTATGTGTCGGCTCCGGTGCAGACGGACAAGACGAAAGAATCGCTGGTGGAGATCAACAAAGAGCTGCGCGGGATTATCGGAAGCAACCCGGTTGGCGGCGCGGAACTGGCCAAGATCCAGGCCGACGAAACGTTGAGCCTGCCGGGATCGCGTGAGACGCTGTCAGAGGTGGGGCAATCAATCATCGATATCGTGCAGTTCGGGTTGCCAGACGATTACTACAACACCTATGCGGGAAAAGTGCGGGCGCTGAAGACGGACGATGTAAATGCCGCGGCGAAAGAAGTGGTGCGTCCAGACAATCTGACGTGGATCGTGGTGGGCGATCGAGCGAAGATTGAAGCGGGCGTGCGAGAGCTAAACCTCGGCGAGTTCCATGTAATGGACGCGAACGGAAAGGTGCAGTAGGCGAGCGCGAAGGCATCTATGCGGGCGGCGGGAGCTTAGTCGGCGGGCAGAGGCGCGGGGCTGGTGGCGAGGATGGGCGCCGGCAGAGGCGCGGCGGTCCTATCGGCAGCTTCAAGCCAACTACGTACTTCGGGCAGCGCTTTGCGCATGGCTTGCTCGCCGACGCGAATCAATTCGCCGGCACGTTTGAAGTCGTCATAGTCAAAGCCGGCGACGTCGGGTTCAATGACGATGTCGGCTGCGCTACGCCAAACCGGACTGATCATGTCTTGTGCGATGGCGAACGACTGTCCAATGACGTCGAAGAAATGGCGCGGCGCGCAAGTCTTTGACCACTGCCCTTTGAGGTGCACGCCGATGACGCGTTCAATACCCATGTCGCGCAGGGGCCGAGTCGGGACGGGGTAGGAGAGCATGCCATCGACCAGCCAGCTCCCTTGAATTTCTACGGGAAGAAACATTCCGGGATAAGCGCAACTGGCGCGTACGGGATCGATGATAGGGCCGGAAGAAAAAACCGCGCCTCCGCCGGTTTTGAAATCGGTGGCGGTGACAGCGAGCGGGATGCGCAATTCTTCGAAGGTATGGACCTTCAAAGTCTGCTTGAGAAAAGCGGCCATGCGATCAGTGCTGGCGAAGCCGAGGCGCGAAAGAGTCCAGCGCGCAAAAGTGGCAAAACGAACCTTGTGGGCGATTTCTTCGAGTTCCGCGATGGTGAGTCCGCTGCAATAAGCTGCGCCCATGATCGCGCCTACACTGGTGCCGGCAACCATGCGGACAGGGATGCGCTCTTGTTCGAGAACTTTGAGGACGCCGATGTGCGCGATGCCGCGCGCGAAGCCTCCGCCAAGGGCGACGCCGATGGAAGGTGTGCGATTCGAATCTGCTGGAATCGACCGGCGGGAGAATTCACGGCCAAAGGCTTGCACGGACCGAATAACCTTGCCCAGACGCTTCATAAGGAACCCCACGTTCCTATTCCGCAAGAGCCGGGTCTGCTGGAGGGCGGCAAACCCCACCTCTATTATGTAAGATGCCACGAAGCGGGTTTGAGTGACAGTCCACGATCGTGCTATTTAGAGGTTACTCTGGAATCGTTGGCAAGTTACCGGGAGTAATGTAGAGGCTAGAGGGCGCTGACTAACTCCTTTTGTTCTTATCGCTTTATCTTATATTGTTATCGCATTTTCGTCGTTTCAAGCCGATGGCGATTCGGGCGGTATCGCCTGTGGGACGGGCGATCTGGGCTCGTTGGGACGATTTGGAAGGCAGGCACGGCGGGCGGGTCGAGGCATACGCGCGATGCACCCGCGCGGTATAACAGACGGCACAACAGGCAGACTAACCGCGATACGGCGGACTAACTCAGGCAGAAGCATGGCAAGTTATATCGGCGCGCTTGATCAGGGTACGACGAGCACTCGCTTCATCGTGTTCAATCGATCGGGGCAGATCGTGAGCACGGCGCGGAGTGAGCACGAGCAGATCTATCCGAGGCCGGGTTGGGTAGAGCACGATGCGGAGGAGATCTGGCGGCGGAGCCAGTCCGTGATCGTGGAGGCGATGGACGCTGGCGGGCTGCGAGCGGAAGATCTGGCGGCGATCGGAATTACCAACCAGCGCGAGACCGTCGTAGTCTGGGACAGGAAAAGCGGGAGGCCAGTTTATAACGCGATTGTGTGGCAGGACACGCGGGTGGCTGCAGCGGTGGCCGAATTCTCCGCGGGCGGCGGGCAGGGCCGCTATCGCTCGCGGACGGGGCTTCCACTGGCAACGTATTTCAGTGGACTTAAGATCCGCTGGATTTTGGAAAATGTGGCTGGTGCGCGTGCCCGGGCTGAAGCTGGCGAATTGTTATTTGGCAATGTGGATACCTTTTTGATTTGGCATTTAACCGGCGCCACGAACGGAGGCGTGCACGTCACCGACGTGACCAATGCCAGCCGAACGCAACTTATGAACCTGAGTACGCTGCAATGGGATAGAGAGATGTTGCGAGACTTCGGCATTCCGACGGCGATGCTGCCGAAGATCGTTTCGAGCAGCGAAGTGTATGGAGCTGCGCACCTGGCAAGAGTTATGGGAGTTCCCATTGCAGGCGACCTGGGCGATCAACAGGCGGCGCTGGTGGGGCAGGCATGCTTCAAGCCAGGACAAGCGAAGAATACCTACGGCACTGGCTGCTTCATGCTGATGAATACGGGGGAAAAAGCCGTGCTCTCTAATTTCGGATTGCTGACCACGGTGGCATATAAGTTCGGGGAGAAGCCGGCTTGTTATGCGCTGGAAGGGAGTATCGCGATCACGGGCGCGCTGGTGCAATGGCTCCGGGACAATCTCGGGCTGATCGAGAATAGTTCGGACGTTGAGACGCTGGCTGGGACGGTCAGCGATAACGGTGGCGTTTATTTCGTGCCCGCGTTCTCGGGCCTGTACGCTCCTTATTGGAAGGACGACGCGCGCGGTGTCATTGCCGGGCTGACGCGCTTTGTGAACAAAGGCCACATCGCGCGCGCAGCGCTGGAGGCGACTGCATTCCAAGTGCGCGAAGTGGTCGAGGCAATCGAAAAAAATTCAGGCATCGCGCTCGACGTATTGCGCTGCGATGGTGGAATGGCGATGAACGACCTGCTGATGCAATTTCAAGCGGACATTCTGGATAAGACGGTGGTGCGTCCGAGGGTGAGCGAGACTACCGCTCTGGGCGCGGCATATGCGGCAGGGCTGGCAGTCGGCTTCTTTAAAGATACCGACGAACTCGCCGCGAATTGGGCAGTCGATCAGCGGTGGGAACCTAAGATGGAGAAAGAATCTCGCGATCGCCTTTACCGGTTCTGGAAGAAAGCGGTGACGCGGACGTTTGGGTGGGTGGAACCTTCATAAGCTGACGAAACCCGAATTCGCGGTGAACCCAGCTCGCGACTTCGGTCCACGCGTGGCACAAGCTATCCTGCCAATCAGCAAGACAATCAGCTATGAAGCGAGCCGAGATGTGGCGGCGCATCGAAGCGCATTCCAAAGCCTGGGACATGATTATTGTCGGCGGCGGCGCGACCGGTGTAGGGAGCGCGATCGATGCGGCGTCACGCGGTTACGATGTGCTGCTGCTGGAGCAGAGCGACTTTGGTAAAGGGACCTCGAGCCGGAGCACCAAGCTGGCTCACGGAGGCGTGCGTTATCTTGAGCAGGGCAACATCGGTCTGGTCATGGAAGCGCTCAAGGAGCGCGGGCTGCTCTTGCAGAACGCGCCGCACATTGTGCACGATCTGGCGTTCGTGGTGCCGAATTACGATTGGTGGGAAGCTCCTTTTTACGGTCTGGGACTGAAGCTCTATCAGTTGCTTGCGGGCAAATACGGGTTTGGGACCTCGCGCATTCTTTCCCGCGAAGAAACACTTGAACATCTGCCCACACTCAATCCGGAGGGCCTGCGTGGCGGCGCGGTTTACTACGACGGACAATTCGACGATGCCCGGCTGCTGATCCACATGGTAGCGACGGCGTTCGAACAAGGCGCGACGTTGTTGAACTACGTCGAGGTCACGGGGCTGACGAAAGACGCGGCGGGATTCGTAAATGGCATCGTGGCGCGCGATGCCGAAACGGGCGATGAATTTCGGGCGACGGCAAGAGTTGTGGTCAACGCCACTGGCGCCTTCGCCGATCAGCTTCGGCGGCGCGCGGAGGTGGACGCCGAGCCGATGATCGTCCCCAGCCAGGGCATTCACCTGGTTTTCGACGCGAGTTTCTTACGGGGCGAAAGTGCGGTGTTAGTTCCGCATACCAGCGATGGCCGCGTGTTGTTCGCAATTCCGTGGCACGGCCACACGCTGGTCGGGACTACGGACACTTCGGTTGAGACCGCGACGCTGGAACCGGTCGCGATGGAGCAGGAGATTGAATTCGTGCTGGCGACCGCGGGAAG
>DATEBK010000242.1:0-3530 GCA_035287825.1 Terriglobales bacterium
GCGGGCGCGTTTCGGACCGACGATGGCGGCAAAACCTGGAAGCCGATCAATCGCGGGCTCTATTCGCAATACATCCCAGACCCGCGGGCCGAAGTTGGCCATTGCGTGCACCATTTGGCGATGCACCGCTCCCGTCCGGACGCGCTGTTTATGCAGAAGCATTGGGACGTTATGCGCAGCAATGACGCCGGTGAGTCGTGGCAGGAGGTTAGCGGGAATCTGCCGACCGATTTTGGATTCGTGATCGACGTGCATGCTCACGAACCGGAGACGATCTACGTCGTCCCCATCAAGAGCGACTCGGAGCATTTTGTTCCGGACGGCAAGCTGCGCGTATTCCGCAGTCGCGCCGGGGGCAACGAGTGGGAAGCTCTCACGAGGGGCTTGCCGCAAAGCAACTGCTACGTCAACGTTTTGCGGGACGCAATGGCCGTCGATTCGCTCGACAAGTGCGGTGTATATTTCGGCACCACCGGCGGCCAGGTTTATGCCTCCGCCGACGCCGGAGACAACTGGCTGCCGATTGTCCGCGATCTTCCGGCGGTGCTTTCGGTCGAGGTGCAGACGCTGGCATGATCCGAGTTGTTCTACCCCAACATCTGAGAACGCTGGCTCAAGTTCGCGGCGATGTGGAACTGGATATTGACGGCCCGGTGACTCAGCGCTCACTTCTCGATACGCTTGAAGACCGTTATCCGATGCTGCGGGGCACCATTCGCGACCAAGTCACCTTGCAGCGCCGAGCGTTTCTGCGCTTCTTTGCCTGCGCACGGGACTTGTCTCACGAGTCACCAGATACCCTACTGCCCGAGCCGGTCGTGTCGGGAGTGGAACCCTTCATTATTATTGGAGCAATTGCCGGTGGTTGGTAATCGCCAGACGCTTGCTGTTTTTGTTTGCCCTCGCGCACTCATTGATCTTGGGACGCGTTTTCGCACGACGTAACAACATCCTCCCGAAGAGTTTGTTTTGTTCGAGGGGATTTCGCAGCAGTTTGCCGTTAGTACGTTGCGGGTTGATAGAAAATTGGCCCCACGCCGCTATTTGTGTCGTGTACCTCCAGGATCATCGCTCCGGCCACTGAGACCCGCGGCGCTTCACCGGTGCCATATTTCACCGCCTTTTTCCCGAACTTAACCGTGCCACTCGACTGCAATGCGGCCGTTTGGCTCTCCAGCAAACCATCTCCGCTGTCTACCTGATGCACTTCAATAGCGGTCGGTCCGGAGGCCGAGACAGAGGGAGCGAGGCCAGTGCCATACTGGGCTTCCGTTGTCGCCCACACCACCGAACCATTGGCCCGGATCTCCGCGGCGTGGTAATACAAAGGCCCTACACCGGCTTCTGTCTGGTGCACTTCAATGATCGTCGATCCCGCGACCGCCACGGATGGTGCGACCCCGGTGTCATATTGAAATGGATTCTCAGCCCAACTGACAGTGTTACCTATGAGCGAGCCAGTGTGATAGTAGAGGGGGCCGGCTCCACTGGCGGCCTGGTGTACTTCGATGACAGTAAGTCCATTCGCCGCCACTGAGGGCGCCAGACCACTGTCATACTCAGTCGCCGGCTCCCAGGTGATGCTATCGACGGACGTGATCTGCGCGTCTATATTCCAGAGCGCTCCCTCGCCGGCAGCCGCTTGGTGTACTTCAATCACAGTGTTGCCGCTGATGGCGATCGAGGGAGCATATCCGTTCGTATACTTGGCGGGCGCTGTCCAGAGAACTGTGCTGCCTTGTATCTGGCCGATGCTATACCAGAGCCCACCCGATCCATCTCCGTGCACTTCGACAGCGAGTGTGCCGGAAATTGCTATCGACGGTGCCAGACCGTTGTCAAACGAAACTGCGGACGTGCTCCAGACCACGGGCGATACCCCTTGTGCCCAGGCGGCACGCGCCTTGAAAGCGATGGCGACCACGGCCAGAGTCACCATCACCAGAAGTGTTTTGTTGATTTTGCAAACTCGTTTCATTCTGATTCTCCTTTTAAGGTTCTTTGTCGAGGATGTTCCTTACTCTCGGCCCCAGACGCCACAACCGGTCGGCGTTCTTTGCTAAAACTGGCCGGGAAGGCTCCAGATCGTCCCGCTGCCTTCATGGAGTTCCGAGAAGTTAGGCCCGGCGATGGCGATTGAAGGAAGAGTACCGGCTTGGTACCCAGAAGACGCTCCCCACACGACCGTGCCATTACTCTGCAACAGGCCAGTGCTGTACCACTCTTCTCCCCCGCCGTCATCGTGGGCTTCGACTATCGTCGGTCCCGCGATAGCGACCGTGGGCGCGTAGCCGCTGTCGAACTGAAATCCCGATCCAAATTCGACCGAGTTGCCAGCCTGAATGGTGCCGAGCACGTACCAGAGAGCCGGACTGGTGCCTTGATGTACCTCCACAAACGTTGCCCCAGCCAACGCAACCGATGGCGCAAAACCCAGGGTGTAGCTGGCACCGCCTTGAAACGTTACCGTGCCAGCCGGATTAAACTGAGCAGCTTCATAATAGAGTTCGCTGGGATTCGACTGACTCCCCTGATGCACTTCGATAATCTGGGTTCCGGACGCCGCCACGGAAGGCGCATATCCGTCGGTGTATTCGATCGCATCTGTCGCCCAGGTGATCGTTCCAGTTGACGCGACTTTCCCGGTGAGGTACCAGAGTCCACCGCTGCCGTCTTCGTGGACCTCGATGACATAGCTGCCCGAGATTGCGACCGACGGGGCAATGCCGGTCTCGTATTTCTTTGCTGCCTTCCACGCTATCACTCCGCCGGTGATGCCCACTTTGCCGGTGCGATATTCAAGCGCACCAACTCCGCTTTCCGACTGGAAGACCTCGACGGCGTTGTCGCCATCGACGGCAATGCGCGCAGCGTAACCGGTTCCTTTGAGTTCGATGGCGTCGCCAAAGGAGATTTGGGCCGAGACGGTAACCGGCAGGAACGCCAAAACCAGACCAGCGATCACGCTGAGGGCTTTGAAGTTCTGCGGTTTTGCATGGGTGGTGGGTTGGCTTTTGTTGCTGGCTGCAAGGCTGCTTTTCGTCGTTTTCAATTTTCTTCTCCTTAGAATCTTGCGAATTTGACGGTCTGTTGAGCCTTCTACCTGGAAATAGCGGTCGCCCTGGGATCGTGGTAAGATTTCCGCCAACTTTCTGGCTTAGGCCCTCCCGTGCGGCAAAAGCTACTTCGCATGCCCGTCACAAGTCTTAAAATCGGCCCTCAAAAGTTCTCAAAAGTTCCCAAAGCCGTGCTATGTCCAGCGTGAACAATAATTTGTACGCGTTCTCAGATTTCAGCTTGGACCCTCAAAACAGGGTAGTGAGGCGCAGCGGGGCGACCGTGCCGCTGACGCCAAAGGCCTTCGACCTCCTGCTCGTGCTGGTACAAAACGCCGGACGGATTGTGAGCAAGGACGAATTGATGAAAACGGTCTGGCCAGACAGTTTCGTGGAAGAGTCCAATCTGACGCAGACGGTTTTCATGGTGCGGAAAGCGTTGGACGAGACGGCCGATCGGCGGTACATCCTCAC
>DATEBK010000243.1:0-3517 GCA_035287825.1 Terriglobales bacterium
TTTCCGCTGCGATTCCTGTAGCTTTTTCTGCGAATCCTGCACTTTCTTTTGCGCATCTTTCCAGCACATCGCCTGTTGTTGGACACTCTCCGCAATGGCAGGCCCAAGTAGCGCGATTTCATCTCCAGCGCGGTTGATTGCTTGCTCCGTCTCAGCTGTGAAGTCGTGAAGATCAAAGCTGTCTTCCAGCAGAGTGCCGGAATCCTTCTTCTCGGGAAGTGTCAGAGTGAGCGTCTGCTCGCGCTTGTCGCGCATCACGGTCACACTTGCCGTGGCTCCAGACGACGACCGCAGCACATGCGTGAAATCAGAGGTATCGTGTACCGCCTGCCCGTTGACTTTGACGATCACGTCGCCAGCGCGAAATCCTGCCTTATCCCCGCGACCGCCCTTTTCCACCGAGCGCACCAGCACGCCCTTGCCGTCCTTGACCCCAAAGAAATCTCCCAGTTGTGCAGTAATGTTTTCCACCATCAATCCGCTTCGCAACGAGGAATGGACCATGACGACGGAAATGGGCACGTCAAAGTCCGGCATTGAGGGTACCGCCGGAATCGCCGGCATCTCAGGCATATGCGGCTCCCACGCCATCGACTTGTGCCGGTCAGCAAGTTGCACCTTGATCGTCATCAGTTGACCGTCACGGCTGATGCCGAGACTCACTACGCGGCCTGCTGGCGTTTCCTTAATCATCCGGCGCAATTGGGCGGCGCTGTCGATCGCCGTTCCGTTCAAGCTGAGGACGACGTCATGTTCGTGCAGCCCGGCTTTTCCTGCCGGAGCGTCCTCATCAACCATCGTGATCTCCGCGCCATGCTCTTCCTTGAGCTTCAAAGCTCCCAGGCGTTCCGCGGAAACGTCGGCGATATCGACCCCGAGATATGCAGAGCCACTACCGCCTTCATCCGAACTGGAGCTCCAGGCCCAGTTTTCGTCCGCCGAGTTGTTCGACCCGGCGTTTGGCTCCGCCGGCTGTGCAATCGAGACCAGCGAAACGACCAGCATAAAAAGAAACATGCAAAGCAGGAAACGATGAATCATAGTCCCCCCGAATAAAAGCGAACTTGCTAGTGACTAACGCGGAGCAGCCTAACATTTCCAGAATTCGTCCGAATCTTCAGCACCGGGCCGCCACCGTTGAGTTGACCCTCGGCCGTCACCGTTTTCGGTCCCCAAGGTCCGCCTTCACTCGACACGTGAATATCCGAGAAATCGCTGCGGATCGTGTGTCCATTGGCCATTTCAATCTCCGCCCGAACGGAGATCGCGAGATCATCCGCAAGATAGACGGTAATGTCGCCGGCCGAGGTTTCTAGGCTGGAATTGTTACGCCCGCCAGTGTTCCCGCCGACGCCAGAAGACGAGACCAGTTTCACTGAGATTCCGCCCGCCGAAGTCTCCGCCTGCACCGAAGTCGCGCCGTCGAGTTGGATGGTGCCTCCGCCTGTCTCTGCGTGCACGCGTCCTTTCGCCGAAGCGAGTCGAATACTGCCTGCGCCAGTTTCAATCTCCGCTCCCGCCCCGATATCACCCAGGTCGACGCTCCCGCCACCGGTCGAAGCCTTGACTGATCCACCGCACTTGTTCACCCGAATGCTGCCTCCGCCCGTCTCCAACACTGCGCCTTGCAAGCCGGAAAGGACGGTTAGGTTTCCTCCGCCACTCTCTGCCTTGATTGCGCCCTTTGCGGATGCGATCTTTATATTTCCGCCCCCGGTCTGGAGAGTCACGCCACCCTCCACGTTGCCGATTTCAATCGCGCCGCCGCCCGTTTCCGCCGTCACCGCGCCGCCGATATCATCCACGTGCAACCCCCCACCGCCGCTCGTGAGATCGACACGTCCGGCAATGCCGGTCGCGTTAATACTGCCGCCCCCCGTCTCAATCTTGGCGGACTGCAAGCTCTGAGGCACATTGACAACGACATCATCGGCGCACTTACGATCCTGTCCGCCGGACTCCGCCACGATCCACGCGACGTCTCCCTTGACCGAAGTGCTGACCCTGTACGACTCAAATTCGCGGCGCGCCTGCTCCTCTGAAGATGTATAGGCTCTACGATGAATAACGTATGTGATTCCCGCTTGCCCTCCACCCTGAACCTTCACCGACCCCGCCGCTAGCTTCACCCGCAGATTCTTCGCAGCCCCTAAGTCGCCAGTCATTTCCTGGACCCAGTTGCTGCCTTCGCGATATACCCGAGTTTCCTGGCAAAGAGCCAGAGGTGCCAGCGCCGTTAGCACTACTGCAAAGCTGGCGAGTTTAATTGCTCGTTTCAATGAATGTTCTCCTCACTGCGTAAATCAATAGTCGTTGGTCGATAGTCGTTCGTCATTCGTCATTGGTTGTTACAAAGCGTTCGCGGTCGGCAGGGAATCCCGAACGACCAGCGACAAACGACCAACGACCGTTCCCTAATCCATTTCCGGCATCTGCGCCAGCATGGTCCGCGCCTGCGAACGGATCGACGGATTCTGATCCGTCTGCGATAACCTCGTCAGCACCGATCGCACATTGCTGTCCGTCTTCATCGGTTCCACCAGCCGCAGGGCCTGCATGCGAACCCCGGAGTTCGTGTCGCTGATCAGCGCTCGCAAAACTCCATCCCGCACCTGCGGATCCTGCCGGACAAAGCCGCTCAATCCATCCAGCGCCTTCAAGCGCACACCCGGATTGGTATCGTTCTGCAAGGCATACATCAGCGCTTCACGCACGCTCGCATCATTTGGAGCTTGCGTCAGCAAATCCACCGAATCCATCCGGACACCTGAGTTGTAATTATTCCGCGCCGCAAATAACAGCAATTGCTGGATGCGCTGGTCGTTCAGCGAACCCTGTGCTTCCTGGGTCAAAACCGTGTCGTACTTGATGCTCACTTGATTCGATCCCGGCTCCTGTGTCACTGATCGGATGCCGGCAATCGCAGAAGATTCCAGAGGTTGATTGAGCGACGAAGGCTGATTGCCAGCGTCAGATCCAATCGAACTAGTGATTACGCCATTTCCATGTCCGGAAGCAAGAAAATTGTAAGTCGCGCCAATACCGCCGCCAAATCCCACGATGAAAATCGCCGTCGCCAATGCGGGAGACAGCCGAATTTGCCGCAACCACGTTGCAGGCTCAAGAATCAGACGATGCCAGAGCCCTCCCTGCTGCGTATTTTCGAGCGCCTCCTGTAGCCGCATTCGCGATGCTGCCAGCAGGTTCGGAGTAGGCTCCGCTACCGTTTCCGAAAGCGTCGCATGGAACTTGCGCGTAGCTTTCAACTCAGTGGCGCATTCCGGACACCGCGCCAGGTGCTGCTCTACCTCGTAACGAGCGTCGTCTTCCAGTTCGTTATAGACATAGAACAGAATATTTTGTCGTACCCAATCACATTTCATTTTCGTACCCCTTCGCAGAGACCGGACTAATCGAGACCGAGACTAAATTCGTTCTCATCGCATCTCCGCCAGCGCGCTGCGCAGTTTTTGCGTCGCGCGAAACAATGTATTCTTCGCCGTCTCTTCCGTCGTGT
>DATEBK010000244.1:0-2716 GCA_035287825.1 Terriglobales bacterium
TCTGGTTCGGTACATCGAATGGCCTGCTGCGCTTCGACGGAGTGACATTTGTTCCGTACGATCTTCCTCCAATCACTCCGCCGCTCCGCAGCTTCAACTACCTTTTGGGTGCAGGCGACGGCAGCCTGTGGATCGGAACGCGAGACGGGCTCGCCCGCCTAAAAGACGGTAAATTGCAGTGGTTTTCGGATCCAGCCCAACACAGCGGAATCAGTGCCATTCTCGAAGACCCGAAAGGGATAATCTGGCTAACTCGCTACCGCGCTCCCCGCGGAGAGGGTCCTTTATGTCGAGTGCAGGGAGATGGACTCCACTGTTACGGTGAAGCAGACGGAATACCGGTTAAATATGGCGTTGGATTGGCCAGGGATAGTGAAGGAAATCTGTGGTTTGGGTCCAGCGCACTTTGTCGATGGCGACCGGGTTCGGTGAGCACGTACCTGAATGAAATAAGCAAGCGTCCGGATGCCGGCCTCGGCGTAGTCGATGTCGCGGCCGGACCGCCTGGAACAATCTGGGCTACGACCGAGGTCGCAGCTCCGGGAGCGGGCGTTCTTTCTTCCTCGGGTGGGAAGTGGGCCAGTTACGTTATTCCGGGCTTTGACGGCAGTAAGGTTGTGTCCCACACCCTTTTCATGGATCGGGAGCACTCCCTTTGGATTGGGACCGAGATGGACGGCCTTTATCGTGTGAACAACGGGATCGCCGAACATTACGGAACCGCGGATGGTCTGTCAGGCAGGAAAATCCATCTTATCTACGAAGACCATGAAGGAAACATCTGGATGGTGACGGATGGCGGAATTGATATGTTCCGCGATACAGCCGTGGTCAGCTACTCCGAGCGGGAGGGGCTGTCGGATGCCGAGATTCTGTCGGTTCTTGGATTGCAGGACGGGTCATTGTGGATTGCGAACGGACGCGTCATCGATATCGTCAAGGACGGCCATCACTCCGTCCTGCCCGCTAAGGGCAGGTTTGATGATGATGTGACGGCGTTGTTTCAGGACCGCAAAGGAATTGTTTGGGTGGGCTGTAGCAAAAGGCTGTTTGCCTTCGAGCACGGCCGACTTCGCGAATTTAAGCGCGCGGACGGATCCAATCTTGAACAGAGAATTGTTGAGGTCACCGAGGACGCTATTGGAAACATTTGGGTGCTGACGGAGCGCCATCATGTCTTTCGAATTGAGAACGGCAATCTACGACTTGTGTTGACCGCAAGCGGCGACAGCCGTATTTCAGGTGCGCTGGCGCCAGATCACCAAAGTGGCATTTGGATCGCATCACAAAACGACACCTTGACCTATTACAAAAATGGAAGTGCGCGGACGATTTCCATGAACCGGCCCGATAGCTCTTTCGGTGTTTCAGAGATCATCGTCGATTCGGATGATGCTCTGCTGGTGGCCACAACAGAAGGGCTTTTTCGTTGGGATGAGCAACGTTGGCAAGTGCTGGACAGCCGCAACGGTCTTCCAAGCAACCTCGTTTACTCTGTGCTGCGAGACAATGACGGCGCCATTTGGGTTCGTTGCCAGAAAGGGTTGGTGCGGATTTCGGCGTCGGAATTCGACAAGTGGCTGCACCAAAGTGACAGCAAACCGGCAATGGACGTTTTCGACACGTTTGATGGCGCTCGCTCGGGACGTGGCCCATTCCTAATGCAGCCGTCCGCTACGAAGACGGCGGATGGGCGCCTTTGGTTTGTGGCTGGTGCGGTTGTGCAAATGATCGACCCTAGGCAGACGTTTCAGAACAGAATTCAGCCGCCGGTTCATATTGAAAAGGTCGTTGCCGACCGAAGAAGGTATTCACCGCGTCCAGGACTTCGTCTCCCGAGGCTCTTGCGAGATCTTGAAATTGATTACTCAGCATTGAGTTTCGTCGCCCCACAGAAAGTGCGCTTTCGCTACAAACTGGAGGGCCGCGATGAGGGCTGGCAGGAGCCAGGAACCCGGCGACAAGCTTTCTATAGTGATCTTCATCCGGGAAATTACCGATTCCGCGTGATAGCTTGCAACAACGACGGAGTGTGGAACGAAGAAGGTGCAATTCTGGACTTCAGCATCGCACCGGCCTGGTTCCAGACCACGTGGTTCCGGCTCCTGTACGTCATAATCGGAGCCGTTGTGGCGTGGGCGATCTACCGGCTCCGCGTGCGCCGGATTGCGAGAGTAATCAGTGCCCGCTTCGACGAGCGATTAGCGGAACGCACCCGCATGGCACGCGAACTTCACGATACATTCCTGCAAACGATTCAAGGCAGCAAGTTGGTTGCCGATGATGCGCTGGATCCCTCGACCGACCTCGTCCGCATGCGTCACGCCATGGAACAGTTGTCAGCCTGGCTCGAACAGGCCACGCGCGAAGGGCGGGCTGCGCTGAACTCTCTGCGCACCTCAACCACTCAGAAGAACGATCTTGCCGAAGCCTTCCACCGGGCGACGGAAAACGGCCTAATGCCTGGGTCAATGCAGGCTACATTTTCCGTTGTGGGCGATGCTAAAGAGATGCATCCAATCGTCCGTGATGAGATCTACCGCATTGGATATGAAGCAATCGGCAACGCCTATAAGCACTCGCGAGCAAGTCGACTGGACGTCGAGCTCAAATACACACAGGATCTCGCTCTGCGCGTGCGCGACAATGGTATAGGTATCGATCCTTCCACGGCGGAGCTGGGAAAGGACGGGCATTTCGGGCTACGGGGAATGCG
>DATEBK010000245.1:0-7844 GCA_035287825.1 Terriglobales bacterium
CCTGGCATTCCAATGCCGATGACGTTCTCGGGGCCGAGCGCATCGGCGGCAATCGAGGCGGTGAGCGCCGAATCGATCCCGCCGCTCAGCCCGACAATCGCGCGCTGGAAGCCACATTTGCGGACGTAGTCTTTTGTACCAAGAACCAGCGCTCCATAGGCGCTCGCTTCTTCGCCGACGATCTGCTCGTGCATTTGCCCGGTGAGCGCCTGAGAGTCAAAATAGATAAGATCTTCCTCGAACGATTTCCCCTGAGCAATCACTTGCCCATCAGGCGCAATCACCAGGCTTGATCCGTCGAAAACCAGGCTGTCGTTGCCCCCTACCTGATTCACCATTGCGACGGGCACTTTCTGATTGCGCGCAATGGAGGCGAGCATGTCGTGCCGGAGTTCGCGTTTGCCCAGCCAGAACGGAGAGGCAGAGATATTGAGCACAAAGTTTCCGCCGGTTCGGACGAGTTCTTCAACGGGATCGACGCCATAAAGGCGGCGGTGCCAGAAATGCTTGTCGTTCCAGGCATCTTCGCAAATGGTCAGCGCCATGCGGTTGCCGCAAAAGTTGAATAGTTGCTGGCTTTTGGCAGGGGCGAAGTTGCGCATTTCATCGAAGACGTCATAGGTGGGCAGCAGCATCTTCGACTGCACAAACTCGATGCGGCCGTCTCGCAGGAACGCCGCCGAGTTCATCACGGCTTTGCCCGACTCTGCGGCGGCCGGAGTCACCATCCCGCAGATCACGGCAATGCCCTGAGTTTCGGCGGCAATATGCTCGACGGTCTCGCGGTTGCGCGCCACAAACGATGGGCGTTCGACGAGATCGCGCGGAGGATAGCCGCAAACGGCAAGTTCAGGAAACAGAATCAGGCCGGCGCCAGCGCTTCGCGCCTCCAGAGCGAACTGAATAATCTTGGCAGCGTTACCAGAAAAGTCCCCAACGGTGGGGTTGATCTGACCCAGAGCAATCTTCACGCTTCTAGTTTAGAAGGTCGGATTGCTGAAGGTCGAGGCCAGGGGTTGCGAATCTGGGAACACCAACGATCTCGCCGAGCGATTTCATGGCAACGTCGGCATGGCCGGCAAGTCCCAATTAGGAGGAGGGCCCGAATCCGGGCCGCTGGGCGGCGCTGGTGGCGGCAGCGGGGGTGCGTTGGATGGATTTGCTGGAGCCGAGTCCGGCATCTCTTCTCCAGGACGCCGCAGCGTGGGAGCGTTCGCCGGACGCTCCTCCTGTTTCTTAGCAACGGTCGACGCGCCCAGATCGATTTCCTTTTCCACACGCACGACTTTTTCGCCGTTCACCTTCATCGTTTCGACACGAATGACCTCGTCACCCACGAAGCGCACAAAATCCACGTCTTCCGGAGGAGTGCCGTAGATCCATTCCTCGTATTCGACCGGATCCGGCCCCAAGTCGGTCGTCGTCTCGCGCACCTTCCTCGGCGGACGCCCTTTGGCGTAAATCACCATGTCGTGATTCATTCCCACCAGCACGCGGTGGTTCTTGATGGCATCTTTGATTTGCGGAGACACTGTCTCAAGATAGGCATCGACAGCGTTCTTGGCGTCGAAATCAAACACTGGGCGCAGCAACTGCTTCAACTCTGGTCCGGTGATCTCGGGCACGTATTTATCGAAATACAGGTCCACAAACGAACCGTGAGCATTGGCCGATGGGTCAGACGGCGACACGGGCGTCTCCGCGTTCGCGCCGACAATCGTGATGTGCTGATACCACTTCTGCCTCTTAATGGGTCCGCCATTGATCTCAAAACGGATGTGGTCGTCTTTGACGATGACATCGCTGATGCGCGCGCGGTCACCCGGTTTCGCTGCCGGGCCCCAGAGCGCAATCAGACGCTGCAGATCTTGACCGTTGGGGGTAGTGTTTCCGTTCTTAAGTGACAAGCCGACTTTTCCCATCGGAAAGTTGGTACGGATGAAAATCAATTCGGCGTCAAAGGAATGGATGATCTTTTCCCGCGTCTCTTTGGACATTCTTGGGGGCGGAGAAGTGTCCGCAAGCATTAGCGAGCAGAGAACCAGCGGAACGGTCAAAAGCCGACAAACAGCGCAGGAGAACCGCATACAACACCCCGGGCTAACGGAAGTATTATAGCCCGCCGCACAGCTCAGTTCACCTGTTAGTTACCGGTTCTCAGCAGTTTGGCCGATCTTCTGCTAGATGAGGCAAGAAGCTGAAACTACCGGTCACGGTAACCTGCACCCTAGTACCTCCGTAAGGGTGAGCTGTACTTTAAGCACCTTAGGTAACCGCTGCAAACCCACCTAAAATGAAAGAGTACGGAACAGCTTATCCCCGGGCTTGGGCCGACAGGACTGTCTTTTGCCGCTAAAGCTACCCATTCCCGCGCGCATTCCGCTTCTCTACGTCATTCTTGGCGTGTTGCTGGCGATCAGCGTCCTGCCCATGTATTTCTATTCGGCACAGATCGAAACCATGAACCGGGAACGCCTGAAGACCAACGAAATGCTGCTCCAAAATACTGTTACCCGGTCGCTGGCCGATGACATTTCGCAGCACCGCGAAGCCCTGCGTATGATGCTGGCTAATCTATCATCGTCGATTCAAGTGATGATGCTGGCCAACGCCAACGGGAGCGACCTGAACGGCCAGAAGCTGCTGACTCCCGAGCTGCGCGCGATGCTCGAGAACTTTGTCTCGTCTTCGAACGACATTGCCTACGCCACGCTGCTGAACGCCGATGCCAAAGGCGTTTCAGCCGGACGTATTGAACCCGATGCCTTTTTGCAGCGCGAACTGGAACGGGCTTACCAAGCCGCCCGCGAAGGGCGCGTCTACAGCGGGCAGCCGTTGACGGTGGGCGGCGGGAAATCTGCGCGCACAGTCATGTTGGTCAGTTCGCCGATCATGTATGATGGCCGGTTTCTCGGCATGATCGGATCAGTGGTCGACATGGAGTACCTGATCCGCGAGTTGCAGCAGGTCAATCTGACCGGGCTGATGCCCTACGTGGTCGACAGTCAGGGAAGGCTGGTTGCCGCCGCCACGGGCCAGTACGCCACGGGACAAGACATGAGCCACTTCGATATCGTCCGCAGCTTCGTGGACGAAGGCTCGAAGGCGCAACTGGCAGCGACCCGCGAATTCACTATCGACAACGGCAAGCAATCGGTTGCCATGCTGGGAACCTACAGTCCGGTGACCTCGCTCGATTGGGCCGTCGTGGTGCAAAAGCCGCGCGACGACGCCTATCGCGGAATTTACGAAATGCAGCGCACCGGGCGTCTGCTGGCATGGCTGGCGGTGTTCGGCAGCGTGGGGCTAAGTATTCTTTCGGCGCGGCGTATTACCAGCCCGCTGCAAGTACTGGCTCAATCCAGTCGGGCAATCGCGCGCGGCGATTTCTCGCAGCGTGTGCACCTGAAAACGCGCACCGAAATCGGCGAACTGGCATCGACGTTCAACACCATGTCCGACGAACTGGAACAATTCGTCGAAGACCTGAAACGCGCCGCGGAGGAGAACAAGGCACTATTCATCGGATCGATCCAGATGCTGGCCGGCGCGGTCGACGAAAAAGACCCCTACACTCGCGGCCACTCCGACCGCGTCACCAAGTATTCGCTCATGATCGCGAAAGAGATGGGACTGGATCCCGGTTTCCTTGAGATCTTGCGGATTTCAGCGCAACTACACGATGTTGGCAAAATCGGCATCGAAGACCGCATCCTGAAAAAGCCAGGCGCGCTGACGCCCGAAGAGTTCGAGATCATGAAGACCCACACCACCAAGGGTGCAAACATTCTGCGTCCGGTGCCGCAGTTGCGCGAAATGTTGCCCGGAATCGAACTGCACCATGAGGCGCTCAACGGACGCGGATATCCATACGGGCTAAAAGGCGACGATATCCCGCTGCTGGCGCGCGTAATTGCCGTAGCCGACACGTTTGACGCGCTGACAACGAACCGTCCCTACCAGAAGGCACACGACCCGATGGAAGCCATGCGCATCATTCAAAACCTCTCTGGACAGCGTCTTGATCCCAGGGCAGTGGCGGCGCTGCTCGCCGTGTATGAGCGAGGCGAAATCCGTATTCAAAAGCAGCTCACGCAGCCGATGACGCTCGAATTGCCGGCACCCCCGGCGCCTATCGTGGTTGGTCCTGTTGATCCTCTAACGGTTGAAATCTCACGCACATAAAGAAAATTAGCTAGGTTCGGGTTTGAATAATCTAGGCTAGCTGTCTTTGCGATACAGCAAATTGCGCATGGCTTCCCGACGAGCTTCGTTTGCTTCCCGGTCGGTCTTCTGCGCGATGGCATCTCTGCCGCTTCGGCTTGCAGGTCCGACCGCCTCGGGCTCGCTGCAATCAGGACAGCGATTGGCAAAGCCCGGTTTGTCGGGCTTCAGCTCAAACTCTTCTCCGCAGACGCTGCAAACTTTGATTGGAAAACCCATGGCGGCCCTGTGAGAACGACGAATCAATAAGAATAATAATTGAAGCAATTCGCTTGATTCAAGAGCCGGGCGCTTCGATAACCCGCTGCGCTGGCTTTACGTCACCAGTTACAAATCCCACAATTGCCAATCCTTCCCGATTGCTTCTCTTATAATTAAAGCCGGATACCTTGATGATTCAAACCCTGTTCGGCAGCCTCGACGAAGAGCAAAAACCAAGTTTTCTGGAGCGCATGAAGCAGGCCGTTTCGCGCACGCGCGAGAATCTGGCCGAGCGCATCGAAGATGTAGTCTCTATCGGCAAAGAGATCGACCGTTCCACCCTCGACGATCTGGAAGCTACTCTGATTGGCGCCGATCTCGGCACCACCACCACTCACGAAGTTCTGGAAAAACTGCGCGATAAAGCCGACCGCAAGCAGATCAAGGATGTCAATGAACTTAAACGCCTGCTGAAAGAAGAATTGCTGGCGATTCTTACCTCGACCTCATCGCGGCCAGCAACCAAGGTCGATGGCACGCCGGAAGTCATCATGGTGGTCGGAGTCAATGGCGCCGGCAAAACCACCACGATCGGGAAATTGGCCCAGGTCTTTCGCGCGCAAGGCAAGACGGTGCTGATGTGTGCGGCAGATACCTTCCGCGCCGCCGCGATCGAGCAACTCGAAATCTGGGGACAGCGAACCGGAACTGAAGTGATCAAAACGAAAGCGGGCGGCGATCCCTCGGCGGTGCTGTTCGATGCCCTGCAGTCGGCTACTGCCCACAAAACGGATTATGTAATCGTCGATACGGCGGGACGCTTGCACACCAAGCAAAACCTGATGCTCGAACTGGAAAAGATGAAGCGCACGGCACAGCGCATTATCGCTGGCGCGCCGCATGAAACTTTGCTGGTGATGGATGCCACGACCGGTCAGAATGGATTACAACAGGCGCGGCAGTTCACGCAATCCTCTGGAGTCACCGGAATCGTGTTAACCAAACTCGACGGCACCGCCAAAGGCGGAGTCGTAGTCGCCATCTCGCGCGAACTGGGATTGCCAGTGCGGTATGTAGGTGTCGGAGAAAAAGCAGGCGATCTGTTGCCGTTCGATCCCAAGGAGTTTGTGGAGTCGCTTTTCTCTTAGCATTGAAAAAGATTCTGTGACCCAATGACAGCCGACGAACAACACATGCGCAGGGCGCTGGACCTGGCGCGGGCAGGTGTGGGCCTTGTCTCACCGAATCCTGCCGTGGGTGCGGTGGTGGTGGATGCCTCGGGACGCGAAGCCGGAGCAGGCACGCACACCTACGAGGGCGTAAAGCACGCCGAGGTTCTCGCACTCGATCAGGCGGGCCACGCCTCTCGCGGCGGAACTCTTTACCTGAATCTGGAGCCGTGTTCGCATCATGGCCGCACTGGACCATGCGCCGATGCCGTGATCGCCGCCGGGATCCGGCGTGTCGTTTGCTCCATGCAGGATCCGAATCCTCGTGTTGCCGGTCAAGGATTTGCAAAACTTCGCGATGCTGGAATCACCGTGCAGGTCGGCTTGTTCGAGGCGGAAGCAAAGAAGCTGAATGAAAGTTTTGCCAAGTACATCCAAAGCGGAAAGCCTCTGGTCACGCTGAAATCAGCCATGACCTTGGATGGAAAAATTGCCGATGCCAGCAAGCCCGGCGCGGAACCCGGTTGCGCCACGCCTGCAACAGAAGGAGCGCGCAGCGGATATCACTGGATCACCGGCGAGATCGCGCGCACGCATGTGCAGCAACTCCGCCACCAAAGCGACGCGATTCTAGCCGGTGTCGGAACGGTGCTGGCCGATGATCCACTGCTCACCGATCGGAGCGGTCGTCCGCGACGCCGCAAGCTGCTGCGCGTAATTCTGGATTCCTATCTCCGCATTCCGTTAACCTCCCGGGTGATTCAGACCGCGGACAATGATGTTCTGATTCTATGTTCGATAGGAGAAGAGCAACCGCGGCATGCACTGGAAGCCAAGGGAATTCGCGTGCATCAAATCGCATCGACGGTAGACGGGCGCCCTGACTTCGCGGCGATTATCAAGAGCCTTGGCGAAGTCGATATCTCCAGCTTGTTGATCGAAGGCGGCGCGCTCGTGAACGGCGCGGCCCTGGCGTCGGGCGAGGTCGACAAAGTGTTCCTTTACTACGCGCCAAAGATTTTTGGCGACGGCGCGGTTCCGTTCATTGCCGGCGAAAGCTTACACGGGAAAGCTCAGTGCATACAGAAACTCGAACTGCATCGATTCGGAGAAGACTTCGCGGTCGAAGGCTATTTACGCGACCCCTATGCGGCGAACGTGTGAGTATTGGCGCAAGCGATTTTTGTCGCTTAAGTGTTTAGGTTCAGAAATTTGAGGCAATAATCTTATGTTTACCGGAATCATCGAGGAAGTCGGGAAGATCGTAAGAATCGATCAGCGCGGAGAAAATCGTCGCATCACGATCGAAGCGGCCAATACGCCGCAACAATTGGGAACCGGCAAAAGTGTCGCTGTAAGCGGCGTTTGCCTGACGGCGCTCGACATCGAGCCGAATTCCTTCAGTGCCGACCTCGCACCCGAAACCTGGACGCGCACTTCATTCTCCCGGCTCAGCGAAGGGTCGCTGGTGAACCTCGAATTGCCCATGAAAGCGGATGGCCGCTTCGGGGGCCACATTGTTCAAGGACACGTCGATGGTATCGGCACGCTGATCAGCCTCGAACGGATTAAAGATTCTGGAAACCGGGATTCCGAGAACTGGTGGCTGCATATTGCGATCCCGGCGGAAATCGAGAAATACACAGTCTTCAAAGGGTCGATCGCGATCGAAGGCATCAGCCTCACCATTGCCAAGCTGGAGCAGAACCGCTGCACCGTCGCCATCATTCCTCATACGGTTGAAATGACCAACCTCGGCTCGCTCAAGCCGGGTGATCCGGTAAATCTTGAAGCCGACCTGATCGCAAAGTATGTGGAGAAAATGATGCGAGGCAAATCGGCCCAGGATCCACCGACGATCAGTTCACTGACGATCGAAGAACTGGTGCAGCAGGGTTTCTAGATCACTCGCCGGCGCGCGTTCCGCAGCTTCTATCCCAACCATCTCGACCTGAACGAACTCTGCCCTAACTCCAGGCTCGCCTTAACCAGGCCTCGCCGTGCGCCGCAGTTGCTACGGTCTTGCGCAGCCACTCAGGAGCTTCGTTCCGCGCATTTGCTTTCATGGCCTCGCGCAGAGCAGCCCTTTGTTCCTCAAATTTCGCACCAGGCGTCGTTCCAATGCCGAACGTGAAATTCGTTCCTGCAATCGTCTGAATTCGTCCTTCTGCGTAAAGCTGAAACGGCTGCCTGAAAATTTGCCCGGCTTCGGAAAGCCTGGCGCTCAACTCCTCGCGCGAGTCGGCGCTG
>DATEBK010000246.1:0-5802 GCA_035287825.1 Terriglobales bacterium
CGTCCCGTCGAAAAAAAGAACGCGTCGTCGAGCCACACTCCCCAGACCGGCATAACATGAGGACGACCGTGATTCGCGTGGGTTGTCGATAACCAGAATGTGCGACAGCGTTGCATTTTGCGAGCAACCCAATCCCACCGAAGCAGACCTTTACCTTCGTCGGCTCCGACGATGCCATAACCAGGAGCGAAGGGACGATCGGCAGATGGCTGGGATTTACGTCTGGTTGCGTGCGGATCGCTCTCAGGAGGATTCGGCCGGAAACGCTTTGGAGGTCGAGCAGGAGTGCGTTTTGGCACAGCGTCGTCTCTTCAAGAACCTTCGTGCCGCCGCGGCGGAGAGATCCTTCTCCACCGCGGGACACAAAAGGGAACATAGGTTAAGCCAAGCTGCTCCGCAGCGGATTACTTGCCAGCGTAGGTGCGTGCCGAGCCAATGCCGGCGCACAAATCCCACCCGGTCTTGCACTGTGAATTGCCTTGAGTAATGTCGTTGAAATCGGCTTTGTACTCGGTCGGATTGGCCAGTTCGTCGTACATCATGGTCAACTCGTCCACAGTCGATTTCTCCAGGCTTCCGGCGGCATTGACGATGCCGGCAAAGGTCGGCGAAGCCCAACTCGTGCCGCCAACCGAATACCAGCCGCCTTCGAGGTAGATGACAGCGCAGCAGAAATCGGACGCGACGTCTGGATATCCGCGCTGAGTGCCAACGATGCTTTCGATGCCACTCTGGTAGCTCGGGCGCGGTTCGTAGGGACTCAAATCGCCGCCGCCGCCGCCGTACACTTCGCTCTCAAAGTCACCGTTTCCATTGCGGTTGAAATAGGTGCCTCCCACCGATACCACGTTGGGGGATGAGCCGGGATAGATGCTGACGCCGATACCTGAATCGCCAGAGGCAGCGAAGAAGACAACATCCTTTTTGTTAAAAAGTTTGTCCTCGGCGCTCTCGGTGCTCCATTCGGGATCGCCCCAGCTCATGCTGACCACGCCGCCGCCAGCTTCTTTAACCAGCTTGGCAGCCAGCGTCACGGCATCCCAAAACGGATCGGTCGCACACGTTCCCACGTTGCACAGCTTTGACACGACCAAATAGAGCTTGGCCTGCGGTGCCATGGAGTGGGCCCACTCTATGTCCAGGGCTTCCTCGACTTCCCAATCGGGCTCTACCTCAGGCTGCTTCTTGCCGGGCCAAACCTGGGTAAAGTCAGCTTGGGGTATGCCAAATTGGCTGGAGAAGGCTGCCAGATCGGAAGCGGCTGTTGGATAGTATCCAGCGTCCACGATGGCAATGGCGCCAACTCCGCCTGTGGGAACATTCGTACTGGTGGGAATCGGGCAACCGGTAGGTCCGGTTACCAGTTGGTAGACGCAGGCCAAAGATGCAGGTGTCTCATTGCCCGGAGGCGGCTGCGGGGCAGCTTGATCGGAGTCGACGAAGAAATAGTTGGTGTGATGACGACCGGATATCGACTGGCTCGATTGCGGGATGATGATTCTATGTCCGTTAAAAACGGCTTCGGTTCGTTGTGCAAAGGCGGGGGAAGAGATGAGGCCGAGAAAGAGTGCACTCCCGGCAAGCATAGAGATTGCAAAGCTACGTTTCATTCACTGACTCCTGTGAGCGGTCGGCTTTACGCCGTCGGTAATCATGACTTGTGTATTTCTGAAATGCAAGTCCGAAACCGCGCACTGAGCGCGGTATGGCGCAATCATTTGCACATTGAAAGCTAAGTTAAGCAGTTGCCAGGCGAGTCCGTCGATAGCGCCAGAAAATCAACGCCAAACCGGAACCAAGCAAGATCATCGTCGACGGTTCAGGACTGATGGGCGGCTTATGCTTATGGCAGTGTTTGTTCGTGTCGATTTCTCCGGCGGGACAGTTTGAAGCCGGATACGGCCCAGCAAACGACACGTAGGGGAAAACAAAGCCGCCGCCGCCGAAAAGCTGGGGCGGCGTCGGTGCGGCGGTGGGCAAGTCAGCCGGAGCGAGCGCGGGTCGAGCCGGAAACGCCGCCGTGGGTTCAATCGCGACCGGCTGGTCGAGCACATCTTCGGAAGGTTCCTCGTCCGACACCTCGGGCTTGGCTGTGTCTGAAATCTGGTTGCCGCAATGCGCCCGCGCAGTGATCTTGCCATCGGTCAGCAGCAGTTCGCCCGGCAGCAGGCGTACCTTTTTTTTCGTCCAGAACACCGTATCGCGAATGCGATAGGAAAGATAAACCTCGCGGGCTTCGGTATTGCGTATAAGACGGGCGTTGCTGAAGTCGAAATGGGAGTAATGCCTGCGAACTGCCGCATCCCGCTGCGCTGCCATGCGCAGGTCATTGGAATTCTTTACGCCTCCCGGCACTACCGAGTAAGGGTAGACTCCAGGAATGCGCACCAATAATCTCGCCAGCCTGGGGGATTCTGTCTTCACAAGGCCATGATTCTTGCGCAGGTTGGCCTGGGTCGATAAAGAACCGGGCAAAGCTTGGGCACCGAATGCGGAGGGCGACGAAAGGTAGCTCGATACGTTTTGCCAGCAGGCAGCGGCAAATACCGTGCCGACAACTACCGCAATCAGGGTGCGCTGCCTGCGCAGGCGTCGGCGGTACCAACTACGCCGACGTCGAACCCGTTTTCCTGTCGCCGTATCACCTAAAACAGGGTCCTTCAAACTGCACTCCTACCCGAGACTGGATCCGCGGAAGCGGCGTGAGCCTCGCTTAGCGACAAGCGTTGCTTTCGTCGAAAGCCGCGCCCGACAATCGATCCGAGGCCGAAACCTGAAGCCTCGTTAAGGGCTCATCCTACCAGAGATTTGCGTCGCCATAGCGGTGAAAAACCTTTTCTCCGACACTACGCCCGCTTCCTACAAAATACCGTGAGCTCGGCCCCGGCACCAGTCCACTTCCGTGGGGGTAGCGACTTGAGCAGGAGGGTACCGGCGCGGCTGGGTTCGGCCAGGGCGATATCGAGAATCATCTTCCGATGGCGCAGAATTGTTATGCGCGACTCGGCTGGATGATCGACTGCCTGATCGCAATTTGCCGGTCCGAAGACGAGCTAGGTGATGCTCGCCTCGGTGTAGGTTCCGTAGACTTCCCGCAGGGCTTCGCAGATTTCGCCGACCGTGGCATAGGCGCGCACAGCATCGACGATATAGGGCATGGTATTGTCGCTGGAAATATTGCCGTTGGTGCCAGCGATAGGAGTCTTGGCGGCAGCTTGTTTCAAAGCTTCCAGTCGGCGGGCGACTTCTTCATTCGAACGGCGGGCGCGCAATGCTTTGAGCTTCTTCTCCTGTGCTCGCCCTACTGATTCCCCAATGTACAAGATATTCGGCGACTCTTCCTCAATCACAAAATCATTCACTCCAACCGTTATCTTCTCGTTGGCCTCGACAGCTCGCTGATACTGGTAACTGGCCTCGGCAATCTCTTTCTGCGGAAATCCGCGCTCGATTGCTTTGACCATGCCACCCATTTGGTCGAGTTTTTCAAAATAATCGAAAGCGCCATTTTCCATGTCGAGCGTTTGTTTTTCCACGAAATAACTGCCACCGAGCGGGTCAACGGTCTGGGCTACACCGGACTCAAAGGCTATGATCTGCTGCGTCCGCAGCGCGATCCGGGCCGCTTCTTCTGTAGGTAGAGCGAGGGCTTCGTCATAGGCATCGGTATGCAGCGACTGCGTTCCGCCGAGGACGGCCGCCAAGGCTTGCAGAGCTACGCGCGCAATGTTGTTCATCGGTTGCTGGGCGGGCAAAGATACGCCAGCCGTCTGCGTGTGAAAGCGCATCAGTCGGGTACGATCGTTCTTAGCGCCAAAGCGATCTTTCATGAGGCGATACCAGATCTTCCGCGCCGCGCGGTATTTGGCGATCTCTTCGAAAAAGTCATTGTGCGCGTTGAAGAAGAAGCTGAGACGCGGCCCAAAATCGTCGACGTCGAGACCTCGGCGTCGAGCCCATTCGACATATTCGACGCCGTCGTAAATGGTAAAAGCCAGTTCCTGCAGCGCGGTCGATCCCGCCTCGCGAATGTGGTAGCCGCTGATGGAAATCGTATTGAATCGTGGAGTGAATTTTGATCCGAACTCGAAAGTGTCGATGACTAGTCGCATCGAAGGCGCGGGCGGGTAGATGTATTCCTTCTGCGCGATGTATTCCTTGAGAATGTCGTTCTGCAGAGTGCCGGAAATCTTCTTCCAGTCGGCACCTTGTTTCTCTGCCACTACCAGGTACATCGCCCAGAGCACGCTGGCCGGCGAATTGATGGTCATCGAAGTGGTGATTTTCTCAAGGGGGATGCCGTCGAAAAGGATTTCCATATCCTCGAGAGAATCTATCGCGACTCCACACTTGCCTACTTCGCCTTCGCTTGCCGGGTGATCGGAGTCGTAGCCCATCAGCGTGGGTAGATCAAAAGCGACCGACAAGCCGCCGCCGCCGTGCTCGAGCAAATATTTGTAGCGCTGGTTGGTTTCTTCCGGCGAGGCGAAGCCGGAGAACATGCGCATCGTCCATAGCTTGCCGCGGTAGCCGGTCGCGTGAATGCCGCGTGTGTAGGGTGGTTGGCCCGGATAGCCGAGATACTGTTCGTAATTCCAGTCGGAGGGAAGATCGGCCTGCGTATAGAGACGGCGAATCGGAACATCCGAGATCGTGCTGAACCGGGCGTGACCATGCTCGTCGAGGTTGGTGCCAGTGGGAGCGCCGATCGGTTTTTCGGGAGCTTTCTCCAGCGTGGCCGCAAGCGAGTTTTCCGCCCACTCTTTTTCCGATGCCGCGGGATGGCGATCCTCGAACACATCGGATATCGGACTTTCTGCAACGGTCTTGCGCGCTTCAGTCTTCGACTTGTCCTCGGCCATGCGGCTCCCCACGCTCACTCGATCATAGAGTAGCCGCCAAGGAGCGACAAGCTTACGAACCGACCGAATGGTTGGGGTCGACTTTCGGAGGGGATGCAATGCCCGGAAACATCTCTCCTTGACTGCGCTTTTCGTCCGCACCTATGCTGGGTCTTCCTTCTGTTGGAGGCACTCTGAGAGCGTTCCGGCGGTTGTTGCAGCGCACACCCCTGTACGGCGCCTACAAGGCGCTGGGCCACTATCCTGACTATTGGTACTGGATTCTTCGCGGACGACCGTTGCGATCTCCGCATTTGTTGAAGCAAAGGGTGGTGCGCGAATACGGCGATAGATTTGGGCTGAAGACCCTGGTCGAAACCGGAACTTACTACGGTGAGATGGTCGCGGCGATGAAGGGCCGCTTCGACCACATCTATTCAGTTGAATTTGTTCCCGAGCTGGCCGCGCGCGCCCAGCGCAAATTCGAACGCGACCGGCATATCCAAATCTTCTGCGGAGACAGCCGCGTGGTCATGCCCGAAGTGCTGGCGTTATTGAAAGCCCCGGCTCTGTTCTGGCTCGACGCTGGTTACTACGGATGGGTTGGCAAGCAGGGCGACCAGCGGCGCTTATCGGCCGAATTGGAGATGATTCTGAGCCATCCGTTTCGCCACGTCATCCTGCTCGACGACGCGCGCGGCCTGACCGGCCGAGACGGAGTCCCGTCCGTTGATGACGTGAAGGCCAGCGTGGAGTCGAACTTTCCTCAGCGCAACGTGGAAGTCGCTTATGACATTATGCGCATCACCTTGCGCAAATGAATGGGCGTGAAATGAGCAGTATCTCCACGCGTCAATCTGGGATTAAAACCGGGCCGCCCCAAGTCGGCCACGGTGGAGAACACGTCGGCTAGAAAACGTCCCGCACGGTTCGGTTCACGAACCCTACCGTGTTATTCAGT
>DATEBK010000247.1:0-10594 GCA_035287825.1 Terriglobales bacterium
CGGAAGGGGTCAGAGAGAAAAACAGTGACGGGAAAAGAAAGAATCCGCATTCGGTTGAAAGCCTACGACTATCGCATTCTGGACCAGTCGACGGGCGAGATCGTGGAGACAGCGAAGCGTACGGGCGCGCAAATTGCCGGGCCGATTCCGCTGCCCACGATGAAGAACAAATACTGCGTGCTGCGTTCGCCGCACGTGGATAAGAAGTCGCGGGAAGCGTTTGAGATCCGCACCCACAAGCGTTTGCTCGATATTCTCGAGCCGACGCAGCAGACGGTCGATGCGCTGATGAAGCTCGACTTGCCGGCGGGCGTGGATGTGGAGATTAAGGCGTTCGGGAAAGAGCATAAATAATCGTTGGTCGTTCGTCGCTGGTCGTTCGCCAGCGGCGGTTTCAAACGACTAGCGACAAATGACCAACGACTTCGGTCGAAGGCACCCAGCCAATAGGCGTTGGAACCAACGGCGACCCAAGCTGGGAACGGAGAAGGAAATGGCAAGAGTCACAGGAATTCTCGGAAAGAAAGTCGGCATGACGCAGCTCTTCGATTCGAAGGGCGATGTGCGGCCGGCGACGGTGTTGCAGGCGGGGCCGTGCGTGATTACGCAGCACAAGACGCAGACGCGGGACGGCTACGAGTCGGCGCAGATTGGTCTGGTCGAGTTTGTGAAAGAAAAGAAGCTGACCAAGGCGATGCGCGGGCACTTTGCCAAACACAATCTGCCGCCAGTGAAATTTCTGCGCGAAGTTTCGGTGGAAGTCGATGCGCCGGGAGAGACGACCGAAGGGGTTCTGAAAGCGGGCGACCGCATCCTGGTCGATATTTTCGAAGGCGAGCGTTTTGTCGACGTCATCGGAGTGAGCAAGGGACATGGATTTCAGGGTGTAGTCAAACGCCATCATTTTGGCGGCGGCCCGAAGTCGCATGGCTCGATGTTTCAGATTACGGGTTCGATAGGTTCATCGGCGTTTCCGTCGCGTGTATTTAAAGGCATGCGCATGTCGGGACACATGGGCGATGCCCGGATCACGACGCGCAACCTGCGGATTCTGGGAATTGATAAAGACGAGAACCTGCTGGTGGTGGAGGGCAGCGTTCCCGGGGCGAACGGCGGCTACATTGTGATTAATAAAGCGAAGAAGCCTCCGCGAGAGCGCCGTGGATTTGCCGGTTCGGCGACGGTCGATCCGTTGAAGGCGGCGAAGCGAGCGGCCAAGAAGGGGTAAGTCGGTGGTTGGTCGTTAGTCGCGCGGCAGAGCCGTCCGGCTTGAAGTGAAGACGAGAAAAGATATGGCAACTATTGATATACACAATCTGAGCGGGGCCAAAGCGGGGTCGATGGAGCTGGCCGAGGAAGTTTTCGGCGCGGTCAACGAAGACCTGCTTTGGGAAGCGATCACGCATTATCGCGCCCGCGGGCGAGCGGGCACGCATGCCACCAAGAACCGCTGGCGGGTGTCCGGATCGGGCAAGAAACTGTGGAAGCAGAAGGGCACGGGACGGGCGCGTATCGGCTCGATCCGGTCGCCACTGTGGCGGCACGGCGGCACGGTGCACGGGCCGCAGCCGCGGTCGTACGACTATACCTTCCCGAAGAAAAAACTGTTGGGCGCGTTGCGTTCGGCGCTGGCCTCGAAATTTGCCGACGGCAAACTGGTGGTGGTGAAAGCGTTCGACGTGAAAGAGCCGAAGACCAAGCTGTTTCGCGAGTCGCTCGACAAGCTGAAGATTGAAGGCACGACGCTGCTGGTCGATCTTTCGACGGCGGAGAACAAGAACCTGGAACTGAGTTCGCGGAACATCGACGGGCTGGAACTGCTGCGGGCGAATGAAGTGCATCCGTATCACATCATGCGCTACACCCACGTGGTGTTTGCGCAGCCGGCGCTCGAGAAGCTGCAGGATTCGCTGAAGAAATCGGTCTCGCGGCGTTCGCATGAAGCGGAGCCTGCTGCCGGGAAAAAAGCCAAAACGAAGAAGCCGGCCGGAATTTCGCGTAAAGGCTCGCGTAAACGCAAGACTGCGGCGGAGGTGGCCTGATGAAATCCGCGTATCAGATCATTCAGAAGCCGGTGATCACGGAAAAAGGTCTCGGTATTAAAGAGACGCAGAACACGCTGGTGTTTCAGGTGGCATCGAAGGCGACCAAGACCGAGATCAAGGAAGCGGTGCAGTCGATCTTCAAGGTGAAAGTGGCATCGGTGCGCACGGCGAATTATCCGGGAAAAGAGCGGCGGCGGGGCAAGTTTACCGGGTACCGTCCAGACTGGAAAAAGGCGTTCGTGCGGCTGAAAAGCGGCGAGAAGATGCCGGAGTACGCACAGAATCTGTAATGCAGTCGTTAGTCGATGGTCGTTAGTCGTTGGCAAAATCAAAGCGCGAACGACTAGCAACTAACGACTAACGACCAACGACTGAAGTAAAGAGCTGAGAGCTATGGCAATCAAAACCTATAGACCGACAACGCAGACGTTGCGCTACCGCACCTCGGTGACGACCGACGACATCACTTCGTCCAAGCCGCACAAGGCGCTGGTCGAAGGCAAAATCCGTTCCGGCGGACGGCGCAATTCGGGCGACGTGACCATGCGTTTCCGCGGCGGCGGCAACAAGCGGCTGCTGCGCACGATTGACTTCAAGCGCGACAAGCACGGGATTCCGGCGACGGTCACGACGATCGAATACGATCCGGGACGCTCGGCGCGCATTGCACTGTTGAGTTATGCCGATGGCGAGAAGCGCTACATCGTGCAGCCCGATGGGTTGAAGGTTGGAGCGAAAATATTGAGCGGCCCGGAGGCCGACATCCTGGTGGGGAACGCGCTGCCGTTGCGGAACATTCCGCCGGGCACGACCATCCACAACATCGAATTGAAGCCGGGCAAGGGCGCGCAGATGGTGCGTTCGGCGGGCGGTTCGGCGCAACTGGTGGCGAAAGAAGGCGACTACGGCCTGGTGAAATTGCCTTCCGGCGAGACGCGGAAAGTGGCGCTTGACTGTCTGGCAACCATTGGGCAGGTGGGCAACACCGACCACGAGAACGTGACTTGGGGCAAGGCGGGACGAACGCGCTGGGTGGGGAAGCGTCCGCATAACCGCGGCGTTTCGATGAACCCGGTCGACCATCCGCATGGCGGCGGCGAAGGCAAGACGTCGGGCGGAAGGCATCCGGTGACTCCGTGGGGCCAGCCGACGCGCGGCTATAAGACGCGCAACAACAAGCGGACCGATGGGTTTATCGTGAACCGCCGTAAGAAGGGATAAGAGTTATGGCACGTTCGACAAAAAAGGGACCGTTCGTGGATGCGCATCTGGCGACGAAAGTCGGAGGCATGAATGCGCGCAACGAGAAGAAAGTGCTGCGCACGTGGTCGCGGCGCTCGACGATTATTCCAGAGATGGTCGGACACACGATTGCGGTGCACAACGGAAGGAAATTTATTCCTGTGTACGTGACCGAGAACATGGTGGGACACAAGCTGGGGGAATTCAGCTTTACCCGCCAGTTCAAGGGGCACTCGATGAAAGCGGCGACGGAAACGGCAGCGAAGCCGGCGGGCGTGCCCGGAGGTCCGGGGGCGATTACGCCGTCCGCGCCATCGGCGCCGAAGGGATAACGCGAAATTATGGAATTTCGAGCGGAAGCACGATACATGCGGGTATCGCCGCAGAAGGCGCGGCTGGTGCTGAACCTGATCAAGGGGCAGCGCGTGGAAACGGCGCGCAACACGCTGGCGTTTACCAAGAAGCGGGTAGCGTCGACGGTAGGGAAGCTGTTGCAGTCGGCGATCGACAATGCGAATTTTCTGAGCGGCGAAAAAGGGCTCGACGTCGATCTGGATAACCTGTACGTGAAGGCGGCGGTGGCGAACGATGGGCCGCGCATGAAGCGCATCCGACCGGCGCCGATGGGACGCGCCTACCATTATGTGCGGCGTATTGCGCACCTGGAAATCGTGCTGGCGGAGAAAAACCGTAACGGCCAGGCAGTAGAAACGGCGGCTCCGGCGGCAGCGGGGACAGGTGGAAAAGCGGTGAAAGCTGCGGCGCGTCCGCATGCCAAGCCGAAAGCGAAGGCCAAGGCGAAAGCTCCGGCGAAGAAGAAAGCGGCCGGCAAGAAAGCGGCCAAGAAGTAGTAGAAGTGAAGTAGAGGCAATGCAGGGAAGAGATTTCAGGAGCAACTATGGGACAGAAGGTCCATCCATACGGATTCCGGCTCGGCTATACCAAGCCGTGGAAATCGCGCTGGTTTGTCGAAAAGGACTACGACAAGCTGCTGCTCGAAGACATCAGGCTGAAAGCGGAACTGAAAGACAAGCTGAAGTCGGCGGGCGTGAGTTCGGTCGAGATCGAGCGTCCGGGCAACAAGCTGCGGATCATTATTAAGACGGCGCGTCCGGGAATCATTATCGGGCGCAAGGGCGCGGAAATCGACAAGCTGAAGCAGGACTTGCAGAAGCGGCTGCGATCCGAAGGCAGCCAGCGCGAGGTGCATGTCGATATCCAGGAAGTGCACAAGCCGGAGCTCGATGCGCAACTCGTCTCCGAGTCGATTGCCTTGCAACTGGAAAAGCGGGTGGGTTTCCGGCGGGCGATGCGCAAGTCGGTGGATTCGGCGCTGCGCTTTGGCTGTAAGGGGATTAAGGTCCGGGTCAGCGGCCGGCTGAATGGCAACGAAATCGCGCGCTCGGAGTGGTACCTGCAGGGGCGGTTGCCGCTGCACACGCTGCGCGCCGATATCGATTATGGATTTACCGAGGCGCGTACCACGTACGGCGTAATTGGCGTGAAGTGCTGGGTCTATAAAGGAGAAATCCTGCCGGCAAAGAAACGCGAAGCGACTCCGGCGCGGGAAGTGAGTACGACGGGAGCTTTTTAACGAGATTGCAGAGGTCAGAGGTCAGATTGCGGAGGTAGAAGCGTCTGACGGTTTTACTGAGAGCTGACAACTGAGAGCCGAGAGCAGACTTTATGTTGATGCCAAAGAAAGTAAAGTACCGCAAGCAGCAGCGCGGGCGCATGACGGGGAAGGCGTGGCGTGGCGGCGAGCTGTCATTCGGTCAATACGGACTGAAAGTGCTCGAGCCGGGCTGGATCACCGACCGCCAGATTGAAGCCAGCCGCGTGGCTATGACGCGTTTTGTGAAGCGCGGCGGCAAGATCTGGATCCGTTTGTTTCCGGACAAGCCAGTGACCAAGAAGCCGGCCGAAACCCGTATGGGCAAAGGCAAAGGGGCTCCCGACCACTGGGTAGCGGTGGTGAAGCCGGGGAAGATCCTGTTCGAGATGGAAGGCGTGACCGTGACCGACGCGAAAGAGGCGATGCGTCTGGCGTCGCACAAGCTTCCGTTGCGGACGAGGTTTGTGAAGCGGGACGTGCTGTAGAAATTGCGGAGCTTGATTGCAGAGGTTAGAGGTCAGAATGCAGAGGTGAAAAGCGAAGTCGGCTTTTCCTGAGACCTGACCGCTGAGAACTGAGAACGAGAACCGGGAACTTATTTATGAAAGCAGAAAAGATACGCAACTTGACCGGCGAAGAGCTCCAGCACCAGGAGCGCGACCTGGCGGACCAGCTTTTTAAGCTGAAGTTCCAGATGAACATGGGGCAGACCGAGAGCCTGAAAAAGATCCGCGGGCTGCGCCGGGACATTGCGCGGGTACAGACGATCCGGCGCGAGCAGGAACTGGCGACGGCCAAAACGGCGCCCGGCAAGACGGAGAAAAAATAATGGCGGAAACCGCAAGCCCAGCACGCAAGCCGCACCACAAGGAACTGATCGGCACGGTCGTGTCTAACAAAATGCAGAAGACGATCGTGGTCGAGGTGACGCGCAAGAAAGCGCATCCGATGTACGGGCGGGTGATCTCGATCCGGAAGAAGTTCTACGCGCACGACGAGAAAAACGAAACCCATCCTGGCGACGTGGTGAAGATTGAAGAGTCGCGGCCGCTGTCGAAGCTGAAGCGCTGGACGCTGAAAGAAATTGTCCGCAAGACGGCGCTGGTGCCGGAAGTGGCAGACGTGGACCCGACCAGCATCGGGCGCTAAGAGCAGCCCGCGCAAGCAGTAAGAATTGCAGGGAGTAAGAATTAAGAGTAAGCGCAAGAGAAACAGGAGACGAACATGGCCGTAATGATGCGATCGATGCTCGAGGTGGCCGACAACTCCGGCGCCCGCAAGCTGCAGATGATCATGCCGCTGGGGGGCTCGACGGGACTGCATGCCGGCCTGGGCGACGTGATCACGGCGAGCGTGAAAGAAGCGGCGCCCGACGGCCAGGTGCAGAAAGGCAAAGTCGTAAAAGCGGTGATCGTGCGCACGCGCAAGGAGCATCGGCGGCGGGATGGCACTTATATCCGCTTCGACCAGAATGCGGCAGTGCTGATCAATGAAACCGGCGAGCCGGTGGGGACGCGCGTGTTTGGTCCAGTGGCGCGAGAACTGCGCGAGAGAAAGTTTTTGAAGATCGTGTCGCTGGCGCCGGAAGTTTTGTAGTGAAATTTGGTAATTGAGTAATTGAGTAATTCCGTAATTTGCAAAGTCAGGATTCTTATGGGAACAGCAACAACTACCGAACATAAGCGCGTCGATATCCGACGGAACGATACGGTGAAAGTGATGACCGGGCGGGATGCGGGAAAAGAAGGGCGCGTGCTGCGCGTGTTTCCCGACGAAGGCAGGGTGCTGGTGGAGCACGTGATGACGGTGAAAAAGCACGTGCGAGCCAACCCGCAGAAAAACATCAAGGGCGGAATCGCCGAGCAGGAGCGGCCTATCCGGCTGTCGAATGTGGCCCTGGTGTGTGCGACCTGCGGACCGGTGCGGATCGGGCATGATGTGCGCGGCGACAAGAAGGTCAGAGTTTGCAAGAAGTGCGGGACGACGCTGGACAAATAGATTTGGTAATTGGGTAATCAGAAAATTCCTCACGAACCGGTAACCACTCCGAAACCGTGGTGGAGAAGGTAACGACGAAAATGGCAGACGAGCAGAAACCAGAAAGTCATAAAAAAGACGAGCAGCCGAAAAAGCCGAAGCCGCCAAAGGGCGAGCAGAAGGCGCGGGGCGCGGCCGAAGAGAAGCCGGGCCCGGAAGCTCCACGGCACGCGGCGAAAGAGCGGCCGCGGCTGCGCACGCGGTTTGAAAAAGAAGTGGCTACGGCGCTGATGAAGGAACTGGAACTGAAGAACCCGATGGCGGTGCCGCGGCTGAACAAGATCGTGGTGAACATGGGGGTCGGGGAAGCGACGCAGAACGCGAAAATCATCGATCCGGCGGTCAACGAACTGGGACAGATCACAGGGCAACGACCCGTCGTCACCAAAGCCAAGAAGTCGATTGCGGCATTCAAGGTGCGCGAAGGCATGCCAATCGGGGCGATGGTGACGTTGCGCGGCGACCGGATGTACGAATTTTTCGACCGCTTGATCAGCATCGTGCTGCCACGGGTGCGCGATTTCAAGGGTGTCTCGACCAAATCGTTCGATGGCCGGGGCAATTACACGCTGGGACTGCACGACCAGCTGATTTTTCCCGAGATCGATTACGCGAAGGTCGACAAGTTGAAGGGCATGAACGTGACCATTGTGACGACGGCGCGGTCGGACGATCAGGCGCGGCAGTTGTTGAAACATCTGGGCATGCCGTTCCGGGCGTGAGCCGAGAGGTCAGAGGTCAGAGGTAAGAAGTCGGATGGCAGAAGTAAAACGAAGTTGCGACAGATGGGCTGCTAGAAACTAGCGGCCGGGAGCTAAGAGCGAAGTGGCCACTACAGCAAAACGAGTGAAAGACGGCACGGAGAGCAAGACCAAGCCGCAGAACGTAAAGAAGCCGAAGTTCTCGACGCGCAAGCACAACCGGTGCAAGATTTGCGGGCGTCCGCGAGCGTATCTGCGGAAGTTCGGGCTGTGCCGTCTGTGTTTCCGTGGCTTGGCATTGCGGGGAGAGATCCCTGGAGTTTCGAAGTCGTCGTGGTAGGAAATCAGTCGTTGGTCGATAGTCGCTGGTCGTCAGCAAGTTTTTGCTAACGGCTTGGGGCCGGGGACGAATGACCGAAGTTAAGCTGCTGACAGGTTCTCCGCTAAATGCGGAGCGAACGGGCGGCTCGAGGAGAAGCAAACGATGAGGTTGACCGATCCGGTCGCAGACATGCTGGCGCGCATCCGCAACGCGATTCGCGCGCGGCACCAGAAAGTGGATATACCGGCTTCCAAGCTGAAGACGGAGATTGCCCGCATTTTGAAAGAAGAGGGCTACATCGCGAACTTCAAGCCGGCGGAAGAAGAAGGCCACAAGGTGGTGCGCGTGTATTTGAAGTACGGCAACAACAACGAGGCGGTGATTACCAACCTGGCGCGGGTGTCGCGTCCGGGCTGCCGCGTGTATGTTCGCCGCACCGAGATTCCGCGGGTGCTGGGCGGGATGGGCATTAACATCCTGACCACGCCGAAGGGCGTAATGACGGGACGGCAGGCGCGACGTCAGGGCCTGGGCGGCGAGTTGCTGTGCGAGATCTGGTAAAGAAGCAGCCGTTAGCGCTTAGCATTTAGCAGTTCGCCAAAGCGCCGTGCTGATTGGGATGTTACTAAGTGCCGAATGATTATTGCTAAGGGCTAAGAGCTGACTTATGTCACGAATTGGAAAAAAGCCGATCGCGGTCCCGAAGGGCGTGACGGTGAAGATCGAAGGCAATACGGTGATGGTCCAGGGGCCGAAGGGCAAGCTGGATACATCTCTTCCGTCCGGCATTACGATGGAGCAGAAGGACGGCAACCTGGTGGCGATACGTCCCGATGATGCGCATGCCGCGGTACATGGACTGGCGCGAGCGCTGGTCAATAACGCCGTGGAAGGCGTGACCAAGGGCTGGACGCGCGACCTCGAAATCGTGGGCATTGGCTACCGCGCGGAAATGAAGGGCAAGGGCACGGTGGTATTCAGTCTGGGATATTCGCACCCGATTGAGTATCCGCTGCCGACGGGAGTGGATTGCGCGGTCGATGCCAAGCAGACCAAGCTGACGTTGACCGGAATCGACCGGCAGAAGGTCGGCCAGGTGGCGGCGGAGATGCGGTCACTGCGTCCGCCCGACCCTTATAAGAACAAAGGCGTGCGTTACGCCGGCGAGCGGTTGAAGAAGAAAGTGGGCAAGACGGGAGCTAAATAACAGTCGATAGTCGTCGGTCGCAAGTCGTTCGCGGGTCTGTTTTGCCGAACGCCTCATGACCAGCGACCAACGACGAGGGTTTTAGAAATGCTGAGAATTAATTCCAAGAACCAGACGCGGCAGCGGGTGCACGATCGCATCCGCAAGAAAGTGATTGGCACGCCGGAGCGTCCGCGGCTGAATGTATACCGGTCGCTGAACCATATCTACGTGCAGTTGATCGATGACCTGAAGGGAGTCACGCTGGCGGCAGCTTCGACCGCGGACGACCGGAAGGGTGCGCGGGTTACGGGCGGCAACGTGGCGTCGGCGAAGATGGTGGGGAAAAAGATCGCCGATTTGGCCAAAGAAAAGGGCTACACCAAAGTGGTTTTCGATCGCGGGGGCTACATTTACCACGGGCGGGTCAAGGCCGTGGCCGATGCGGCGCGCGAAGCGGGATTGCAGTTCTAGAAACAGTTCTCAGTTCTCAATTTTCGGTTCTCAGTAACAGGACCGGAATCTGATGGCTGACGACTAGAGAGTTACAGGAATCAGAATGCCAAGAGTTACGAAGAAACTCGATGCGGGTTCGTTCCAGTTAAAGGACCAAGTGGTCTCGATTAACCGGGTGACGAAGGTGGTTAAGGGCGGCAAGAACATGTCGTTCGCGGCGCTGGTGGTGGTGGGCGATCCATCGGCGGCGGTGGTGGGATTTGGCTCGGGCAAAGCGAAGGAAGTTCCGCAGGCGATCCGCAAGGGAATTGAGTCGGCGAAGAAGAACCTGATCCGGATCAACCTGACGCAAACTTCGGTGCCGCACACGGTGCTGGGACGTTTTGGCTCGGGCATGGTGCTGTTGAAGCCGGCTCCGGAAGGCACAGGGGTGATCGCCGGTGGAGCGGTGCGCGCGGTAATGACCTCGGCGGGGGTGCAAAACGTACTGACCAAGTCGATCGGCACCAACAATCCGCATAACGTGATTAAAGCCACGTTCGAGGCGCTGAAGAAATTGAAGAACCGCGAAGATGTGGCGGCGCTGCGCGGCAAGACGGTAGAGGAGCTGTAAGGATGACAACCAAGACATCGAAATCGGTGGCAGGGAAGATCCAGCTGAAGTGGGTACGGTCAGCGATCTGCGCTCCGGAGAAGCATAAGTTAGTGGTGAAGGGGCTGGGATTTACGCGGCTGAACCAGGTGATCGTGCGTCCGGATACGGCGGCGATCCGGGGCATGGTGAAGAAGATTCCGCATCTGGTGGAGATTGTGAGCGCATAGGTAAAGACGCAGGTGAGCGCGTCTGAGACGAGGCCAGCCTCGTTTCTACAGAGAGACGGTCATGAATTTATCGACAATACGGGCACCGAAGAAAGCATCGGAAAAGAAAAAGCGGGTCGGACGCGGCATGGGGTCCGGCATGGGCAAGACATCGACGCGCGGCCACAA
>DATEBK010000248.1:0-8169 GCA_035287825.1 Terriglobales bacterium
CCTCCCATGGCTGTTCACCAGCGCCCGCCGCGATCCGTTCTTACCCATCAAAATATTGTTGTACTGCTTCTCCACTCCGCTCACGCCCACCACATCACCCGGATTGTAGAGCTCAAACTGCGGCTGGTTGAGCATGTCCTCGGTCACTTCGCCCACATAGCCGATCAGGTGTGCCATGAAACCGTTGCGGGGATAGAGCCGCCGGTGCGCCATGATTGTTTCCAGCTCCGGCAGTTCGTTCTTATGGGCTTCAATGAACGCCAGCTCGTCGGGCGTAATGTCTTCTTTCAAAAAGATCGGCTGGTATTGCGGCATCGAAGAAAAATGCCGGATGCGCTGCCGCACTTCTTCCGGATTCAAATGCAGTCCCTTGGCAATCGCGTCCGCATCCGCATTCAGGTCGCGCGTGGAATCGCGCAGCAGAAGCGCCGAGAACGATGGATAGTTATCGACAATGACCCGGCCCTCGCGGTCCAGTATCTTGCCCCGCGGCGCTAGAATCGGCACATTGCGAACGCGATTTTTTTCCGCCAGCAATGCATACTCATCGCTGTGCATCACCTGCAGTCGCCACAATCCGTAAGCCAGCAGCAGAAAAATAAACAGCACCACATACTGCACGGCAGTCAGGCGGAGCGCGGAAACCTTTTCTTCGCGGCCGAACATCAATCCCTCGGAATTTCGCAGAATGGAATTTCGCGGAAGTTAACCCCATTCTACCCCGCGCTTAATCCTCTCCGGAATATCGTTCCAAACGAAAGTTTCTCGATTCGACAACCTCCCGCGCACCGTCATCCTTAGCGAACTGAAGGACCTATGCATTCCCGCCCCTGCGCGCCTCGCGTTCCTAAGCACCCGCAGGCCATGTACAACCGGGAATTGAACTCGGTACCCCGGCAGGTAACAATAGAAGCTGCAACAATAGAGCCTGAAGTACGTCCTACTTATTTCCGGTCAAGGATTTACATGCGGATTCGCAGTTTCATCATCGCTTACGCGCTCGTGCTGGCCATTTTGCTTTTCGCCGACCGGCGTCCCGGTCCGTCCCAGCAGGACCGCTATTCGCATGTCGTCGACCTCACCGGCGGCGAAAGCGTAAATTCGGCACCCGCCTCACCCGCAATCACCTCGACTGAATCCGCTGCCGCGGAATCAAACGCCCGCATCATTGCTCCCGGAGCTCTCATCCCCGGAACCTGGTCTGCCGGCCAGATTCCTGCCGAGCGTCTCATCGCTCCGCTCGTCGTCATAGACCTAAAGATAGAAGACGCGAACACAAGAACTTTGAATGCAGATTCAAACGCACAAAACAGCGCGCAAGTCTCCCTCGACGATATCGCCGCCTGGGAGTCGCATCATGGCATGATTCCCCAGGGTTCCGTCGTCGCCATCCGTCGCGCAACCGCACCTCATGACATCGCAACCACGCCCCTGCCGATCACCCGCGACGCCGCTCAATTTCTGATCGATGCCCGCTACACCATAGGGTTCGCCGTCGAAACCCAGGTCGATTTCTCGTCTGACAGGACCCTGGCGCGCCAAATCGCCCTGCGTGGCGCTTACGTGGTCGAACAAGCCGCCCCCTTCACCTCGCTGCCCGCAACCGGATCGCTCGTCATCGTCGCCCCAGCCAAATCCGCCCCCGGAAAAACCCAGAACCCAGGAGATGCCCCCGTCCGCATCCTCGCCATGGTCCGCTAATAATGGTGCGCTAGAAATGGTCCTCTAAACATGCTGCGCTAGACACGGTCCCCCAGAAACGGTGCGCCCTAACTTGCCAATGACTCCCTTCATCATCCTCGCGGTCGCCGGGTTGGGAGCTCTTCTCACTCTCCGGAACCTTTCCAGACGACGCAGTTTTCAGCGAGACTATGGCTTCCAGGGCGAATTTCCGGGTAAATATTATGCCTGCGAGGTTCGGATCTCAGACGCCGAGGCGGCATCGCGATGCCGTATCGGTGCCACCGACTCCGCGCTTTACTTGATGGCCGATCCTGAAGTTCAACGGAATGCGAAATGGCGGATGTGGCAATACCGGGATTGGGACTTTCGCGCAATCTCCAACAATGACCTGCGGATTCCCTGGAACGATTTGCACTGCAAGGCGGGAAAAGTATTTTTCAAAGATGTTATTTGGTTTCAAATTCCCACACGAAGATTCTACGTTTATGTCTCGAGAGAAATTGGCGAGCGGGTTCTAGCCGACGGGCGACGCGAAATACCGGCCTGAAATTGCGGCCGCGTTCGGCGCCCCTTTTCCTTTGCTCCACATTTTCTGCACCGCATTTCATCCCAAAATCATCTACGCTTCTCGGAGGGATTTACATGGCTGACCCGCGCTATCCCATCGGAAAATTCTCCTACTCTGGCCCGCTCACCGTCGAACAAAAACAGGAATGCTTGAACGACATCGAGCAAACTCCCGCCCGATTGCGTGCCGCCCTCAGCGGACTTTCCGACCAGCAGCTCGATACTCCCTATCGCGATGGCGGCTGGACCCTCCGCCAGGTCGCTCATCACGTTCCCGATAGCCACATGAACTCTTACGTCCGTTTCAAGCTGGCGCTCACCGAAGACGAGCCCGCCATCAAGTCCTACATGGAGGATCTCTGGGCCGAATTGCCCGAGGCGAAAAGCGCTCCCATCGAACCCTCGCTCGCCTTGCTCGATTCGCTCCACCAGCGCTGGATGCTCATGCTCCGCAAACTCACCGACACCGACTGGCAACGTACCTTCCTCCATCCCAAGCTCGGTCCCGTGTCGCTGGAGAAAAATCTAGCCCTCTACTCCTGGCACGGCCGCCATCACGTAGCCCACGTCACGACCCTGCGCGAAAAAATGGGATGGTAGGAACAAATTTGGCCGCCAGCGTTTAGCGCTAGGTATCTAGCCGCCAGCGTCGTGCTCAACGGTCTTTGCTAAGGGCTAAGTGCTAATTGCCAAGTGCTGAGTGCGGGTTCACGGCAACCCCGCCTTCCATGCCAGATAACTCGCCGCCTCCCGCATCACCGCAAAAAATCGGTCCCACCAGTGCCGCGGACGCGACTCCGGCCTCGGAGCCAACTCCACTTGCACCCCTTCATGCTCGAGCAATGCGCGGATGCGAAACACGTGGTACGCATCACTCACTGCAATGCAGCTGCGCATTCCATTGACTCGCATGATGTTGGCAACGCGCGCCGCCGATTGCGCCGTGTCCGATCCCTGGGTCTCCGCAATCAGTGCCTGCTCCGGAACGCCGCGCCGAATAAGATACTCTTTGCCCACTCCGCCTTCGCTGAAATCCGGATCCAGCGCCGATCCGCCGGTCGTGATCACCACCGGCGCCATGCCTTTCTCAAACAATTCGTAGCCGTGATCCAGACGCGCCCGGTACACCGGCGACGGATGCCCCGCATATTCAGCCGCCCCAAAAATCGCGATGACGTCAGCCTTAATCGTGGCCGTTTCCTTGGCAGCGCTGGCAATGCGCGATCCCGTGATGCCAAAAAACATCAGCAGAGCGCCCAGCACAGCCAGCACCAGCAGCGCCCACGGGCGCATCCAGAAGGATTTTGGTTGGCCAGATCTAGTGGAGTCGTCGGACATAAAAACAGAGTCCAAAGTTTCATACTTGCTACCCTGAAACCTTGCAACTCTGAAACCTGAAACCTGGGCTTTTAAGACAACGCTTCGACAATGTCCTTAGTAGCAATCGCGCCCTCGCGCAGAATCTGCCAGGTACCGTCTTCTTTGAAATGCACAATCGTGGAAGAAACGGTGCGCGGAGACTTTCCTCCATCCACGATCATCGAGATGCGGTCTTGTAATTGCTCCTGCACCTCTTCCGCAGTCGTGCATTCCGCGGCGCCGCTCAGGTTGGCGGAAGTCGCCGTGATGGGAATTTTCGCCGCCCGCACCACCGCCAGCGGAATGGTGGCCGCCGGCACTCGCAACGCCACATTGCCCGTATTCGCCGTGACCTTCAACGGCAGATGCGACGCCGCCGGAACAATAATGGTCAGCGGCCCTGGCCAAAACCGCCGCGCCAGCAAATGAAAATCGTCTGGCAGCGGACGCGCAAATTCCTCCGCCTGATCCACATTCTCGATCAGCAGCGAAAGCGGCTTGTGCCGCAACCGCGATTTGATTTCGTAGACGCGCTCTACCGCGCGCAGGTTGAACGGGTCTGCCGCCAGCCCGTAAAACGTGTCCGTCGGCATGCCCAGCACCTGGCCGGCTTGAATTTGCTCAGCCGCGTACTTGATCAGCGAAGCTTCTGGCGTTTCGGCATGAATTTTTAGGATCTCCGCGCGCACTCTGGTTCCTTCCCGGTTCCTTCTGACGATCGGCGCAAACGGCCTACGCTGCCCCCTCCAAATACTTCCGGCGTAAACCTCGCCCCGCGTAAAGATTGTCTGTGTAAACAATGAAATGTACCATACATCCTGTTCTCGGAACCAACCCACGGAACCAGCCCATGAGGCCCGCCGCCAAGCTTCCACGAAGCGCCCGTCAGACCGACCGCCTGCGTCCCATCGCTGGCCGTCACAACCAGCGCCTCAAGGACTTGCGCCTCGCCTTCCGTCGCGCCGAACTCACCGCTCAGGGCGAATGCGCGATCGAAGGCGTCAAATTATTGGAAGAGGCCTTGCGCAGCGGCCTGCATTTGCCAAGCATATTTTTCAGCGAATCGGCGCGCCCGCTCGCCGAAATGCTTTTTCCCCAGATCAGCGCCCGCACTGAAACCCTCGTCCTGCCCAACGCCCTCTTCAACTCGATTGTCCCCAGTGACGCTCCTCAGGGCGTTGCTGCCCTCGTCAAGTTGCCAGGTTATACATCGGAGCAACTACTCGATCGCTCCAGCGCCAGTCCGCTCGTCGTCGCCGCCGGACTGCAAGATCCCGGCAACTTGGGCACAATCCTGCGCTCTGCCGAAGCCTTTGGAGCCGCCGGAATTTTTCTCACCGAAGGAACCGTCAGTCCCTACAACTCGAAAGTCCTGCGCGGTTCAGCCGGCTCGCTCTTCCGCTTGCCGTTCTTGCAGATTTCATCCGCAGAGATGCTTCCTCTTCTTCGCGCCCGCCGCGTCCGCCTGCTGGCAACTTCTTCCCACCACGGAACTCCGCTGCCCCAAATTTCATGGACTTTGCCGCTGGCCATCTTCATCGGCAACGAAGGTGCAGGTTTATCGCGTGACCTGACCCGTCAAATGGATGAAACGCTCGCCATTCCGCAAGCCGCGCAAGTCGAATCCCTCAATGCCGCAGTCGCCGCCAGTATCGTGCTCTACGAAGCAGCAATGGCAGGTCAGAGGTGAGAGTCAGATTGCAGAAGTTAGATTGGAGAGGTCAAAGCCTTGATCTGCGAATTGTTTGTTTGCACCCTGGAGTCTTCACCTCTGCAACCCGACCTCTGACCTCTAACCTTTTATGAGTCTCTTCGCTCCCATCCCGAACCACGATCAACCGGCCGCCGGAGCCCGCCCCCTCGCCGACCGCATGCGTCCTCGCACCCTCGACGAATTCGTCGGACAAGAGCACCTCGTCGGCCCCGGCAAGCCGCTGCGCGTCCAGATCGAACGCGACGATCCTACCTCGATGATTTTCTGGGGACCTCCCGGAACCGGCAAAACTACCCTGGCCAAGATCATCGCCCACATCACCAAGGCCGACTTCATCGAATTTTCCGCCGTCCTCGCCGGTATCAAGGAAATCAAGCAGGTCATGGCCGACGCTGATCGTGCCCGCCAGTACGGCACCCGCACCATCGTCTTCGTCGACGAAATCCACCGCTTCAACAAAGCCCAGCAAGACGCTTTTCTTCCCCACGTCGAAAAAGGCAGCATCCGCCTCATCGGAGCCACCACCGAGAACCCTTCGTTCGAAATCAATTCCGCGCTCCTGTCGCGCTGCCGCGTCTATGTGCTGAAGCCGCTCACCGAAGATCAGATCGTCGCTCTGCTGCGCCGCGCGCTCCAGGATAACGAGCGGGGTCTCGGGCAGATGCATCTCGAAGCCTCCGACGAAGCTCTCCGCAAAATCGCCGCCTACTCCAGCGGAGACGCCCGCAGCGCCTACAACGTCCTCGAAGTCGCGGCAGCGCTGTCCGCCCAACCCGCAAATGACGCGCAACAATCCGCGTCTCCCACCCCCAGAATCATCACCGACGCCACCATTCAAGAGGCGCTCCAGAAACGCGTTCTGCTCTACGACAAAGCCGGCGAAGAGCACTACAACATCATCTCCGCCCTGCACAAATCGGTCCGCAACAGCGATCCTGACGCCGCTCTATACTGGCTCGCCCGCATGCTCGAAGCCGGAGAAGATCCGCTCTACATCGCCCGCCGCGTCGTCCGCATGGCCGTCGAAGACATCGGCCTGGCTGAGCCGAACGCCCTCGCGCTATGCATGGCCGCTCGCGACGCCGTCGATTTCCTCGGCATGCCCGAAGGCAATCTCGCCCTCGCGCAAGCCGTCGTCTATCTCTCGGTCGCCCCAAAATCAAACGCGCTCTACACCGCCTACAGCGCCGTCGTTCAGGATGTCGAACAAACCGCCGCCGAACCCGTTCCGCTGCACCTGCGCAATGCCCCCACCAGCCTGATGAAAGCAATCGGCTACGGCAAGGACTATCAATACGCCCACGACGCCGAAAATAAAGTCTCCGACATGCAATGCCTCCCCGACAGCCTCCGCGACCGCCACTACTATCATCCGACGAATGAAGGAGTTGAAAAGCGAATCCGCGAGCGCCTGGAAGAAATCAAACAACTCAAACATCCGCCCTCAAATCGACCGGCCGCACCCAAATCCAATCGAACAAAAAGAGAATCTGAATCCTGATTCTTCACATCTCATAATTCAGTTTCCACCCCGCCCAGGAGGGTCTTCTCGTGGCTACGTCTCCGCTCACGGAACTCGGTTTTTCCACTCCCCCTTCTCCTGAAGCACCCGCGCAAAAGCTCGCGGATCTGATCCGTCTGCAAAAATTCGCGCATCGAATCACCTCCACCCTCGACCTCGACGAACTCGTTCCCCGAATCGTTGACGAAGTTGCCACATCGATCGGCAACGTCGAAGTCAGCCTCTATCTTCACCACGCCGAGCGGAGCGAACTCGTGATGGCGGCCGCTCGAGGATGCATCGGATGCGCCGTCTTCGCCAAAGGCCATCGCCTGAAAGTCGGCAAAGAAGGTATGGCCGGCCATGTCGCCGCTACCCGCAAAGTGCACTACGCCCCCGATGTGCGCGTCGATCCTTATTACATTGCCTGCGAGCCTACGACACTTTCCGAAATCGCCATTCCCCTTCAGGTGGATGACGAACTCGTCGGCGTCTTCACCGCCTCCCATCACGATCTCGATGCTTTCTGCCCCGATCAGGTCCGTCTTCTCCAGGGACTCTGCTCGCACGTCGCCGTCGCCGTGCACAACGCCCGCCGTTTCGCCAATGAGCGCGATCAGCGTCAGCGCATGACCCGTGAAGCCGAAGAAGCTCGCATCATTCAGCAGGCCCTGCTGCCCCGAACCTCGCCTTTGATTCCCGGTTTCCGCGTCTCCGGACTTTCCATTTCGGCTGGCTCCGTCGGCGGCGATTGGTATGACTTCATCCCGCTCGCTGGCGGACGTTGGGGCTTGGTGTTGGCAGATGTTTCCGGCAAAGGCACCGCCGCCGCTCTACTCATGTCCGCCACCCGCGGCATGTTGCGTTCGCTGGCGCAAATCGGTTCTGGACCGGCCGAAGTCCTCACCCGCCTCAACAACATGATGATCGAAGATTTCCCCGATGGACGCTTCGTCACCATGGTCTATGCCGAACTCGACCCCGCCAGTCGCATTCTCCGGGTCGCCAATGCCGGCCACCTGTCCCCCTTGCTGGTCGAGCCTTCCGGACACCGCTGGATCACGCATGAACACGGCTTGCCCTTGGGACTTTCCGCTAGCAAATTCTCCGAGACCGAAGTGACTCTCGGTGACCACTCCCGCATCGCATTTTATTCCGACGGAATTACCGAGGCCGATCTCGATTCCGGCGAAGAATACGGCGCCGAGCGCCTCCTAGCCCAGATGCAGTCTCCCGAAGTTACTCCCGACAGCCTGCTCGCCGATGTCAGAAGATTTTCGAACGGATGCGGCCTGCGCGACGACGCCACGGTAATTCTCGTGAAGGCCCGAGAAACTGAATCACG
>DATEBK010000249.1:0-9166 GCA_035287825.1 Terriglobales bacterium
CCGATCGTGTTCGACGTCGATGGTTGCCGCGGCTCGATATTCCTCGCAAATTCCATGAACGCGGGCTGGATCGCGGTATGTGGAAACGTACTCTTCGAGAATCTCCGGGCCAAAAGAACCTTGCCCGAACGGGTTGCCGAAGACTGCCTGCGGAGCACCGAGAAGATAGCTTTCTGGCAGCGGTTGCTTCTGCGCGAGCAAAATCCATGGCCAGTAGGTTTGAGCGAAGCGCGCGTCAGACCGGCTCCAGGCTTCAATAATCGGAATCACATCGAATACAGCAAGACGCTCGACATGCTTCGGATGATCCAAAGCCATACGGTAGCTGACGCGACCTCCGCGATCGTGACCGATCAGGGTAAATGTCGGAAAGCCAAGCTTGCCCATCACCTCGACCAGTCCTTTCGCCATTGCGCGCTTGGAATAAGGAAAGTGGTCGCTGGTGGAAACGGGTATCGAGCTGCGGCCGTAGGCGGGCAGGTCCGCGCAGATCACGGAGTGAGTTTCGGCCAGCTTGGGTGCAAGGAATCGCCACATCAGGCTGGTGCGCGGAAAACCGTGCACCAGCAAAATCGCTGGTCCGCTTCCATAGCGGCGTACGAAAATCGATTGCCCTGAAACTGCGACTTGAGACGCCTCGTGTAAGGTCGAACCGGGTGCAGATTGTGTCGGGTTTTGAACGGAAAGTGGGATTGCTTTTTCCATATTGCACTCCATGAGTCACGCTTCCCTGCCCCTTTGGATTCGGCCCGTCGAATTTTGGTCCATAAAGAATTTTCTTGTCCGCGGGGGAGTAGATGGTTTTCACTTCTGCCCTGCACCGCCAATATCGCCCGGCACGTGACCGGCTAGGGCTTCAAGAAAGGAGAGTAGGTCCTGTTGCTCCGTGTCAGTGAGGTGAAGTGGGAACAACAGGCTCGACTTCGGACTTGGGCCGCCACCGTCGTTGTAAAAAGCAATGACCCGCGGCAGTGAAGTGAAGGAACCGTTGTGCATAAAATGCGACTGCTGCGTGGCGCTGCGCAGGCTTGGGGTTTTAAATGCGAAGCGATCTGCGGGATTCCTGCTAACCGAAAAATGCCCGATATCTCGGTTTTGATGTTCGCCAGGCAGCGCGCCGAGAGAGTGAAACTTGTTGTCGGTGAAGTTCGCTCCATTGTGACACTGGCTGCACGACGCCTTCCCGATGAACAAGATCAGGCCTCGTTTTTGCTGGTCGGTCAATGCCTGTTTATCTCCTCCGGCATAGCGGTCAAAAGCGGAGTGCGGCGTTATCAGAGTGCGCTCGAAGGCGGCAATGGCTCGCTGGATATCCGCCAGATTAACCGGACGCGCGAATGCCGCGCGGAATCTTTGCCGGTATTCTGGAGCTTCCTGAACGCGGACGAGAAGTGTTTTTGGGCTGGGCATACCCATCTCGTTCTTGCCAAGCATAGGCACGAGCGCCTGTTCTTCGAGGCTCTTAACGCGGCCATCCCAAAACTGTACATGGTTGTAGGCTGAATTCAGCAGACTCGGAGTGCGGCGGTTGAGAACGGTTTGGTTGAGTCCAGCAGCTGTGGCACGGTCATCGGAATACGCCTTCTCCGGATCGTGGCAAGTAGCGCAACTCGTCGAACCATCTTTAGAAAGTCGCTTATCGAAGAACAACTTTCTTCCCAATTCAACAGTGGTTGCAGTTTGCGGGTTTCCCGGGGGGATGGGTGGCTCGGGGAGGGCAGCAAGTCCGCCTGGCAGGTTGGTCATGCCGTCGAGTACTTCGATGCTGAGACCGTGCGGGCGTGTGGCAGCAGGAACGGGATCTGGCGTCTGGCCGGCGCAGACAAGGGTCAGGCCAGCCAGCAAAACAAGAACCAGAAGCCGTGAATTAGCGGCTTTCATTATTTCTATTTTCCTGCTGAGGAACTGGCCCAGGAAACGCGGACAATGACCGGCTTGGCATCCTGTGGAACCGTGACTGGCTGGCTGAACGATGTCATTCCGTCGGCCCAGAAGGTGAGCGTAAACGTTCCCGCCGGGAGGTTGCGAATGCGGAAGGATCCATCGACGGCAATTGTCGCGTAGTACGGATTCGGCAGGACCAGTATCCGAGCGCGCATGAAAGCGTGAATCATGCAGAGCACTTCCACCATTCCCGGCCGATCAAAGGTCACTTTCTTGAGATCACCCTTGGCGTAATATCCCAGATCGAATTGCTTAGCGGCGGAGAGCGAGTAGACGTTGTGGGCCACTTCGTCTTCATTTGGCATGTTGACGGTCTGGCCCGCAATCACGATCAAGAATGGTGGAACAAACTGTCCACCACGTTGTGCCATGACTGGCTCATTCTTGTTGACCGGCCTGGCTGGTAAGCCTTCAACCCACACTACACCCGGATGCTCCGGAGAAAGAAAGACACGAGACCATCCCACGACCTTGCCATTGATGTCGCCTGCCGCCGCGTTGGACGCCAGTCCAGCAATTGCAAGCAATAAAAGTGCGACCTGTCTCATGGAACCCCTAAGGAAGTATCGGCTGCAACGTCGCTAACCTTTATGGCTTGGCCAAGTTGAAGCGGTTAAGCGCAATGGGCATAGAGCACGGCGAGAGCAGGCAGTCGCTCCAGGAGCTCCTAAAATCAGGAGCTCCTAAATCACGAGTTTTCTTAACCACGAGTTTCTGAACTACATGGTGAACCACATCGGCGGGTGCTCAGCGTCCCGGTAATGGCAGCCAACATGCGGTCCCTATAGACCGCGGCGAACACCGCAAATCGCGTCCCGTGTCATCAATTCACTGCCAAACCTAGCCATGCGCAGTTCCCTACGGCCAATCGTGACGATGACCTCTCAAGTCCGTTCAACTAACCTCCGATATGAAAGTAGCGACCACTCAATTCATTCTGTCGAGGGCTGCGCGCGCGTGAGCGTGACTATCGCGAGAGTAGCGATTACGAGGGTGACTATGCAGACAGGATTTGCGGGGCTGACGGTGAGGGTGTCGCCAGCCATTTGTTTTGCCTTATGTGTGTTGCTGACGCTTTCCGCGCACGCGCAGCAGTCGCCGAGCACTCCCATGACAGCGGACGAAGTTAACCGGCAGCTGTTGCAGCGGGTCATCGACCTCGAGGCGAAAGTAAAACAACTGGAAGAGAAGCAAACGGGCCCGGCGGTTATACCGCTCGCCGCAGCCGCAACTCCGGTCGCCCCGGCTCCTGTGGTACCTGCCCTGGAAACGCCTGAAGTCGAGCCGCCGACCGTGAACGAGGTCGCGCCGCGATTAAAGCTTGTCGTCTTTGGTGACGTTGGAGCTCAAGGCTACACTCACGTTCCCGACACGTTTGAATTTGGTTCTCTGGACTTATTCATGCGGGCCCGGCTCTCGGAGAAGGTTTCGGTGCTGGGAGAAGTCCTATTCACCGCGGAAAGCGACAACAGCATCTCGGCGGACGTGGAACGGCTATTGCTCATCTACCGGCAGAGCGACTACTTCACGGCTTCGATCGGCCGCATGCATACCTGGGTTGGCTACTACAACACTGCATTCAATAAAGGAGAATTTCTCGAGACCACCACGGACCGCCCGTTCATGTATGCCTTTGACGATGAGGGTGGCGTTCTCCCCATGCAGGATGTTGGCGTCAATGTGACCGGCAAGATTCCTTCCGGCAAACTGGGGCTGAACTATGTCATCGAGGCTGGCAATGGCAGAGACTGGTATCCGAGCGACGAGCCCGCCCAGAACAACCAGGATCGGAATAACAGCAAGGCCATCAATGGGGGGCTGTTCATGCGCCCCGACCGGTTCTCCGGATTACAGCTCGGATTTTCCATCCGCCATGACAATCTCACTGTGCCCGGTCCGGCGGTCGGAGAAACCATCGTCACGGCGCATGCCGTCTTCGTGAATAGCACTTGGGAGATTCTCAACGAAGCTGCATTCGTAAGACATTCCGAGGCAACCGGGGAGCTGGCCGAGACCAGCGCCTTCTACACTCAGTTCTCGCGCCGCTTCCGCGCTTATCGTCCCTATTTTCGCTATCAGTACTTCAACGCTCCAAGCGACGATCCGGTCTATATCAACGCCAGTTCGAACACCGATGTTCCGCTCAACATCACCAGCTTCGTGGGAAGATTCAACGGCCCCTCGGTCGGTCTGCGCTGGGACTTCACCGAACACTCGGCCCTCAAACTCCAGTATGACCGGTTTTCGCTGCGCGGCCTGGACAGCGAAAACGGCCTGACTTCTCAAGTGGCATTCACCTTCTGACGGAGACGGCGATGAAAAACTTTAAGTCATTCACTCCTGTGCTCTGTGGGTTGGCGATGCTGGCGCTTTTTCTTGGCGCAACTCCCTCGGCCCGGGCTGGCGAAGCCATCGTGGTGGTCGTCAACAGCGCCAACCCGGTTGAGAATCTCACCCTGGGCGATTTGAAAAAGCTGTTTCTCGGCGACAAAGGGCGCTGGGATACGGGCAAAGCGGTGGCGCCAGTCATGGTGGTTGCGGGCGCTCCCGAGCGCGCTGCTTTTCTAAAGATTGTCTGCGGGATGAGTGACGCCGACATGGGCAAATACTTCATGCAGGCGGCGTTCACCGGTAAATCGGTCACTCCTCCCAAGGACGTGGGCAGCGCGGCTGCGGTCAAGAGCAATGTGGCCGCGTCTCCCGGAGCCATCGGCTTCGTGAAAGCTAGCGACTTCCCGGGTGGAACCGGTATCAAGGCGGTAAAAATTGACGGCGTCGACGCCGGCGATGCGGGTTACAAGATCAAAATGTAGCATCCGCCGAGTTCGCCACACGATACCGGCGAGAGGCACCGCTTGATGCGATTGACCATCAAAACACGGTTGTACGGATTGAGTGTCAGCGGTCTGGTGTTCGTGGCCGCAGTCAGCATTGCCGGATACTGGGGCATTACCTCGGTTGAGAAAACCACCGTCGAGGTCGCGGCCACCGGTTCGGCCATTCGTAATCACATCGAGGCCGGAGTCTTTAACGACCTGACTCGCAACGATATCTCCGCGGTGTTCACGGCAAAAGGCGATGAGCAGCAGAACAGAGTCGATGACTTTGCCCAGCACAGTAAGCTGCTGGCCGATCGCATCGCCAAAGCGCGAGGATTTGCCACCGATCCCGCCAGCCGCACCATGCTCGATTATGAAACCCAGTTGAGTGATCAATACCTGAAAGCAGGCGCTGCACTGATCGATGCCGTTCTGCATAACCCTGCCGCCGCTCCCGGCTTGCTCGGTCCTTATCTACAGTCCTACAAGGAACTCCAGGGAAAGATCGAAGAGACCAGCGACCAACTGACAAAGAGTGCGCAAGAAGCGGAAGTTGATGCTGCCAGGAAGTCTGCGCGCGCCACCCACATTATGTTCGGCATGTGTGGAGTGTCACTCCTTCTCATGCTTCTCGGGAGCTTTGTCTCGGTGCGAGCGATCTCCCGCTCGCTCGGGCAACTGATCACGATGATTCAGAATATCGCTGAAGGCGAAGGCGACGTCACCACTCGCATGGAGGCAGCGAGTGGCTTCGCAAACGACGAACTGGGCGAAGTCAGCCGCCTTTTCAATCTGTTCATGGATAAGCTCCAGGAAATACTGCGCGGGGTTACCGCCCACACTCATAAACTTGGCCTCGCCAGCGAGCAACTACTTGAGGCCAGCGAACAGATTACGGTCAATTCAGGAGAGACTGCGGTGCAGTCGAGTTCCGCCGCCCGCCTCACCCAGCAGGTCTCGCAGAACCTCCAGAGCCTATCCATGGGTGCCGGCGAGATGACGACGACCATCCAGAGCATTGCCGCGAATGCCCATGAAGCCGCAAAAGTGGCGGGCTCTGCCGTGGCCGCCGCCGAGACTGCCAACAACACCGTTTCCCAGTTGGGCAGATCGAGCACTGAAATCGGAGCCGTGCTGAAAGTCATCTCCTCCATCGCCCAGCAGACAAACTTGCTGGCTTTAAACGCAACCATCGAAGCGGCCCGCGCTGGCGAAGCCGGCAAGGGTTTCGCGGTCGTAGCCAACGAGGTAAAAGAGCTGGCTAAGCAAACCGCCAAAGCTACCGAAGACATTGGTCTGAAAATTACCGCCATCCAGGTGGACACTCGCGGCGCCGTCTCCGCGATCGAGTCGGTGACCGGCGTCATTCATCAGATCAATACCATCTCCGCAACCATCGCCGCAGCCGTCGAAGAGCAGAGTGCAACCACCAATGAGATGACGCGCAATGCCAGCGAAGCTGCCAGCGGAGCGAGCGACATCTCGGCCAATATCGTAGGTGTAGCGCAGGCAGCCGAGGGCACCTCCGCGCGCGCGCAAGAGTCGCAGAGAGCCGCGCAGGAGTTGACCTCCATTGCAACGGAGCTGGGCACGCTGATGCGACAGTTCAAGATCGAGCGCGTGGACCGGCGATTTAATATATCCGTGCCCGTCCAGCTCACTGGCTCCGACCTCAATGGCCACGCCTTAGACCTGGAAGTGATGACGGTGGACGTGAGCGCACAAGGAGCCCAGCTGCGAGGCATCAGCGCTAAGTTGCGTATAGGCGCTCAGGTGAGCCTGGCGCGATCAGGCCGAGTCGAACCGTTTCTGGTCGCTTGGGTCGGGGAGCCGGGCACTCCCCGTACCGGCCAGGTCGGCGTCACCGCAGTCAATGCTGCCAGTTCTTTCTGGAATGACCTGGTCGAGTTGCCGGCCAACTCCGCCAGCAGCGAGGAAAGCCACACAAAGCAAGCTCCAGCCCAGCGCAAAGCCCGGGCACACTCAGCCTAGCAGGCCATCCCGTGAGATGGACCCGGCGATTTATAAGTGATCTATCGAGCTGGCGTCTTCGTATTTGACCTGCGGCTTCGACTTTCATACCTTTATTAGCACGCCTTTAACGTCTGCTCTTTGCGGCGGAGTTCGATGAAGAACGCGCGCTGGCTCAAGCCATCGAAATGGAAGGTTCTGGCCCTCTCTGTCGCCGCCCTGCTGGGTATGGGCGCGATTGGCATCCACCGGTTTCCAGCGGATCCGCCTGACGAGGATCCCGATAATTCTTCTTACCACCTGACCAAAACGGTGATTCCAGCTGGAATGCGCAATATGGACAAAGCGTTCCTGTCGCCAGATGGATCCAGCTTGCTGATTGACAGGAGGGAGATCAAGCCGGACCTCTCGGAAACACGCTGGCTGGAAGTCCACGATGTCGCCACTTTCCGGACGCTTGCGACCATGCCGATGCCGACGGTGCCACCACCGCCGCCTTCGATGCCGTCGAAGATCAGATCCGTATCCGCTGCAGTTCATTTCTGCAACGCAGGGAAGACCATCCTCGTCTATGAGAGCGGCTATACCTTTTCCATCTTCGATGCTCGCACCTTCACGCAAAAGGCTTCCATCACCCTGCGGGCCACGACCGACCGCTCGGCAGAGAACCCGCTTCCTGACGATAAGCCCACCGTCGTTTTGGCAAGCAGCTGCGCCGCCAGTGCTCCAGTCGCAGCGGTTGAGATCATGTTCGGACCTTTCGGAACGGGCGTTACACAAGTGTTCGATTTGGATACCGGCAAGCAAATATCGGAGATTGCCGCCGATGCGTTCGGCTCTCCGATCAACATCGATGTCTCGCCCTCTGGAGCCAGCGCGGCAATTCTGGTCGCAAGATTTCAGAAAGCGGAGGTCAAGCCCGCGTACGACACGACAAAAAATACTGCCGACCTGACGATCCTTGATCTCAATGCACGCGCTCTCGGCCGGAGGATTTTATCGGGAGTGGACGGTTCCCGCGCGGCTTTCGTGGGAGAGAATCAAGTTGCGGTTGCGGGCAGCGGCGAACCGAGCATGCGCCAGGAAGGCGGCAGTGGCACACAAGGGAAGCTGCACGCCCAATTGCCCGGTATTCAATTGTTCGACATTCACACAGGTACCCTTTCGCAACGCTTCAGGGATCCGGCCGATGGGGCTCGAGTGTTTGTCGCAGCGTCGTCGGACGGACGCTTACTTCTCGGCTACACAGGTAAGGAGTGGATGTACACGGAGGGCGGATCGGAAACTTATCTCCAGGTTGACAGGGCGCGCTTCACGATCTGGGATCGACAAACCGGAACGGTCATAGCGCAATCTCCAGGGCTGCAGGTCTTCAAAAGAGCCTATAAGATGCTGGACAACTCGCACACCGTCAGCGAACGCCCAACCATGGATTACAGTCAGCGAGGTAACGCCGTTCTCGTGAGTTGGCCCGGCTTCGCAACCAAACGCGTTGAGATATTCACCATAAAGTAAAGGACGACCAGCCGGCAGGCGGGAGCTGTGGTTTTCTATACTAAAGAGCCTTTTCCTATCAAACGGGAATCAATTCGGCAGTTACTCTCGATGCGGTAAGGAGGGATGGTATGTTTCGAGGCACACTCAAAATCGGTTTTGTTAACTTCGTATTGCTTGCAACACTAGTTCTAACCACCGTCCATGCTCAGAACAGTCCGGTGAAAAACATCGTGCTGGTTCACGGCGCATGGGCAGACGGCTCTGGCTGGAAAGGCGTCTACGACATTCTCGTCAAAGACGGTTACAACGTCAGCATCGTGCAGGAACCCGAAACAACTTTTCAGGAGGATGTCGCCGCCACGAAGCGCGTCCTGGCCCTGCAAAATGGACCGTGCATTCTGGTCGCGCACAGTTACGGAGGAGCCGTAATTACCGAAGCTGGCACGGATCCATCCGTCGTCGGCTTGGTGTACATCGCGGCCCACATGCCAGACGCTGGAGAGAATGAATCTGATGACGGAAAGCGTTTCCCCAGCGACCTGAGCAAATCGAACGCGATAAAGAAGACAGCTGACGGTTTCACTTACCTCGACCCCGCGCAGTTTCACGAATACTTCGCTGCCGATCTGCCGGCGGAGCAAGCCGCCTTCATGGCGCGATCCCAGGTGATGAACAAGGCTGACAATTTCAGAGGAGTCATCACTACGCCGGCGTGGAGAAGTAAACCTAGCTGGATGCTGGTTGCTGGAAGCGATCGAACCATCAATCCCGATCTCGAACGCTGGTATGCCACACGGGCCGGCAGCCACAAGGTCGAAGTCTCCGGAGCCAGCCATTCGGTTTACGTCTCGCACCCGAAGGAGGTCGCAGCGTTGATCGAAGATGCCGCACAACACGTTCGCTAGAAGTTTCGTGGGGGCTCCGCCGGTGCAAGT
>DATEBK010000250.1:0-4992 GCA_035287825.1 Terriglobales bacterium
CGCAACAAGATCGTGGAAATCGGAATCGTACCTGTGGTGCGAGCGGCGTCGGCGCAGCAGGCCATGCAGGCCGCGGCCGCGGTCTGTGCCGGAGGCATCCCCATCGTCGAGATTACAATGACCGTACCCGGAGCGACCGACGTCATCGCTCAACTCGCCAAAACCATGGGGAACGATGTAATCATTGGCGCCGGTACCGTGCTCGATGCCGAAGCGGCGGAACGCTGTATCGATGTGGGCGCCGAATTTCTGGTCAGCCCCGGCTTTGACTTGGCGACTGTACAGTTTGCAAAACAGCAAGGCATACTCATCATGGCTGGCGCACTGACTCCAACCGAAGTTATCGCAGCCTGGAAGGCCGGAAGTGATTTCGTCAAAATCTTCCCTTGCGGAACCGTGGGAGGAGCGAAGTACATCAAGGCTCTAAAAGCGCCGTTTCCGCAGGTGGCGATGGTTCCCACTGGCGGCGTGAATCTCGACACCGCAGCCGATTTCATTCAGGCCGGGGCCGCCGCGTTGGGCATTGGCGGAGAACTCGTTTCCGCGGCGGCTTGCCAATCAGGAAATCTGAACGTCATCACGGAGGCCGCCCGGCTGTATGTCGCCATCGTCCAGGAAGCGCGCCGGAGCGCAAAGAGGCTTGCCTCAGCCTGACATTTAGTTTTCCCACACGATCTGACATGAGAGGACCATCCTTACCTTCGCTTTCGCGATCTTTACTCGACGAGTTGCGCGAACGAAGGCCCGCGAATATCGAATTGCCCACGGCTAACATGCTTAGCACGCCCGAGAGAATTCTCCAGATTGGCTCGGGAGCGTTCCTGAGGGGCTTCGTGGAAGACTTTGTGCAACTGGCGAATATCGCAGGCGGTCCGGTGGGCCGGGTCGTCTCGGTTCAGCGCAAGTCAGACCATCGCTCCGCTGCTTTTCTCCGGCAGGACGGCCTCTATACACTCATTCTGCGCGGACTTGAGAACGGTCAACCGGCGGAAAGAAAACGGATTATCGCGTCGATAAGCCATTCTCTCAGCGCAGATACCGAGTGGGACAAAGTAGTTGCAATGGCTGTCCGTCCCTCTACGCGTGTGATCGTCAGCAACGTCACTGAGTCGGGCCTCGCACTCGGCGCCTCGGACGCAGCGGCCGATCAGCCGCCGCTCAGCTTCCCGGGAAAGCTTACGCAGTTGTTGCACGCGCGCTGGCAATCGTCTGATGGGCAGGATGCCGATGTCGCAGTCGTTCCGTGTGAGCTGGTTGAAGATAACGGCCTCATGCTGCGTAAGCTGATTGATCAGCAGGCGCGGGCCTGGAACCTATCCGCCGCATTTTCAGATTGGCTCCGATCGTCCGTTCATTTTGCGAATACGTTGGTCGATCGAATCGTGGTTGGGCCGCCGCCGCCGGAAAAGTTGGAAGCGGAATGGCAGGCGCTCGGATACCGCGACGATCTTATCGTGTGCGCCGAGCCCTTTGCTCTATTTGTCCTGGAAGCGGATGAGTTCGTTCGCCAGCATTTTCCCAGTGGCGAGGCCTCACCCGGCATCCGGTTTGTCGACGATCTCACGGCCTACCGCGTCAGGAAGGTTCAAGTTCTGAATGGCTCGCATACTATTCTGGCGGCGGTGGGCACACTACTTGGCTTGCGAACAGTTCGCGAAGCGATCGACGACCGTGAACTCGGGAAATTGGTCGAAAACGCGATTTTTCAAGAAGTAATTCCGGCGACCAAACTTGATGATGAAGTCGAATCCGGATCCTATGCCCGCGAAGTTCTGGCGCGCTTCCGCAATCCTTTTATCGAGCACTCCCTGGTTTCTATTTGCTCGAATTGCAGCACGAAGGTCGGCACCCGGATCTTTCCCGCCATTCGCAGTTTCATGGAACGACGGGGATCGCTGCCTCGAAGGCTTTTGTTCGGAGCAGCAGCGGCGATGCTTCTGCTACGCGACTCTGATGTGGAGGATAACCATCTCACGTCGATTCGTGAGATGTGGGCACGCGTCGATGATCAATCGGAGGATTCCATTTTAGAGGTTGTCCAGCGAATTCTGGCGAGACAGATCGAGTGGAGCCGGGAACCGATTGATCTGCAAGCCATCGCCCCGGAAGTCGGGCGCATCCTTACGGAGATTCGCGAGCTGGGCATTCGAGCCGCCATGGAATCCTATATTTGACGACCGGCAATAGAGATAAATTCGATCCAACTCTAGGCGATTGACGGGCAATTCTTGTTCAGCCTTGCCTATAATATATGCACTATGATACATATGTATTGCAATGCATGTAGAGGCACTCCAAACGCTGGGGGACCCGACTCGGCTCCGCATCGTAGACATCCTGCGCGACGGCGAGCATTCGGTCAACGACATTGTCGAGAACGTCGATATTGACCAGTCCGGCGTATCGCGGCACCTCCGCATCCTGCAGCAGGCTGGGTTCGTGCGCGTCCGTCCCGATGGGCAGAAGCGCTTCTATTCGCTTTGCCCCGGGCCCTTCAGAGATCTCGATGCCTGGGTAAGCCAGTATCGGCATCTGTGGCAAGGCCGTCTCGACAAGTTCGGTGAAGCCCTCGCGCGCAAACGCGGCGCCAAAAAGTCCGGCCTTGAAACCAGATAGTCATCACAGAGAGAACACCAGGAGATAACATCATGAGCGGAAAAGGGAATAACGGCTCCGATCACAAGATCGTCATCGAGCGCACGTACGAGGCTTCGATCGAGGATGTGTGGGAACTTTGGACGACGAGAGAGGGAATCGAATCGTGGTGGGGGCCGGAAGGATTCTCGGTCAAGGTTCATGCGCTCGATCTGAGGGCCGGCGGCCAGATGGTATATGCCATGACGGCGGTCGATCCGCCGCAGGTTGAGTTCATGAAGCAGGCGGGGATGCCTCTGACGACCGAAGCGAGGCTGACCTACATGGAGATCGTTCCGGGCAAGACGATCGCCTACACTCACCGGGTGGATTTCGTTCCCGGCGTTGAGCCATATAACACAGGTAACAAAGTGGACTTCTTTGCGGTGGGACGCAACGTGCGCATGGTCCTGACGCTTGACCCGATGCATAGCGATGAGTGGACCGAGCGGTCAGTGATGGGCACGGAGAGCCAACTTGGAAAGCTCGCCAGAGTCATTGCCAGCCGATGCGGGAAATAGACGGTGGTGTCAATCGTTACTCGGGCATGGGCATTTCCAGAATTGCCGACGCAATGTCTTCAAGGTTGGTTTCGAGAGCGAAGTGCCCAGCGTTCAGGAATTTCACGGTTGCGTCGGGCACGTCTCGCTTGAATGCTTCTGCGCCCGGCGGAATGAAGAAGGTATCGTTCTTGCCCCATATAGCGAGCAATGGAGGCCGATGCCTCCTGAGGTACTGCTGGTAAAGGGGGTAGCGTTCGAGGTTGGCTTTGTAATCAAGCTTGAGATCGACTTGTAAGTCCATCATGCCCGGTTGTCCGAGCAGTGCAGCATCGAGCCAGTAGGTTTCGGGTTCGATCCTCGAGACATCCGGAACTCCCTGGAAGTACGCATCGCGAACGCCGTCGAGCGACATACGTCCTTTGATCTGGTCACGAATGACCGCCGATGGCTGCTTCCAATAGGCGCGCAAAGGAGCCCATGGACCCTCACCCAAGCCTTCTTCGTATGCGTTGCCGTTCTGCGAGATGATCGCGGTGACGCGGCTCGGGTCGGCGACTGCAAGGTTGAATCCGATTGGCGCACCATAATCGAAGACGTACATGGCGAAGCGTCGTAATGCCAGGGCGTCCACGAACTCCTGGATGGTCTCCGTCAATTGTGCGAAGGTGTAGCGATAATCTTCTCCCTCCACCTTGGTAAAACCAAATGAGGGCAGGTCAGGAGCAATCAGATGAAAGCGGTTCGCGAGCAGCGGCATCAGGTGCCGGAAATAGTGCGATGAGTTTGCGAAGCCATGCAACAACAGGAGCACCGGACGACCCTCAAGTCCAGCCTCTCGATAGAACACGGTAACGGGACCGACCTTCAAGGTCGAATGCCGGACCGCTGTCACATCCATCTTGGCCTCTGAATTGAGAAGTGCGACGAATGAATAGGAGCGAACAAGGCCGTTGCTCCAATCGTCCCCTTAACGACGTTCCGGCGATCTTCGCTGGCCCCAGTGTGGGTATTAGACATCCGTCTTCTCATATCACAAGCATTCATGGATCGGCAAGTAAGCGCCTTCGGCTCCTAAGTAACAGGCGTACCCGCAGAAAAGGTTGATAACGAGTTGAGGGGAGATTGCTCGCTGGCGGCCTATACGTAGAGGTTGATGAAGTCGAATTGGGCCGCCTTGCAGTTCGCAGATTACGTCTGCTCGTTTGCCCCGATCTGCTGTGCGAGTTTTATTAGCCGACGATCTTATACGGCCGCATCATTTCGTTGTCCTCATGCTCGAGGACATGACAATGCCAGACATAGCGGAATTCTTCGCCCAGTTTGGGCACTATTCCAGCGGGCAAATCGAAGCGGGCGATGACACGAGTGACATAGCCGGAATAGGTCTTGATCGTATCTTTCCATGCAGGGCGCTCATTGGACTCCGGAGGAATGGGAATGTTAGTGAAAATGAGTTTTCCCGTTTGCAGATAGGTCTTCGTGTCGAAGGGTTGGCGGTTGAGCACCTGAAACTGTACCAGGTGGAGATGCATGGGGTGTACGTCGCCGGTGGTATTGGCGAATGACCAGATTTCGGTGGAACCGGCTCTCGGGTCCTCGGTAATTGGATCGTCCCAGTGCTTGTTATCGAGCAGTCCGATCATGGTGTAGCCGTCGGAGGGACGATCCATCTCAGTGAGGTTAAGGATTCGCTCCCGAACCGCGTGCGCGGCGTCAAGCGGAGAAAAGGGGACGAGCGTGTCGGGCACGGAACTGGTGTCGGCTGAAGACAGCGGCTTGGTCACTTTGAAAAGCATGACGTCCGAGGGCACGATTTCGCCGCCGCGAGCGTAGGGTGCCGGTGCGTCATTAATCA
>DATEBK010000251.1:0-3849 GCA_035287825.1 Terriglobales bacterium
ATGAGGAGGTCGAAGAAGATCCAGTATCTGTGTAACTGCACACCAGACCGCCGGAGCATGCCGCAGACTGAGTTAGTCCCTGTGCCACGTATCCGCAAGTTCCACCCGAGCCACCCGCGCACCCTCCATTAAAAGGATAGACCGCGCCTACTCCAACTGGTGTCGCCATGCGAACCACATCATAGGTGATGGTATCGGCGCCGTTCGCTACTCTGGGCCACCGCACCGGAATTGAATCGCTACCCGTTGAAAGCCAGTTCAGGATTTGCATGGGCGAGGTCTGAGTACCAGACGTCGTATCATTGGCCACGATGAAGTAGGAGTAAGCGATCGTCCCGGTTCCGCCCGTCGCAAACGCCCCTACAGTCCCGCCATTGCCCGCAATCTGAATGCTCGCGGCCCCGCTCGATGCTCCCGCGATCAATCCCGCAATGCCCAGCCCAGGAAAGGGAGAGCGCGGCGGCGACTGCGGATTAAGACTGTTAGAGCTTTCGGAGTAAATGTTCTTTAGATATGCTCCCTGATAGTTGCCGGTGCTGTTCGACGAATACACTTCCCACGGCCCAGTAGCTTGGATGACCGTGTTTTCTATGTAAAGCCCATTGGAGTTATAGTCCGTAACTCCATTCGAGTAATTGGCGGTGATCGTGGAGTCGCGGAGCGTTATGACGGGAGCAACCTGATGGCTCTGGTTGCCCGACGAGAAGACGAACGATCCCGTCCAGTTCGCGCTGTCATTCAGCGATATCGCCTGGTTGTTGAAATGATCGATCGATGCGTTCTCGTCATCCCATATATCGAAGAAGTTGTTAAAGCTGCCCGCTTCTCCGACCTTGTCATAAGAAATGTCGATCAAATGCGTATCCATGGCGTTATCTAATATCGCAACATAGTCCAATGCGACCACGCCGGGACTGACTTGTGCAGCAATGTTCGGGCCGCTGTGTGCATACTGGAATGTCGTTGCGCTGGGGACCGCCGTGATCATGGCGTCGCCCCAATAGTTGCTGTTGTCGGTAAACATGATCGTCACCATGTCACCTACACGAAAGCCGTGGGCACTAGCCGTCGTGATAGTCGTGACCTGGGATGTCCTTTGCGTTTGCGTGATCGCAACTCCGGCAAATGATGGGTTTGACGACAGGTTCACCGGTGAGCGAAATGTCAGGCCAGAAACGGTATTGTCTGTGAAGTCCGTCGAGCTCAATAGATCGCCGACTTGCAGGCACGCGCCGCGCCCAACGCAGTTTAACGATGTTCCGTATGCACTCAAAACAGATTGGTTGGAGTGCAGATAGATCGTTCCATTGACATTGTAAGTGTTGACAGAACTGTACGGGCCGTTGGCAGGGATTGTGACGTTACATTGGCTGTTTTTGTAAGTGGTCGGATTTACACCGCAAGCAGCGTTCAGTGTTTCCTGGATACCCGAAGAAGCTGAGCCGATGCTGTATCCGGCCGCATAAGAATAAGACGGAGTGAACGTAACCGTGCCCGATGCAGCTCCCGATGTACAACCTCCGGTGGCAGTGACAACGTTGACCGCTTCGCTGTTTCCTCCACCAGAGAGATAAACTTGATACCCTGCGCCGCTGGTTGTGTCAATGCCGACCGGACACGGTGTAAGTGTGACTGTAACCGGTGATCCTCCAGTTAGTGGGCTGGATATAGTTTGCGTCCAATTCAACGCCGTCGTGGCATAAGTGATGCCAGCCGGCGCACCGCCGCCGCAGGATCCCCATGTAGAATTGCCGTTCAGGCAAGTTGCCGAACTGGCCACGCCCGCGCCCAATTCCGCCGTAGGAACTACCCCACTTACCACGTTGGCCTTGGCTACAAGACCATTGTCCACATAATTCTTGTCCGCCGCTTGATAAGGCGCGGCTGGATCCGTAGACAGTGTAAGTGGCCCAGTCATGGTGCCACCGGCAAGCGGGACATAGTCTCCCGAACCCACGTCCTCTACCGCCTCGTCGACATACCCCTTGTTCGCCGCGTCATATTGTCCGACCGGTGCCGGAAGCGACGGAGGCACAACAAATTGCTTCGTGCCCGTTATGGTTTCCGCTCCGGCAAGGTGCACCACGGTGGCGTCGATCGCCAGAGGCGCCACCGCTGCATTCACGTACTGCTGCGTGGCAGCGAGGTTTCCCAGTCCGGTACCTGGAGTCGTAAGCACAGCGGCAATCGTCGTCGGCGATGTTGATGTTACTGCCCAATATTCCGTCCGCACGGTTCCGTCATCGAGCTGGAAGACGACAACGTAGTAAGTCCCCGCTGGAGTCGCACCCACATTCGGTACCAATTGCGCGACAAACGCGCCCTCGGGTCCCAATGTGATCGCCAGATTGCCGGCCGTCACCGCGTATCCGTCCGCCGACACGAACGACGGCCAGGTAATAAGCGCCGTACCCTCAGCGGCTGTTCCATCGGCTCGGTAAACGGTGCTGCTGATCGTTGTCAGTGCTGGCCCTTGCGCGTACGAGCTTGCGGATATCGCCAATACGACCAACAGAGTTAGCACCAGCGAAATCACCGCATTCGCCATCCTCGGGAAACTCGTGTTATTTTCTGCGAACGATCTGGGCATTCCTGTTTCTCTCCTCGTGAGCGCGTACAACCCTGGCTCGGACCAATAAGAAAGCCGCTCTGCTGAGCGGCGCGCGTTTCGCATATTTCCTCCCGGCGCAACGCGAATGTCAGTCTGGGCCCTGCACTCCGGACTTCTCCGCCCCGGGCCCCACTCGCGTTTCCAGAAACCGCCGTACGCTCGCCACATACACTTCGGCAAAGTCGACCACAGGCCGGCGCGCTTCGATCAGCGCCATGGCCTCCTCGATTCCCCACTCCTCGGCACATAATAACGCCAGCGCCATCATCGGAGCTCGATGCACCCCTGCAGCGCAGTGGATGTAAAGCCGCGCGCGCGGATCCTGCAGTGCTTCCAAAGCAAAATCGACGCCCCGCGCCAGCAACGCCGCCGGCTTCGGCAGGAAATCGTCGTCGACCGGATTCCATAACACGCGAATCCCCAGCGGCTCTGCCAATGGCCGGTCGTCAAACTCAATTTGCATGTTGATGATGTGCGTCAGGCCGAAGCTCGCCAGCTCTTCCATGTTGCGTGCGTTCCAAATGCCGCCGCCTAGCGCAACACGTTCCGTGATCCAGGTTATGTCCATGCCGGGAGTTGGCCTACCTGTCGCACAGTTCTGCAACTCGCATCCAGGTTGATTCCGATTTTACGCGATCTCGACAGGCTGATCCCGCCTGCATGCCTCGCCGTCCGGGCCAAATAGAAAAAGGGCGCGGTTTAAAGTCGCGCCCTCTAGAGTTATTTTCTTGACTCTTATATTCAGGATATCAAATCACGGGGGGCAGACGGACATATTTCCCGGATTTATTTCCGCCCTCCTTTGAGTCACTTACGTCGAAATTCCAGTTTTTGCGCTCTTGACAACTTTCCCGGTTCCCGTCAACCGATGGCAGTTCCTCCAATAAACCACCCGCAAGCAGGATTCGTGAAAGCTCGTCGAGCGCCCCCTGCAATAGGCGTCTCACATTTCTGGGCGTGCAGTCGAGCAAGCGTGCCACCTCGAGGATGTCGTATTCCTCAATGACATTCATGGCCAGCAATTTTTTCTCGATTCCTCCCAGTTTCTCGATCGCACGTTCCATATCGGTGACGAAAATGACGACGTCTTCAAAACTCCCCATCCTGTAGGAGGTCACCCGCGTCCGGAAAAATTCCCGCCCGAGCAGCGACGGCAGTCTTCCCACTTCAACCGATGCCCGCGCATAACGCCGCAGCAGCGCTACTGTACGTCTGCGATAGGGCCACAAATCAGTCTC
>DATEBK010000252.1:0-4167 GCA_035287825.1 Terriglobales bacterium
CGCCGGACGGATTGTGAGCAAGGACGAATTGATGAAAACGGTCTGGCCAGACAGTTTCGTGGAAGAGTCCAATCTGACGCAGACGGTTTTCATGGTGCGGAAAGCGTTGGACGAGACGGCCGATCGGCGGTACATCCTCACCGTGCAAGGGCAGGGCTACCGGTTCCTGGTTCCAGTCAAGGAAGGAACTGTGGACGAACCGGAGGACGGACCGCAGGGGACAGAAAGGCTTGTGGACGCTTCGGAAACCGTCGAAGTCCGGGAAGTTCCACTAGAGCCGTCGCCCCCACAGGTAAAGAGCTGGAGACCGCTCCTCATCGCCTGCGCAGGCGTTGCGCTGGTTCTGATTATGGCGTTTGCCATTTGGCCCCGGCATTCGCGGGTCGGCCCTGCTGAAGTGAGCAAAATCATGCTGGCAGTGTTGCCATTTGAGAATTTCACTGGCGATTCGTCAGAAGATTACTTCAGCGATGGCCTGACCGAAGAGATGATCGGCCAGCTCGGCAACCTCGATCCCGCGCATCTCGGCGTAATTGCCCGGACTTCGGTGATGCACTACAAGCACTCGCAGGAATCAATCCCCGCGATCGGAAGGGATTTGGGGGTCCAGTATGTGATCGAAGGCAGCGTGCGGCGGGATGCAAAACGGGTGCGCATCACGGCTCAGCTGATCAAGGTGAAAGACCAAACCCATCTGTGGGCGAGGCAATATGATCGCGATTTGGGCAACTTGATCGAGCTCCAGGAGGAGATCGCTCGGGAGGTCGCCAACGAAATCGAATTCAGCCTGAGCGGGCGCAGGCCGATTGAGCTAGCGCAGGCGGCTTCGCCTGTGCGGGGAGCAAACTCCTATGAGGCGTATGACCTGTATCTAAAGGGCCGCTATTTCTTGAACAAGAGGACGGCGGACGGATTTCGACAGGCAGCCGATTACTTTCAGCAGGCGATCGAGAAGGATCCGAATTTCGCCCGCGCCCACGCTGGCCTCGCGGACACGTTCGCCCTGATGAGCACATGGTACATCGGCCCGCAAAATGAGCTCATGCCCAAGGCAAGAGCGACGGCCTTGCGAGCGCTGGAACTCGACGAGAGTCTCGCCGATGCGCACGCTTCGCTTGCCCTGATCAAGGAGAATTACGATTACGACTGGCCGGGAGCGGAGAAGGAATTTCGGCGTGCCCTTGAACTCGATCCGCAATATGCGATCGCGCACCAGTGGTATGCGGAGTTCCTTTCCTGGCAAGGCCGGTTCCCGGAAGCGTTTGCCGAGAGCGAACGGGCTCGCCAACTGGATCCGATATCGCTCATTGGCGCGACGGATCGTGCATCTATCTTGTATGAGTCGCGCCAATATGACAGCGCGTTGAAGCAATGGCGCTCGGTGCTCGATCTGGACCCCACTTATGATCATGCGGAACACATGATGATTCCTGCCTATCTGCAACTGGGCCGCTATGACGACGCAGTCAAAGTGATCGACCGCTGGGAGGCGGTCGGCGAAGGTCCCTGGATGTGGGGTTGGAAGGCAGCCGTTTACGCTCGCGCCGGTCATGCTGACGAGGCACGCCGGGCCTTGGCGAAACTGGAGCAGAGCTCTGGATCGCCGGCGAACCGGGCCCCGACCTTATTGATCGCTTATTTGGGCATGGACCAGAAAGAGCGGGCCCTCGGACTGCTCCAACAAATGTATGCGGAGCATTCGAACGCGGTCGTGCAGATCAAGGTCGACCCGATGTTTGACCCGCTGCGCAGCGATCCCCGGTTCAAGGATCTTTTACTGCGCCTTGGATTGGAACGATAGGAACCCGGTTAATGAGGCGAGCGAAGTTGAAACCCCGGTCAGTTGGGCACCGTTGGTGGTCAGTGCGAAAGTGGCTTTCCGTTCCAGTGAGTGGAACACTTACTCGTAACGCAGGGCTTCGATAGGATCGAGATTGGCAGCACGCAGGGCGGGTACCATGCCACTAATGATTCCAACGACCGCAAGGATGCTCGTAGCCACGACCAGAATCATGGGCGAAACAATGAGCCGAATGTCTGCCGCCTCGGCGTGTTTGGCCAGGGCACTGTAGAAAGTAATGCGGCCTGCCAGAATCGATACCGCATAGGAGAGAAGAATTCCTGTCAATCCGCCAACGGCTGTAATAACCATGGCTTCAGCCAGAAACTGAAAAAGGATGGCATGACGACTTGCGCCCAAGGCTTTTTCCACCCCGATCTCGCGAGTCCGTTGAGTTACCGATACCAGCATGATGTTCATCAGGCCAACGCCTCCGATGCCAAGCGTGACGGTGCCAATAAAAGCCAGCAGAACTTTCAGCGCCATAGTGATGATGGCAAACTGCGAAAGTTGTTTTTGGGCATCGAATATGAAGATCGCGCGCTGATCATTGGCTTTGAAGCCATGGGCGGCAGCGAGCGCGCCTCGGATTGTCTTGGCCATCTTGTCGTGGTTAAGGCCCGCCGAGTCGAGCCAAATTCCGTCGAGATAGTGGTTGTCCTTGAGGACGTCCATCGAGTTATACGGAATATAGATAGAGCGGTTGTCGTCATCGTCGGCTTCCTGCATGCGAGGCGCCGCAACCCCAACCACTTCAAAAGTGACGCCGTCGACGCGGATGGTTTGACCTAATGCAGGCATCCCCGAGAAAAGCTTGTCACGAGCCTCCGAGCCGATGACGGCATAGAGACTGTGTTCCATGTTGTCAGCATCGTTGAGAAATCTTCCCTCTTCGATTCCGAGGTTCCATACTTCCTGGATCGCAGGATCGATGCTGATCACCGGAAAGGTGAACGAACGGTTATCGTTCTGCACTTTGGACTGTTTGTCGGCCTCGCGTACCACGTGCCGGCTTAGGGGAACGTTGTTGCGGAGTAAGTCAATGTCGTCGTTGGTGAACCGAATCTGGACGCCTGCTTTATTGCCCCCGGCTTGCTCCGAAGTGCGGCCAGGAAAGACGCCCACGGCGGTAGCGCCGAAACTCTGAAAAATTGCCTCGATGGCTTTGCCGAAACCATTGCCGTAGGAAAGAAGCAGGACGACCGTGGCGATGCCCCAGGCCATTCCCGCCATGGTGAGAAGTGTGCGGCGCAGATCGTGCCGCATGGCGGAAACAGCTTGCTGAAACAGGTCGATGAGCATGCTTATTCTTTTCGCAACGCCTCTACGGGTTCGAGCAGGGCCGCGCACCGAGCGGGATACAAACCGGCTGCCACGCCTGCGATTCCGAGCGACATCAGTGCCAAGATTGCCGTGGACGCGACTAGTTTAGGTGGGTCGAATCCTTCACCCAGATTGACCTTGGAAAGCAAAGACATCAGCCCCGCCGCGCCCGCGATGCCGATGCCGCCGCTGAGCATCGTGAGAAATGCTCCCTCTACGAAAAACTGAAACATGATGCTGGCGTTAGTGGCGCCCACGGCTTTGCGCAGGCCGATTTCGCGTGTGCGATCGGCAACCGCAACCAGCATAATATTTATGATACCGATTGCGCCGAGCGCAAGAGTCACCAAACCGACACTACCTAGGAACATGTTCATTGCGTCAAAAATCTTTCCAACCTGATCGACAGTCCTCACCGTATCCCATTCGTCGAAGGAGTCGGGGTTGTTGGGGTCGAATCCGTGATTGCGGGCAATCACCTTGTGAACTTCCTGGCGTGCCATTTCGTGTAGAGCGCGGGACTTGGGCTGATAGTCGATAACCGAGATGACATCGGTGTCGTTGCCCGAATTGGTAGGTGGAAAATCCTCGCGCATTGTGCTGAAAGGCACGACGCTTTTTAGGTTCTGACTAAGGTTGTCTCCATGACCAATACGCTGGAGCGTGCCGATCACAGTAAAACGAATGCCGTTGAGAAGAATCGTGCTTCCCACGGCGGGACGGCCGAGGAAAAGCGTATGGCGCGTCTCGTCACCAAGAACGATTACCGGGCGCGCTTGCTGGTCGTCCATATCATTGATCCAACGGCCTTCACTGATGGGCATATTGCGGATCTTATTGAAGTTGGCCGGAACGCCGATAATCTGGCCGCTGGCTTGATAGAAGTCGCTGACGGCGCGGATGTCGCTGCGCTGAATGACCGGCGCAGCAGCGCCAACGCTCTGGCATTCCCGCCGGATGTCCTCGTAGTCGCGGTAGGTCAGGTAGTACTGGCGTAGCGCGGT
>DATEBK010000253.1:0-13354 GCA_035287825.1 Terriglobales bacterium
AACGGGATGGCTCGTGTCGTTGGTTACGCGGAAATCGACGTTGGTTTGTCCGCAAGCCGCTTCGGCAGCTGCGACAGCGGATTGATCCTGCGCGACGGCGACAACTGAGGTGGAAACTGAAACAACTAAGAAAAGAACTGCGGCGAGAGCGGTTTTCATGGCCTTCCTCCGGCGCAAAACCAGCTACCTATAGTTAAGATACAGAACCGTCTCCAGGCAAGTGTAAGAATGCCGTCAAGTTTTGCAAAGGTTTGTCAGGGGATAAGCGTGCTCAAACTTCCGATCGTTAGCCCGATCGCCAGCTCCGCTGCGCTGCTACAATCCCTCCCGCATGGCCATCGGCCCTATCCAGCTTCTGCAAAAGGCAACTCCCGCCCAATGCCGCACTCTGCTAGCGGCCGCTCTCGGCTGGATGCTCGATGCTTTCGACGCCATGCTTTACGCGCTCGTTCTCACCTACGTCATGCACGATCTCGGCATGTCGAAAGCGACTTCCGGATTGCTCTACACCCTCACTCTGCTCGCCTCGGGCATCGGCGGCGTGGGCTTCGGCTTTCTCGCCGATCGCATCGGACGCAAACGCGCCTTGATGTTCAGTATTCTGACGTATTCGATCTGCTCATTTGCTTCCGGCCTCTCAACGACTGTGCTGATGCTGGCGGTGTTCCGTTTCATCCTGGGGCTCGGCATGGGAGGCGAGTGGAATACCGGCGCGGCTCTCGTGGCCGAGACCTGGCCCGGTGAATTGCGCGCCAAGGCCCTTGCGATTGTGCAAAGCTCCTGGGCCATTGGCTATGCGCTGGCCGCGCTGGTAGCGGGAGTCGTTCTGCGTTACGCCAACTGGCGGTTCGTATTTTTTGTTGGGATCTTCCCTGCTCTCGTCACGCTGTGGATGCGCCGGAGCGTTCCGGAATCGCAAATGTGGCTCAATCAGCAAGACCAGGATTCAGGTCAAAGTCAGAAAGAGCAGCAGCGCCCGCTTGTCGATCACCCGCGAGAATCGCCAGCCGCATTCTCCGCCATATTTCGCCAGCCCTATGGCAAGAGCACCGTCGTCCTTCTTCTGCTCAACTTCTTCGGACTGTTTGCCTGGTGGGGATTGTTCACCTGGATCCCGCCTTATCTTTCTCTTCCCGTCGCCCAGGGCGGACGCGGCTTCAGCGTCCTGCGCACAACCACTCTGCTGATTGTGCTCAACCTGGTTGGCATGTTTCCCGGATATCTAACCTTCGGTTGGGTCGCCGACTATTTCGGTCGCCGCAAAGCTTTCGTGCTTTATCTTTTCTCGGCCGCGCTGCTTGTGCCTTTCTACGCCGCGGCGCGTTCGCAAATCGCCGTGCTCGTGCTGGGTACGATTGTCGCTTTCTTTGGAACTGGTTTTTTCTCCGGCTCAGGCCTGATCGGTAGCGAGATTTTTCCCACCAATCTGCGGGCCCGCGCCCTCGGCTTCACCTACAACGGAGCTCGCACCCTAAGTTGCGTTGCCCCGTGGATCATTGGATGGGTAGGTCAAACCAAGGGATTAGCCTGGGCTTTCTATCTGTGCGGCGCAGGTTTTCTGCTTGCGAGTCTGATGGCTACCCAGCTACCTGAGACGAGGGGGAAGGTGTTGGAGTAGCACCAGCGCTTATCAAAATCCTCACTCTATCGGTTCGACCATCAACCGCTCGCCGCGGAATCTCTCCGGCAACTGAATCAAGACAATTGCCACCAGCACCAGAACAATTCCTGCCGTCTGCATGGGCCGTACTAATTCTCCCAAGACCAGCGCTGCGATCAGGATGCTAAACACGGGCTCCAGGCAACTGGCGACAATCGCGCGCGTCGGCTCCAAGTGCTGCAAGCCGGCGAAGTAGCAGGAGAACGGTCCGAGCACCGACACCAGCGAAAATACCATCAGGAATCCCCATTGCTCGCGTCCATAGTGTGCCGCCACAATTTTCCACGGAGGGTTCACGCAAATCCAGAAGGCCGAAGTTCCCACCAGCACCCAAAGCAAGACCTTCCAGCGATCGTAGTGCGCCAGAACTTTATGGCCGCCGACGTTATACAACGCGAATGAAAACGCGGCGAGCAGTGCCGCAGTCACGCCAACCACATCCAGGCGGAAGCCGCCCGAGCCAACCAATCCAACCGCGAGTCCGCACCCGACCACAGCCAATCCCACGGCCGCGCTTTTCTTCCACGGGGGCGGTTGTGCGCCTCGCACTGCCGTATAAATCAGCACCCACACTGGAGCCGTGTATTGCAAAATGATGGCGGTGGCCACGTTGATCCGCTGAATCGCCAGGTAATAAAGATAGTTCGACGCCGCGACTCCCAGAATTCCCAGCAGAAAGAAAATAACTACATCGCTTCCCGGAACACGCAGCGCAGAAGCTCCTCGCCGCACCAGCAAAACCGGCAACAGCACTGCCAGCGAGAGCGTCACGCGGCTCTGCGACAAAATCAGCGGATCAATTTTCTTGAGCGAATCTCCGAACGATAGTCCCAGCAGCGCATGTCCCGTGAATGCCGCGCGCCCGAGTGTCGCCGAGACTCCCCACAAGAACGCAGCGCTCGCAATGTAGAAATAACCCCGTATCGGATGCGCATTTGAGCGACTAAGCCCGGCTTGGGCCGCAGCCGTCACGCCGCATGCTCGATGGTGTAAGTGATCTTGGCTGTCTTCTCCAGCATCGCTGAAACCGAACAATACTTTTCCTTCGAAAGCCGCACCGCGTCCTGCATGGCTTTCTCCGACACCGTTCCGCGCACGACGTAGGTCAGGTGAATCGAGGTATAAACGGCGGGATACCCATCCGCTCGTTCGCTGGCTGCCCGCACTTCCAGCGCGGTAAACCTCTCGCGTTTTTTCCGGAGAATCCCGATTACGTCCGATGCAGTGCAACCGCACAAAGCAATCAGCACCAACTCCATCGGAGAATTGGCGGTCTTCTCGACTCCCGCATCCATAACCATGGAATGGCGCGAGCTCGCGAGTCCCACAAATCGGTCTTTGTCGGTCCAGTTCACTGTAGCTTCAATCATGTTGCCCTTTCTCTATCTCGTCGTCGCTATCATCTCGTCGTCTTAGCGTCGGTTATCCGTCACCGGCTCGGGATGAATCAACACACGGAATAACTCCGGGGCATCGTGCTTGAAGCGGATTTCGAGCGACGTCTGCACATCGTGCACCCGCGACAGCGGCATATCGTCCGGCAGCGTGCAATGGCAGGAAACGTAAAGCCGTGCCCGTACCTTCTTGAACTGGAACTCATGCACGTCCATCACTTCCGGAAATTCCTTCACGATTTCTTTGAGCCGCCGCTCCAGCTCCGGCTCGCGAACAATTTCCTCACCCGTCTCAATCGTTGCCGGCTCGCTTTCAATATGCGTCAGGATCGTCGCAATTTCCCGGATCTCGCTACGCATCTCCGCCTCAAGGCGGGTCACCTCGTCGTGGGCCTGCTTCATGCTGAGTTGCTCATCGAGTTCCAGGTGCTGCTCCACGTGCAACTGGCCGTTCAGGTCCTGCACGCTGACGTCGTGCACATTGAAATTGTGGCGCGTAGCCACCGCCCGGATGCGATCAAAAATATTTTCTGTGCGCCCCGCACGCGGCACGGAGTGCACCATCACATCGGCGTCGGGCAGCACTTCGCGCACCTGAGTTCGCACCGCGTCAGACACCTGCTCCGAACGCTGGAACGTAGAATTGCGCTCCAGTCCCACTGAAACATCGGCGAAATATCGATTACCGGCTTTTCGGAAGCGGACCCGTTCCACTTCCAGCACGCCATCAACACCCCGAATCCGGTCGCGGATCTGGTTTCGCACTCCGGGAGGCGCCGCATCCAGCAGCGCGTCAGCCGTCCTGCGCGCCAGTCGCCAGCTCACCGAAACCACCACGCACGCGACAAACAGCGCCGCCAGCGGATCGGCCTGCCGCAGCCATCCCACCTGATACCTGCGTCCCGCCCACACCAGCGCCAGTCCCGCAATCACCACGCTGCTCGACCAGACGTCGGTTGAAAAATGCAGTGCATCGGCTTCGAGTGCCTGACTGTCATATTTCAGCGCAATGCGTCCCAGCGCCCGCGAACGCCACACGTCCACGATGATCGATAGCAGCATGACCAAGACCGCAGCCAGACTCGGCTCGATTTCCACATTGTGAAAAAACAGGCGCCGGAAAGCTTCATAAACGATCCAAGCGCAGGCGACCAGGAGCAGGCCGGTTTCGATAAACGCGGAGAAATTCTCGAACTTGCCATGCCCGTACTGGTGATCGGCATCGGCGGGCTTGTCGGCTACGCGCACCGAAAAAAATGTTACCAGCGCCGCGATCAGGTCCAATCCCGAGTGCGCCGCCTCCGACAGAATTCCCAGCGAGCCGGTCGTTATGCCAACAACAATCTTCAGCCCGGTAATCACCAGCGCCGCCATCACCGAGTTCCCGGCAACCGCCCGTTTCTCCCGACGCATTGACCCGGAACTGTACGCGGCTCTCGTTTCCGCCATGTCCGCCATTATCGCTTCCAGATCGTTTGCCGCCAACCCCCGTGACCTATGGTAGGGCTCGGTTCGGAAGCGATCACGTTATAATTGTGTGCGCAGTTCGGTTGGCCATTTCCCCTTGTTCCTCTGTGTATCCTGTAGTCAGGATTTGCAATCGAGGCCGGCCCTCGGTCGACGACGCTCGGTCTACGACGGCTCATGCTACGATGGCATTCGCCGTAATTTCTTTGTGGAGGATTTAGATTCATGCGTTTTCGGTGCCTTGTGTGTCTGCTTGTTACCAGCTTGATCTCCGGGCAGATGTCATTTGCTCAAGCTGCCCCGCCCGCTACGCCTGCCGCCCCCGCAGGACAGAGCGCTCCCGGCGCGCCGCCTGCCGGCACCCCCGCTGCGGCGCCAGAGGTCAAGGTAGCTCCCGATGATCCCGTGATCACGCTCAAAGGCTTCTGCGCCGATTCCAGCTTGCAAGGCGACGCCTGCAAGACCGTGATTACGCGCGCACAATTTGACAAACTGGTGGATGCGCTGCAGCCCAACATGCCCGCGCCTCTTCGCCGCCAATTGGCTAATCGCTATGCGCAGATCTTGAGAATGTCGACCGCCGCGGAAAAACGAGACCTCGATAAGAAACCGTCGTTCGAAGTCAAGATGCAATTTGCGCGCATGCAGATTCTTTCCCAGGAACTGGGGGCTGCGCTTCAGGAAGATTCCGCGAAGATCAGCGACGCCGACGTTGCCGACTATTACCAGAAAAACCAAAGCACTTACGTTCAGGCGAGCCTGCAACGAATTTTCATTCCGCGCAGCAAGCAAATTGTGAATCAACCCCCTAAAACCAGGGCTGCTAAGGAAAAAGAGGCCGCTGCGGCTGCTAAGGATAAAGATAAAGACGATAAGGATGACGATGACAAGGCCGGTCCGCCGCCGACGCCAAGCGACGCGCAAAAGAAGGCAGCTGAAGACTACATGACCAAGCTCTCTGTCACGATCCACGAGGAGGCGGTCAAGGGAGAAGATTTCGACAAGCTGCAGAAAGAGGCATTTGTCGCCGCTGGACTTCCCGGCAACGCCGTGAATACCAAGGTAGAAAAGGCGCGCCGCGCGACGCTCCCACAGAGTCATCAGGCGGTTATGGATTTGAAACCCGGCGACGTCTCCGACGTCATCACCGACGCCAATAATGGCCATTACATTTACAAAATGGTCAGCAAAGAAACCCTGACGCTGGAAAGCGTAAGTCCGGAAATTCGCAAACTTATTTCGGGCCAGCGCTACCGCGACGCCATGCAGGCATTTCAGGGCAATGTGGACCTGAACGATGCCTACTTCGGCGCCGCCCGCACCCCCGGCATGCCACCGACACCCCGCGGACTAAGACCGAACCCCGGTCAGTCCCAGGATCCTGATTAACAAAGGTCCGGACTGAGAGAGGTCCGGATCGAAACGATCCGGACCTTGTAAGAATATTCCGGTAAGAAGATCCCGACTCGATGGATAACGCAAAACCAACTGTGGTCGTTACCGGCGTTTCCGGAAATCTGGGCCAGCAGTTAGTTCCACAACTGGCGGATTACAAAGTGGTAGGCGTCGATCTCACGCCGCCCAAACAATCCTCCACTAATATCGACCGCTTTGTACCGATCGATCTGGGAGTGGAAGAATCCGCTCGCGAGTTGCTCCTGCTATTTCGCGAAGTGCAGCCTGCGGCCGTTGTTCATTTGGCGTTTGTTATCGACCCGCAGCGCTCCGGCATTCTCGATGTTGACCGCATGTGGCGTATCAATGTCGCCGGTACCGCCCGCGTCATGGAAGCGATTACCGAAGCCAACCGCAATACTCCCAGCGTAGTCCGGCAGTTTATTTTTCCCAGCAGCGTGTCCGCCTACGGTTCCGATCTGCCCGCGCCTGCCGGCGAAGATGCCGCGCTGAACGCTCACACCCTTCCCTACGCGATCCACAAAAAAGAAAGCGACCTTGTCGTACAGCAACGCGCGCCTTCCTTGCGCGGTTGTGGAGTATTCATTCTCCGTCCTCACATTTTTGCCGGAGCAAGCGTGGAAAACTATCTGATGGGAGCGTTCCGCGGAACTCCTAACGGCAAAGGATCGCGCGCCGCCCGCATGAGGCAATCCTCAAAACGCTTGCCTTGTATGTTGCCCTACGGACAGAAATATCTCGATAACAAGATTCAGTTTGTTCACGTCGATGACATGGCCCGTCTGATCGCCTGGATTCTGCGCCGGGAACCGGAAGCGCAGCGCCTCACCATTCTCAACGTCGCTGGACGCGGCGATCCTCTGACTTTCGCCCAATGCATTGAGTTGGCGCACGCCAAATTGTTGCGCGTTCCCGGACAGTGGGGCATGCGTCTGGTATTGCAGTTTTTGTGGAACCGCGGCATCTCGGCGATTCCTCCCGATGCCGTTCCCTATATGACAGGCGAGTACATCATGAACACGGACCGCCTGCAACAATTCCTCGGCGATGACTATCCGCGGGTGATTGAGAAAACAAATATCGAGGCGTTCGCCAATTCCTTCCAAGGGAACTGAGAAGTGGGCGCAGGATCAAAGAAAGAGGCTGAGTTGACGGCATGAACCTGGGGATAAAGTGAGACTCATCGGTATCCCGCCGGACAGCTCATCTGCCCAAGGGCACTTGAACAATTATTTGCTGGCGTAGTGATCCGCCCCCATAAAATGGAGTGAGACGTACGGTTCGTCGCCCACTACCCAACTATCGTGACCGGGAGGTCCGGGCGGAATGTAAAAGAGCGAGCCGGCGCGGAGTTCGTGCACCGTCCCATCCTCCATCGCTGCGGTCGCGCATCCAGAGAGCACCAACCCAACATGTTCCACGTTGCAGCGCGACGCGCCTACGCCCGGACCGACGTGCAGCGACCATCTCCATCCCGGCTCGTAGGTGGCGCGGCCGACCGTCATGCCGCCGATGCGAACGAGCTCGAATTTCCCCTTCTCGAACACTCGTACCTCATCTGGGTTTTCAAATCGCTTGAGAACCGTCTCCATCATTGCCGCAACCTTAACCTTTCACTCCGCGATACAACCCGGCAATGCCAAACGAATACGGAGTCCAGGACGCATCGTGAAATCCCGCCTGCCGCATCCGTCCCAGCATCTCGTCCGGAGCTGGAAAGCGCTCGACCGATGCCGGCAAATACGCGTATGGACCTCGCACTCCCGAAATCATGGTGCCAATTTTCGGAAGAACTCTCTTAAAATAAACGCGATAGAGTTTTCCCAGTAAACCACCTGGCTCGCCGAAATCCAAAATACCGCACTCTCCGCCCGGAGCGAGCACCCGCGCAATCTCCCGCAATCCCGAGTCGTAGTCCGCCAGATTGCGAAACCCGAATGCCGAGGTCACCAGGTGAAAATTCCCGTCGGGGAACGGCAGGCGTAGTGCATCCGCTTCAATCCAACGCAGGGTTGTGCCGGTTCCCTTCTTCGCCGCGCGCTGCAACATAGCGTGAGAAAAATCCGCGCCCAGAATCCGCGGAGCCTTAGACCCCGCCCGCCGGCGCAGCGCGAACGTCATATCGCCCGTACCGCAGCAGAGATCCAGCACCCGCGCGTCCGGTCGCTTCAGAATGGAATCGAATCTGCGCGCCGTGCGCCACCACCATAGCCGGTCGATGTTGCAGGAAAGAACGTGGTTCAGCAAATCATAGCGCGGAGCAATCGAAGTAAACATCTCCCGCACGGCGAGCGCCGCCGACTCGCGGTCTGGTGCACCCGCAGGCGCCGCGCCTATAACCCGCTCATCGACTTTCTGCACCATAGACATTTTGGATGGGCACACCGGCGATGGGCCCTGACTGTCGCTAATCCCGCGCCAGCTTTCGAATCTCATCCACCGCCGAGCGCACAATTGCTTCCGGAACGTCGCTTGCGATCTCGACCTTTCCAATCTCGCGCGGCAAAATAAAATGCACCACGCCTTGCCGGGTTTTTTTGTCGGAGCGCAGCCGCTTCACGATGTTCGCGGTCTTTAACTTCAAACGCGGCAGCCGCCCAAGACCGAGCACGGAGTTCGTAATACGCCCCGCCGCCACGCTATCTAATTTGCCTGTCGAAAGCGCGATGTGCGTGGCCGCAATCATGCCCCACGCCACTGCTTCTCCATGAAGCAACAGCTTGTACTGCGTCTCAGCCTCAAGCGCGTGACCGATTGTGTGTCCAAAATTCAGCACTTGCCGCAAGCCGCCTTCGCGTTCATCGGCGCTCACCACCGACGCTTTCAAACGCACCGAATCGGCAATCACTTTTTCCAGCACCACCGGATCGCGGTCCAGCAGCTCCCGTCGTCGATCCTCGAACAACTTGAACAGTCCAGCATCCCCAATCACACCGCACTTCAACGATTCGTATAGACCCGCGCGATATTCGCGGGAAGGCAAAGTTCCCAGCACCGCGGGATCAATCAGCACTGTGCGCGGCTGATGAAAAGTCCCGAGAAGATTCTTCCCCGACGCCAGATTCACTCCAGTTTTACCGCCAATCGCCGCATCCACCTGCGCCAGAACCGTAGTCGGTACCTGGATCACGTCGACCCCGCGCATATAAATCGAGGCCAGAAATCCGGTCACGTCTCCAACCACGCCGCCGCCCAGCGCAATCAGCGTCACACCGCGGTCGGCGCCCAGCTTCAATAGCTTCTCCGCCAGCTTCTCGAGGGTTGACAGCCGCTTCGCGCGTTCGCCGTCTGGCATCTCTAGTAGCGTCGTTTCAATTCCGGCGGCGCTCAGCGATTGTAAAAGCACCTTCGCCCACCGCCGGCGCACCGGAGGCACCGTCACCACAAACGCGCGCTTTTTTTCCAGGACTCCGTGAAGCTGTTCTCCAGCGCGCGCCAGCAGTCCGCTCCCAATCACCACTTCATAGGAGCGCGATGGCGTTTTAACGGGAATGCTGATCATGAATATTGATGATAGCGTATGGAAGAGACTGGCTTGATATTTAATGCCCGTTGCGAGATCAACCGCATGGAGATACCGATCTACATACGCGTGAGCCGCTTCGTGGGTCATCTTCTCATCGCGACTCTGGGCGGCACGATGGTCGGGTTGTTATTGTTGGAACCGTTCACCGCCATCAGTCCGAGCACTCTGCATCGTCCGCTTTACCAGATTCTGTTTGGTCTTTATAGTCCTGTCCTCTGGGTACCGTCGGTGCTTCTCGGCTTGGCGGTCAACGCCTTTTGGCCGGTTCGTGCGTCTCGCTACGTGGGCGTGTTTTGTACGGTGTGCTTTGTGGTGATGATCGCAGCATCGTGGCCGGGCTATGACAAATCCTATGCACACAGGGCACATGGTTCATTTTGGGCTGATACGAACGACGAGTTGTTCTCCCTCAGCGACAGCAACTGCGCAGACGAAGAGTGCCTGGGAAAATTGTTTTTCACTATGCCGCTTTTATGTTCGATCGCTTACTCCGGCGGAGCATGGCTTGCCTGGCGGTCGGGAAAGATTAAGGAGGAAGATCCCAAATCGGACGAGATCACGTTGAATCTAACCGGCCACTGATCTGCCCGTATCCAGATGTGTGCCAGTTTATGACTTTCGACGCCGGATGCAACTAGACGGACGGCTTCGTTTGCGGATGCAGCAGCGACATAAGAATAGAAGCTCCCAGCACCACCACTACAACCCCCAGCGCCCACTCCGTCGGAATCGTCACATAGTGCGCCGCCAGCATCTTCACCCCAATAAAAATCAGCACCGCCGACAATCCGTAATGCAGATAGTGAAACAGGTCAATCATGCCAGCCAGCGCAAAATACATCGATCGCAGTCCCAGAATTGCAAACACATTCGACGTGTAAACAATAAAGGGATTCACCGTAATCGAAAGCACCGCCGGAACGGAATCAATCGCAAGAAGAACATCGGTCGTTTCAATCACCAGCAGCGCCACCAGCAGCGGAGTCGCATAAAGTCCGTTCCTCCGCGTAAAGAACTGCCCGCCCACGTAATCGTCCGTCACCGGAAGAATTCGCCGAACCCCGCGCAGAATAAAATTCTTGTCCGGATCAATCTTCTTCTCACCCTGCCACAACAGCCTGCATCCCGAATAAATGAGCAGCGCGCCGAAAGCATACGTGATCCACTGGAAGCGCCCGATCAGGCTCACACCCAACCAGATGAATAGCCCGCGCATCACCAGCGCGCCCACAATTCCTCCCAGCAGCACTTTGTGCTGATGCTCGCCGGCAACTTTGAAATAACGGAAAATGAGCAGGAACACGAACAGATTGTCGATGCTGAGCGACAGCTCGATCACATAGCCGGTCACGAACTGCAAAGCTAAAGTGCGTCCGTGCCAAAAGAAGACGATTACCGCGAACGCTGCCGCCAGAGCGATCCAGATCGCCGACCATGCCAGCGCCCGCCGAAAGCTGACACCTTGGGAGCCTGGATCGAGCCGCGGCGCACCCAGCCTTCGCACGCCTGACTTTGACAGACCCAGATCCAGCGCTAGCATCGCCAGAACGAATAGATTGAAGATAATCCAGAACAGGAGCACAAGGAATGGTAAATCAGCCGCAGGTATCAGGGGTCAGGTCTTAGGTCTCAGGTGCCAGGTCTTAGGAAGAACTTGTCAGCGCGCCACCATCGGCAACACGGTCGGTTCGGGTTTCTTTTTCTTACTGGTCTTGCGATCGCTCGTCCTACGATTGATGGCCTTCGGATGCGAACGCCCGGCTGGCCCGCGACGGATCAAATCGGCGAGCGTCGTGTTCTCCAGAATCCTGGCCGCTGCATCCCGCACTTCGAGAAACACCTTGTACAACGCGCTGTGTTCTGCGTCGCGATCGATTAGTACCCGCAATGAATCGGCATCTCCAAATGGCGCCAGCGGCCCGTCAATCAGGCGGATAATCTCGCTCAATCGTATCTCGGACGGCGCCCGCCGCAGTCGATATCCACCCTTCGCGCCGCGCACGCTTTCAACAATTCGCGCGTTCTTCATTTCCAGCAGTATCAGTTCCAGAAATTTTTCCGGCAGATTTTCTTCGTAGGCGATGTCACGGATCCGGATCGCACCCTGCGTGTGCCGCCGGGTCAGGACCATCATCGCCTGCAACGCGTACAGCCCTTTTTGCGAAATCTTCATAGTCCATCCTCGTCAACAATTCCTATTTGATCAATAGGCATTATAGGCGCAGCACGCCCATTGCCAATGGATAAAATCAGGGTTCTGCGCGTCCCGTTGATTTCGAAGGCTTTAGCGCTCCACGCCGGTCAGCATCTGATCCCCTTGTGCATGTTCTTGCACTGCGGGGTGTCGCGGTACGATAAGTATCTTCCGCGTCGGGCTCGCCTCACCGCAGGCGCAGAATTTCCACCGTAATGTTGTCCGGACCGCCGCGTCCCCGGGCCAGCGCGATCAGTTCCCTGCCCGCCTGCTCGGCGCTCTTGTTCTCGATCGCGCTAAGAATTTCCGCGTCCGCCACCAACCCCCACAATCCGTCGGTACAAATCAGCAGGACGTCTTCAGGAAAAAGCGGCTGCGCATGCTCTGGAGTATCCATGGTGAGTTCCGGGTTCGTTCCCAGCGCCGCGGTCAGAATATTTCGCTGCGGATGATGTTCCGCTTCTTCCGCGCTAATCATCCCCGCCTCCACCAACCGTCCTACATAGCTGTGGTCGTGCGTCACTCTCGTGATTCGTCCATCCCTGATCAGGTAGAGCCGACTGTCACCCACATGCACGTAATAGAGCGCGTCCCGCTCCCCGCTCCGAACAATCGCTGCCGCCGTGCATGTCGTTCCCATCCCGCGCAACTCCGGATGCGCAAAACTATAGTTCCGGATCTGTTCATGAGCCGCCTGCAACGCCTCGATTAGTCCTGCCTGCGGATCATCACCGGCGTAGTCGCCATAAACTGCCAGCAACGTCTCCACCGCCAACCGGCTCGCCTCCTGACCGCCTTCATAACCGCCCATGCCATCCGCGACCACCGCCAGCCGCCCTTTGCGCGCGAATTGCGCGTCATCCTCGGGCTCCCAATAGCCAAATGAGTCTTCGTTGTTTTGGCGCAGACAGCCAATATCCGATTGGCTTGAGATCTCAATGCCGGTGCGGACCTTCATCCGGCCACGACTTCCGTCAGGGGAGTAGTCACAAAAATGACAAGCATAAGCAAACCGCGCCTTCCTCGGCACAGGCAAACCCCGAATTATATAGAGGAACCACAAGACACTCAAACGCGGGCGAGGTGATACGGCTGCCGAATCAGGATGTGGAGTAAGAACGCGGAAAAACGATCCGGCAAAACGGAGACGGGGACGGCCGTGGTGCAGCCGTCCCCGCTAAATTAGGTTACCCGGATCGTCCGCCGATCGCTAAATTTCTACGATGATGCCGAAGGTCCGCAAGAGCTCGTCGGATTGCTGTACTGGTCGTAGATGCCCGCCTCCGACGCGATTGGAACATACATGGGTTGAGATGTAACCCCGCCATATGTAACCGTGACCACATAATCACCCACATAGAACCAAGCCGGCGTTGTAGAGGGATCCACGGCCTCGTTCACCCAGGTACACACAGCAGGTTCGACAGCGGTGAGCAAACCAGTTTGGCTAAATTCCAGAGTCCCGTTCGTAAAGGGCGGTTCACTCGGAACTGGGCAGTCACCCGGTGCGCAGGGCGGAAGCAATGCGGCACCATTGTCAGTCTGGCTATAGTTCGGATCCACGATCGCGTTGTAGGTAACCACGCCAGTCAGGTCTTTGGTCTTGCCGTTGGTGTACATGCCGGTGGCCAGCAGTTGGATCGTTCCCCCGTTACCTTGTAGAGTGACGAAACCGCTCTGGCCGGTCGGGGCCACAC